>NZ_JAZEWV010000024.1:0-102879 GCF_036353415.1 Actinacidiphila polyblastidii
GGGGGGGGGGGGGGGGGGGGGGGGGGGGGGGGGGGGGGGGGGGGGGGGGCGGGGCCCCCGCCCCCCCCCCCCCCCCCCCCACCACGGGGTGCGGCGGACGCGGTGCGCGATCAGCCGTTGCGCTGGGCGGCGGACCGCCGGCGCAGCACGTAGGTGCCCGCGCCCGCGAGCAGCAGCGCGCCCGCGGCCGAACCGGCGACGGCGGCGCCGTCGCCGGACCCGGACCCGGTGGCCGGGGCCTCACCCGCGGCGACCGCGCCGCGCGGCGTCTTCCCCGCGGCCGCCGCCCGGTCCCGCAGGGCGCTCGCCGTGGACCGGGGGACCGGGACCGGCCGGCTGGTCGGCACGGCCCGCTGAGCCGGGGACGCGCTCGGGGCCGGAGTCGAGCCGGAAGCGGGCGCCGCGCTCGCCGCGGTGGCCGGCAGCAGCACCGCTCCGGCCGCGACGGCGGTCAGGAGGGCGAGGCGCGGACGGAGGTGTCGGGACATGCAGAACTCCAGTTCCCGCCCGGAGTCGAGTGGTACCTGCGTGCCGGGTCGCAGCAGGTTCCGGGCGTGGCACCCACCCTGGCGGGAGCATGTGAGGAAGCTGTCAGGAAGTCATGGTCATCGGATCAGCGCCGGCGGCCGCCGGATTCGGGCCGGCGACCGGGGAGTCGGCGGCCAGCCTGGCGGCCTTCTTCCGCACCTCGGCCGCCCGGAGAACGCCGGCCGGGTGCGCCGCCTCCTCGACCGCGGTCTGCAACGGCCCGACGGCGCCGAGATCGGCCTCGGCCGGCAGGTCGCCCTCCCGGACCGACGCCCGTCCTGGCAGGCGAGCACGACGCCGTCGAACCCCCGCAGGCCCTGCGCGCACACCTGCTGCCCCACCTCGCGCGAGCCGTGCCGCACGTCCTGCCGGTCGGCGGCCACCTCCTGCCGCTGGAGGCGCCCGGCCCGGTCGCCGGATTCGCCGTCGGCCCGCCGTGGAGGGCGACGCCGCCGCACTAGGGTGAGGGCGTGAGGCGAAGGGGGAGCCGCGCGTGATCACCGAGCCGGAGATGTCGGACGGGCAGGGCGGGGAACTGCCCGCGGGGGTGCCGGGCGAGCCCGGCGCGGCGGCCGTCGTCGCGGGTGGCCGCACGGCCCCGCCGTGGCTGTGGGCGGTGGGTGGCGTCGTGGTCGCCTCCGCGGTGTGGGCGGCCGTGCTGCACGGGTCCGGCGCCACGGGCCCCGACCTGCACGGCTACCGCCTGGCGGGCAACCCGTGCGACGGCGGCACGCTCAGCCCCCTCAAGGACGCGCTCGGCGCCAGGGGCTTCGCGGTGTCCGACGCGACCGTGAGCAGGGCGCCCGCGGTGGACAAGCTGTCGTGCGTGCTGAGCGCCGACGTCCCGGCGGGCGGCGGCTGGATGACCGGCTACACCGTCTCCGTCAGCGTGGAGCTGCACAAGAGGACCGACCCCCGCGCGGAGTTCGAGGACGCCGGTCGGGCCCGCGTCTCCAGCCTCCCCGGGAGCGCCGCCCAGGACGGCAGCGGACTGGTCACGGTCGCCACGACGGACTACCTCTCCGCGGCCGACGTCCATCCCGTCGAGGGCGTCGGCGACGAGGCGTATCTGCTGGAGCCGCGCGCCTCCGACCAGACCCTGGACGTGCTGCACGGCGGGGCCGTGCTCACCCTCCAGGTCAGCGGCTACAGCCGCTGGAACGGCCCCGGCGAGTCCCCGCTGGACACCGGTGGCGAGCCGCCGGAACCCGACCTCACCGGTCTGCGACCGGCCCTCACCACGGCGATGCGCCACCTCATGACGTCATTGGCCTCCTGAGCCGGGCTCACCGGGCGTGTCCCCCGGCGTCCGGCGCCGGCGCGTATGTACCTTGATGGGTACGTACCCGATCGGGTACATTGACGCTCGTGGATGCTGCACTGCACGCGATGTCGGACCAGCACCGGCGCGTCCTCCTGGAGGCGCTGCTGCGGGGCCCGGCCACGGCCGGGGAACTCGCGGAACTCGTGCCCATCGCCCGCCCCGGGGTCTCCCGGCACCTGCGGGTACTGCGCGAGGCCGGACTGGTGGAGGTGGAACAGGACGCGCAGTGGCGCGTCTACCGGCTGCGGCCCGAGCCGTTCGCCGAGGTCCACCAGTGGCTGGACGGCTACCGGCAGATCTGGGAGCAGCGCATGGACGCCCTGCACACCGAGGTAGCGCGGGGGAAACACCAACGAGGGAGCACGACATGAGCGACCAGCAGATCAGCGACGTCGTATCCGGGGGAGTCCGGATCATCGGCACGCTGCGCGCCGAGGGCGCAAGGGGGGTCGTCCGCATGGAGGACGTGTACGACACCGACGCCGCCGACCTGTGGCGGGCGCTGACCGAGCCCCGGCGGCTGGAGCGCTGGATCGCCGACGTCAAGGGCGAGTTGCGGCGGGGCGGCGAGTTCCACATCCGCTTCACCAGCGGCTGGGAGGGGCAGGGCCGGGTGGACGTCTGCGAGGAGGGCCGCCGGCTGAGGGTGACGACGACCGAGCAGGACACCGGCGACGAGACGGTGATCGAGGCCGTGCTGACGCCGGAGGGCGCGAAGACCCGCCTGGTGGTGGAGGAGCGCGGTCTCCCGGTGTCCGCGGTGGCGAACCACGGAGCGGGCTGGCAGGCACACGTGGAGGACCTGGCCGCGCACCTGGCAGGGCGGGAGCGCTGCGACTGGCACACGCGCTGGGAGCAGCTCATCCCCTCCTACCGCGACCTCGCGGTGGCCCGCGGCTGAGCCGGCCCGGCTCCTGCGGGCAACTCGGCTCCTGCGGGCGGGTCGGCGACGGCCCGCCCGCGGCCGGGGCGGCTCCCCGGGGCGGGCGCGGCCGCGCGACGGCGTCGCTCAGGTGCGCCCGGACGCTCCCGCCAGGGACCGCCAGGGGGCGTCCGGCTGCCGGGCCCCTTCCGCCAGCAGGTCCTGGTAGGCGCCGGCCCAGCCGGCGACGGTGGCGTCGTCCAGTTCCTCGCGGTTGTACTGCACGCACCCGTGGAGCGCGCCGTTCGGGGCCAGGTGCAGCGCCCAGGCGACACCGTGCGGTATCCACGAGCCGACCGGGGTGGGCACCGTGCGGGTCCGCACCTTGCGCAGGCCGCCGGCCAGGGGGAGTTCGGCCTCGTCGTGCACCGCGGGAAACACCCCCAGGATGCAGTTGGTGCGCATCGGCTCCTCGTTGGGGGCCATGAGTTCGGGCACCTCGTACTCGATGTGCTTGATCGGCATCTCGTGCGCGTACGCCTCCCGGCATGTCTCGTGGGTGGCGCGCAGCACGTCGCGGAAGGTGTGGCAGGCCGCCAGGTCGGTGCGGAAGACCAGGAAGTTCATCACCGCGCCCACCGTGTCGTCGAAGCGCGGGTCGGTCCGGCCGGACGTGAGGGTGTCCACCGCCTGGTCGGTGGTCCCGGCGACGTGGTGGATCAGCAGGTTGAACGCGGCCTGCGCGACGACCTCGGGACCGCCGCCCAACTCGCCGGCGAGCGCGCCCGCCGCCGCCATCACCTCCGCGTCCACGGTGAAGTGGTGCGCGGAGCACGGCGCGGCGCGGGTACCGGGCACCGGCCGGTCGGTGGGCGCGGCGAAGATCCCGGCGCCGCGCATCCGGTCCTTCCAGTACGCCCGCACCTGGGCGGCGTCCGGCCGCTCCCCCTCCTCCCGCTGCCAGCGGGCGAACTCCCGGTACTGGCGGACCGGCGGCAGCGCGGCGGGTCGGCCGGAGGTGCGCCCGGTGTAGAAGGCGGCGAGGTCGCGGATCATCACCTGCACCGACCACTCGTCGCAGGCGGTGTGGTGGGTGACGAGCGTGAGGACGGCGTCCTGCCCGTCGAACCGGTCGAGGCCGGCCGCCAGCAGCGGCACCGCGCGCGGGTCCACCGGCAACTGCTCGGCCTCGGCCAGCAGTTCCTCGGCCCGCCGGTCGCGGCCCGGTCCGGGCGGCAGCGGCACGTCGCGCACCCGCAGCGGGACCGGCCGGGCCGGCCGCACCTCCTGGAGCGGCGGCCGCACGTCGCGCACCACCACGGTGCGCAGCACCTCGTGCCGCTCGACCAGGTCGTCGAGCGCGCCCTGCAACGCCGCGACGTCCACACTGCCGTCGACGCGCCAGGCGTCGGCCATGGTGAAGCCCGCGCCGAAGAACCCGCTGCGGTCACCCTGGTCGCCCGAGTGCCACAACTCCTGCGGGAAGGACAGCGGGACACGGGTCCACTCGGAGGGTCTGGCGGCGCCGGTGTCCACCGCACGGCCGGTGCGGCCGTCCGCGTTCTCGGCTGCGTCGTCTTCGGCGTGTCCCGCGGGGAGAGGGGTCCGGCCCTGGACGTGTTCCACGGAGCCTCCATCGTCTCGTTCGGCTCGGCCCGCGTCCCGCCGCGACGGCATGACGGTGCTGCCTCCTCGCCCGAAGGCGGGGGCGGTGCGCGGCCACTCCGGTCATGGTCGGTGATGCGTGCCGCGGTTCTTTCTCGCTGACTGCCCGATCGCCGGTACGCGCCCCCGGGGCACGGACCTGCGCACGTTCGCGTATACCCGGCCCGGCCGGAAGCCGGCGCCCGCCCGGCGGCCGGCGTCCATCACGGCGGGCGGCGTTCGTCGTAGGGGAGGCCGACGCCGCACCACCGGAGGAGACCCGCATGCCTGGGCCCGCAGACCGTCCCGAGATCTCGGTGATCGTCCCCACCTACAACCAGAGCACGCTGCTGCGGGCCACGCTGCGGCAGTTGGCCCGCCAGACGCTGCCCGCGGACTCCTTCGAGGTCATCGTCGCGGACGACGGTTCCGCGGACGACACGGCCGACGTCGTCAAGGAGTTCGGCGACCGGCTGCGGATCGGCCTCCACCACCAGGAGGACCTCGGGTTCCGGCTCGCCACGGTGCGCAACGCGGGCGCGCGGCTCGCCTCCGGCCGCCTCCTGTGCTTCCTCGACACCGGCGCCATCCCCGGGCCGGACTTCCTGCGCGAGCACCTGGCCGCCCACGCCGCGGGCGACCGGCGCGTGGTGCTGGGCTACGCCTACGGGTACAACCCCGACGCGCCGCCGTGGAGCGTCGCCGAGATGCTCGGCGCCATGCACCCCGAGGACGCGGTCGCGCGGATGGGCGACGACCCGGCCTTCCGCGACGTACGGCACAACGCCCTGGAGGCGTGCGGCTTCGACCCCGAGCGCCGCACCATCCCGTGGGGCCTGTGCTTCACCCTCAACTGCTCACTGGACGCGGGGCACTTCAAGGCCGTCGGCGGATTCGACGAGGGCTTCACCGACTGGGGCGGCGAGGACCTGGAGATCGCCTACCGGCTCCACCGCCACGGCCTGGTCTTCCACTTCTCCCGCGAGGCATGGGTGATCGAACACCCCTCCGAGCGCGACGTGAAGGCCCAACTGGACAGCTGGCGCGAGAACATGCGCCGCCACCTGCTGACGCGTCCTGATCCCGTCATGGAGCTGTGCTGGGCGCTGATCGGCATCAACCGCCCGTTCTGGGACTGGGACCGCGAGTACGGCGGGCTGCTGGAGGTGGCCCGCGCCGGCCGCGACCTGACGGTGGCCGGCGAGATCGCCCGCGCGCTGGCGCGCGTGCCGACCGGTGACCGCGTCGCGGTCATCGGGTGCGGCGCGGAACTGCCCGGCTCACGACCGCTGGTGGCGCTGGACTACGACCGCGAACTGCTGGACCGGGCCCTGGCCGCGGGCCCCCACCTCGGCCACCACGCGGTGGGTCTGCGCACACCGCTGGCCGACGGCGCGGTGGACACCGTGGTGATCACCTCCCGGCTGGCCGCGCTGTGGCCGCGCTGGGCCCCCGATCTCCTGATGGAGGCCCAGCGCATCGGCGCCACCGTCGTCCGCACGTTCCCGCTGCCCTGAGCTGATTCGAGTGCGGGCCCGGTCCGAGTCCGGGCCGGCCGCCGACCGGGCCGGATCGGCGTCCCGGCCCGATCAGCGGTAGGAGCCCGCCTGCAGCTCGAAGAGGTCCGCGTACAGGCCCCGCGCGGCCATGAGCGAGGCGTGGTCGCCGGACTCCACGATCCGGCCGTCGTCGACGACGACGATCAGATCGGCCATGCGGACCGTGGAGAAGCGGTGCGACACCAGCAGCGTGATGCCGCCGGTGGCGGCCGCCACCTGCACGGCCTGGGCGGCGTACCGCTCGAAGAGTCGGTGCTCGGCCTCCGGGTCCAGCGCGGCGGTCGGCTCGTCGAGGACGAGCAGCAGCGGGTTCTGCCGCATCAGCGCGCGCCCGAGCGCCAGCTTCTGCCACTGTCCGCCGGACAGTTCGGCGCCGTCGGCGTAACTGCGGCCGAGCAGCGTGTCCAGGCCGTCCGGCAGCCGCTCGATGACGTCCGCGGCCTGCGCGCGCTCCAGGGCGTCGCGCACCGCGGCCGTGTCGTCGATCCGCGGCACGTCGCCGAGGCCCACCGTGGTGCCGGCCGCCAACTCGTAGCGGACGAAGTCCTGGAAGCCCGCCGAGGCGCGCTCGCGCCACTGCTCCACCGGGATGCGGCGCAGCTCCTCGCCGTCCACCAGGATGCGTCCGCTGGACGGCCGGTACAGCCCGCACAGCAGCTTGACCAGGGTGCTCTTCCCCGCGCCGTTCTCCCCGACGACCGCCACCACCGTCCCCGCGGGCAGTGTCAGCGACACCTCCCGCAGCGCGGGCGCTTGGGCGCCGGTGTACGTGAAGCCGACGTCCTCCAGGCGGATGCCCTCGGTCAGGCGCTCCGGCGGCGCGAGATCGGCCGGGACGTCCCGCGGCGCGGCCACCAGCTCCGCGACGGTGTCCAGGCGGCGCAGCGTGGCGGTCATCCGCTGCAGCTCGCCCAGGAGCGTCACGGCGGTCGAGACCTGCTGGTTGACCTGCGTGGCCAGGGTGATGACCAGGATCACCTCGCCGACGCCGCGGTGGTCGACGACGGCGTTCCTGATCACCAGGATCACCGCGCCGATGTACGCCAGGCCGAAGACCAGCTGGCCGGCCGCGCGCAGCAGCGCCGCGACGGTGTTGGCCCGCCACAGGCCGCGGCTGGCGTCCTCCCACAGCGCGGCGTGCCGGCTGCGCATCTCCCGGTCCAGGTCGAACACCCGCAGCTCGCCGCCGAACCGCGGCGAGGCGCTCAGCTGGAACAGGCCCCGGGCGCCGCGGGTGGCCGTCGCCGTCGCGGTCTTCGCACGCTCGATGACCGCCTGCGCGCGCCCGCCCGCCCACAGCGGCGGCACCGCGGCCAGCGGCAGCAGGAGCAGCAGCGGATCGACCCTGGCGAGCAGGACCGCCGTGAAGACGACGGCCAGCAGCAGGCCGAAGAAGTCGAACAGGGACTGCAGCGCGTTCGGGAAGCGCCGGCTCTCCGGCTGCAGCACGGTCAGCATCCCGGCGTACTCGCTGCGCTCGTGGTGCTCGATGCTCTCCGAGCCGTTGGAGAGTGCCATCAGGCGCTCCACGAACTCCATCTCCGCCAGCTCGGCCATCTCGAAGTACACCACGTGGGCGAAGTTGCCGAACGACATGGCGACCACCGCGAGCAGCGCGACCACGCCGCCGTACCAGGCGGCCGCCGCACCGTGCCCGGCCACCAGCGCGTTCGTCATCGCCCCGAGGCACGCGGCGAGCGCGGGGCCGGCGACGGCCGCGGAGACCATCAGGAACAGCGCGGTGACGCACTTCGTCCGGTTGACGCCCCAGGCGATCCGCAGCAGCCGCCACGAACCGGTCGCGGTCTGCCTCATCGCCCTGCCTCCACGCTCTCGTCGTCGTTCCCCGTGCCGTTCCCCGTGCGCAGCGCGTCGTCCGCGTCGTCCGCGCCGCCTGCGTCGTCCGCGTCGTCCGCGTCGTCCGTGAAGCGTTCCGCCTGCAGGCGGAACAGGCGGGCGTAGGCGCCGTCACGCGCCATCAGCTCCTCGTGCGAGCCCTGCTCGGCGACCCGGCCCTGGTCGAGGACGACGATCAGGTCGGCCTGCCGCACCGTGGAGAAGCGGTGCGAGATCAGCACGGTGGTCGCCCCCTCGGCGAGCGAGGTGAAGTCCCGGAAGAACCCCGCCTCGGCGCGGACGTCCAGGCTCGCGGTGGGCTCGTCCAGGACCACCACCGAGGAGCCGTGGCGCAGTGCGAACAGCGCCCGTGCCAGCGCGATCCGCTGCCACTGGCCGCCCGACAGGTCCGCGCCGCCCGGGAGTTGCCGGCCCAGCAGGGTGTCGGCGCCGTGCGGCAGGGCGTCCAGGGCCGCTCCCAGGCCGACCGCGTCGATGACGGCCCGTACGCTCTCGGCGTCGGCGCGGTGCGCGACCGCGCCGAAGGCCACGTTGTCGGCGGCCGAGACCTCGTAGCGGGCGAAGTCCTGGAAGATCACCGCCAGATGGGTCCGCCACGCCTCGACGTCGCGCTCGCGGATGTCGACGCCGTCCACCCGGACGGCGCCCGAGGTCGGCTCGTACAGCCGGGCCAGCAGCTTGACCAGGGTGGTCTTGCCGGCCCCGTTCACCCCCACGACGGCGGTGCACCGGCCGACCGGGATGGTCAGGTCCAGCCGGTCGAAGACCAGCCGGTCCTCGCCCGGGTAGCTGAAGGTCACCTGGTCGAAGTGGAGGGAGCCGCGGGGCGCGGGCATCGGCGCCGCGGGCTCGCCGCCGGCCTCCGAAGTGCCCTCCTTCGGCGCCGCGGGCCCGCCGTTCGCCGCGGCGGCCCTCTCGAGCCCGGCGAAGAAGCGCCGCACCGAGTCGTACGCGTGCATGCCCACGGCGGTCTGCAGGTCCGACTCGGGGTAGAAGTCGCCGAGCCGCAGGGCGCTGAGCACGGCGGTCACGACCATCGCGAAGCGCGTCAGCGTCACATCGGAGCCCGGATCGGCGGCGACATGGCCGAGCACGCCCAGGACCGCCGCGGTCACCAGCAGCGTCCAGCCGGTGAACCACAGGAACGGCCACAGGTAGATGCGGCGGCGTGCGGTCCACAGCGGGGCCAGCCAGTCCAGGTAGCAGCGGCGCCAGTAGTCGCGCAGCCACTCCAGCAGGCCGAAGACCCGTATCTCCTTGGCGGCCGCCGAGTCGATGGTCAGCGCCCGCAGGTAGTCGTTCTTCAACTCCACCGCGTCGAGCCCGATCCGCACCCCCGCGTACTTGCGCAGGCCGCCGCGCATCCCGTAGCGGAAGAGCCCCACCGCCGCCGCCAGCCCGGCCGCCGCCCACCAGGAGAACGCGGCGCCCACGATCACCGCGTAGCCGGCGAGCTGCGTGTAGCGGGCGTGCAGGGCGAGTTGGCCGGCGCACGCCTGGCCGGGGCTCTGCACCCAGTTCTCCAGCTCGCGCGCCGCGGTGCGCAGGTCCTGGACGACGGCGGTGTCCTCCAGCGGCCCGATCCCGGTCGTCCCCATCGCCGCCCGCATCACCGAGTCGATGACGAGCCCGTCGATCCTGCGGGCCAGCAGTTCTCCCACCGACTCCCGCAGCGGGGCGGCGATCTGCTGTGCGACGAAGGCCGCGGCGCCCACCGCGAAGGCGCGCAGCAGCGAGTCCCAGGCGGCGGAGCCGATGCCGTCCCTGACCGCCGCGGGCACCCGGCCGACCACCACGGCCGCGTAGACCGTGAAGACCACCGGCAGCACACCGAGCAGCAGGTTCAGCAGCACGGTGGCGGCGATCAGCGGGACGCCGGCCCGGCCGGTCAGCTTGAGGATGTCCCTGCGCTCGGCCAGCATCCGGCCCAGGGTGCTCACGCGCAGCCGCTCCCTCACCGCGCACGTCCTGTCGTCGCCGGACGGACGCCCGCCGCACGGGCCGCTCCTGCTCCTGCTCGGCAGTTCGGAATCATCGTCTCCTGGCTCTCTCGTGGTTGTGCTGTGCCGGGTCCCGCGGAGCGGATCGCGCCGGCCCGGCGGTCCGGCGGCGCCGGACCGCCGGCGTCCTGCCGCAGACACGACGAACCGCCGGGCGCGCGATGGACGTCCTGCGACCACCGGGGCGGCCGAAGACCGTGCCCGCCCCGTGTGGTCGCGGGGCCGGTGCCGGGCTGGCGCGGCGTGACTGACGCGCCCAGGCCGATGGCCACCGCCGGAGCTCGCGGGACGTCGGGTCAGGACCCCGGGAGGACCTGGGCGACTTCCCAGACGTTGCCCGCCGGGTCGGCGAACGCCGCGGTCCTGCGCCCCCAGGGCCGGTCCACCGGACCGTTGAGCACCTTCACGCCGTGCGACTCCAGCTCGGCGCAGACCGCGTCGGTGTCCTCGACCTCGAGGGTCAGCAGCAGCCGCGTGCCGCCGGGACCCGCGACCTCCACCGGCTCGACCAGCGTGGGGGCCTGGGAGACCTGGAGCACGTTGATCATCAGGTTGTCCATCTGGACCACCGCGGAGACCTCGTCCTCGTAGACCGTCGGCAGCCCCAGCACGTCGGTGTAGAAGGCCTTGGTGGCCGCCAGGTCCTCGGCGAACAGGGTGATGACCTCCAGCCGCTTGAGTTTCGCGATCACTCTCGGTCTGCCTCGCTTCCCGCATCGGTGCGCCGCGCCCGGTCGGACGCCGCGAGCGCCCGGACCCCGCGTGTCCCGGCGGCGCCGCACCGGAACAGGGCCGGGCACCCACGACGACGAACGGGCGGCGCCGCACTGGACAGTCCGCCGAGGATTCCGCCCCGGCGTGCGACCCGGCGACCTGGCGACCCGGCCGCCCGCCAAGCGGGCAAGCGGGCAAGCGGGCAGGCGGGCATCGGAGTGGCGGCGGGGGCGGTCGCGGGCGTGGCTCCCGCGCCCGCCGGAAGCGCCGCCTAGGGTCGGCGCTTGTCGACGGGGGACCGTCAGGAAGAGGTGGGTGGGTCGTGGAACGCAGGACAGCGCAATCGCCGGCACGCGAGCCGTCGCCGGCCGCCCGCGGGACGAGGGCGCGGACGCGGCGGCTCGCGGTCGTGACCGCGCTGGTGGCGCTCTGCGCGCTGCCCCTCGCCTCCGGTGGCGCCACGGCGGGCGCGGCGGCGCGGCCGGGCGGGGCGGCGCGGCCGGGCGGGGCGCCCCCGGACGGCAACCGGCCGCTGTACGTGTCCGACTACGGCAACGGCCGGGTGGTGGCGCTCCCCCCGCTCGGCGGTGGTCGGACCACCCTGCCGCTGGACGGCCTGGTGCACCCGACCGGGCTGGCCTGGGACGCCGCCGGCGACCTCTTCGTCTCCGACACCGGCAACAACCGGGTGGTGGAGTCGCCCCGCGGCGGCGGGGCGCCGTCCACCGTGCCCACCGACGGCCTGTCGCGCCCGCTCGGCCTCGCCGTCGACCGCGCGGGCAACCTCTACATCGCCGACAGCTTCAACGACCGCGTGGTGAAGGTGCCCGCGGGCGGCGGCGCCCAGACGACCGTCCCCACCACGGGCCTGCTGCACCCCTGGGGGCTGGCGCTCGGGGCCGACGGGACGCTGTACGTCTCCGACTTCGTCAACGACCGGGTCGTCAGGGTCTCCGCGGACGGCGGCCAGAGCACCGTGCCCACCGTCGGCCTCTCGCAGCCGACCGGTCTCGCCCTCGACGCGGCGGGGGACCTCTTCGTCAGCGACAGCGGCAACAACCGGGTGGTGGAGGTGTCCGCGCGCGGCGGCCGGCAGAGCACGGTGCCCGTCACCGGGCTCAGCGATCCGCTGGGCCTCGCCCTCGACGGGCGCGGCGGCCTCTACGTGGCCGACGGCTTCCACAACCGGGTGGTGCGCGTGCGCCCGGCGGGCGGCGGTCAGGCCACGCTTCCCCTCACCGGCCTCGACACGCCGACCGGCCTCGCGTTCCCGCCGGCGAACGCACAGCCGGGATGGAGCCGGCCGCCCATCCACGCGGCCGGTTGACCCCCCGCCGGGGGGAGCCCGGTACGCCGCCACGGCAACGTCGAAGAACCGAAACCGCTCCGCCGTCCCGGCGGATCGCTCATGCTCGTAGGGTCAGCCGTTGCCGTCCAGGGGGAGACACTCGCCATGAAGATCCGCTCGCACACCGCTCGTGTCCTGGCCGCCGGCGCCCTGGCCTGCGCGGGACTGGTGGCCGCCACCGGCACGTCCTCGGCGGCCGCCGCCTCGCCGCCGGTGAACCTCCACCGCGACAGCGCGCCCGCGAACGTCTACAACGACTCGGTGCCGAGAGACGTCTCCGCCGACGCCGTCGCCGCCGGCGTCCAGGCCGGGTGAGGCTCCACCTCCCGGGCGGGCCGGCCGGCGCTCCCGGTCATCCGCCCGCCGCGTAGAGGAGCGCGCGCGTCGGAGGGTGCGCGGCGCGCGCGGACGCCCAGGTCAGCCGCAGCCGCAGCGTGGGGGTCGGGAGGCGCAGGGCGGTGAGCGCACCGGCGGCCAGGTCGTCGGCGACGGCGAACTCGGGCAGCAGCGCCACGCCGACCCCCTGGCGGGCCCACGCCCGCATCACCGCGACGCTGCCGGCGCTGACCCGTTCGACCTCCGGGCCGCACAGCCGCCGGGCGGCCAGCGCGAAGGAGCAGGCAGAGCTGGCGTTGACCAGCAGCCGCTCCCCGCGCAGGTCCGCCGGGCCGAGCACCTCGCCCGCCCGCGGGTGGCCGGGCGCGGCGACCAGGCGCAGCGGCACCGGGTCCAGGTCGAGGAAGTCCAGTTCCCCGCCGGCCGGCAGCGGGAAGCCGAGGTCGCCGAGCGTGTCGCCGGTGTCCAGCACCAGGCCGGCGTCGACCTCCCCTACGGCGACCGCCTCAAGCAGCGCCGAGCGGTCCAGCTCCGACCGTACGTCGACGCGCAGCTCCGGCCGGCGCTCCGCGAGCCGCCGCAGGATGCCGGGCGCGACGGAGGCGGCGATCGACTCCAGCGCGCCGAGCCGTACGACGGGACGCTCGCGGCCCGCGTCGGTCACCTCACGCCGCGCCTGCTCGGCCTGATCGAGCAGCCGGCGGGCCCACACCAGCAGGCGCTCGCCGGCCGGGGTGGTCCGCATCCCGCGCGGCTCCCGCACGAACAGCTCGACGTCCAGGGTCCGTTCCAGCGCACGGACCGCCTGGGAGACCGAAGAGGGCGCGAGGCCCAGGCGGTTGGCCGCGTCGGTGACGCTGCCCTCCCGGACCACCGCCTCGAAGGTCCGCAACTGCCGCAGTTCCATGCGGACATCGTCGCATCCCGGGCGCCGCGTTCGGCGTCGCCGAACGCGGCGTGCGGCGGGACCGGTGGCCGGCGGCGGCCGGGGCGGCGACGGTGGCGGCATGTCGCACACGCTCTCCACCACCACGCCGCCGGCCGCCCCGACCCGTACGGCCCCCGCCCTGCTGGGTGTCTCGCTCGGCTACTTCATGGTGCTGCTGGACACGACGGCGCTGTCCGTCGCCGAACCGGACCTGGCCCGCTCGCTGGGCAGTTCGACCGCCGGACTGCAATGGGTGGTCACCGCCTACACCGTGGTGTTCGGGGCGCTGCTGCTGTCGGCGGGGGCGGTCGCCGACCGCTACGGCGCCCACCGCGTCTTCCGCGCCGCGGTGGCCGTCTTCGGTGCCGGGTCGCTGCTGTGCGCGGCCGCGCCGGGCCTGTGGACGCTGGTGGCGCTGCGCGCGGTGCTGGGCGCGGCGGCGGCGGCCTGCGTGCCCGCGTCCATGGCGATGATCACCAGGCTGTATCCGCAACCGGCCCGGCGGGCCCGCGCGGTCGCGGTGTGGGCCACCGTCAGCGGCGCCGCGCTGGCCGCGGGCCCGGTGCTCGGCGGCGTGCTGGTCGCGCTGGCCGGATGGCGGGCGGTGTTCGTCGTGAACGGCCCGCTCGCCGCGGCGGCCCTCGTCCTCGTCGCGGGCGGCGCGGCGCGCTGTCCTTCCGGGCCGCGGCGGGTGGACTGGGCCGCGCAGGCCGGGACGTGCGCCGCGCTGGGCCTGGCCACCGACGCGCTGATCGCCTTCGGCGCGCACGCGGTGGCGCACGGGGTGTGCTCGGCGCTGGGCGCGGGCGCGGTGGGCGCGCTGGTCGCCGCCCGGCAGCGGCGGGCCGCGGCGCCGGTGCTCGATCCGCGGCTGCTGCGCGCGCCGGGGATGCCCGCGATGCTGGTGGCGGGCGCCGCGGTGGGATTCGCGCTCACCGGGGTGCTGTTCGTGCTCCCGCTGCTGCTCCAGCACACCCGCGGGTACGGCGCGGTCGCGACCGGCGCGGCGTTCCTGCCGCTGACGGTGCCCACCGTGGTCAACCCGCTGCTGGTCACGCGGCGCCTGGTGGCGCGGTACGGCTCCGGCTCCACCGTACGGGCCGGACTGTGCCTGCTGGCCGCGGCCGGTGGCGTCACCGGCGGCGCGATGTGGAGCGCGGCGCCCTTCGCGGTGCTCGCCGCGGGACTGGTCGCGGCCGGCTGCGGGGTGTCCCTGCCGCTGCCCGCGCTCACCACGGCGGTCGTCACCCTGGCGCCGCCCGGATCGGCCGGCGCGGCGGGCGGCGTGCTCAACGCCGCCCGGCAACTGGGCGCGACGCTCGGCGTCGCCGTGGCCGGGGCGTTCGTCTCCGGCGGCGGCCTGCTGCTGCCCGGCGTGGTCTGCGCGCTCGCCGCGGCGGGCCCGTACCTTGCGCGGGTGCTGCGGGGCCGCCGCACTCCGGCCTGAGGGGAGAGGGGGGCCGGGGGCCGCGCGGAGGCCAGCGCGCCCGCCTTCCCGGCGCGTTCCCGTGGCGCCGGCGGCGGATCGTGGTTTCGTTCCGGTGAAGACGGTGACCAGGGCCGCGGGACACGCCCGCACACGTCCCGCGGCAGGGACGGGCAGCAGCCGGCCGGGGCCGGCGTGGGGGTGGAGACGAGGAGCGGGCATGGCGCAGGACGGACCGCGGCGGGAACCGACGGCGGGCCTGGCGGCGGGGGCCGCTGCCGCCGCCGGGCAGGAGCGCAAGCTCCGGCAGGGCCTGGGCTACTGGGGCCTGACCGCCGTCGGCTTCTCCAACATCCTCGGCTCCGGCTGGCTGTTCGCGGCGATGTACGCGGCGCAGACGGCCGGTCCCGCCTCGCTGGTCTCGTGGCTGGCGGCCGGCCTGCTCAGCGCGCTCGTCGCACTGGTGATGGTGGAGCTGGGCGCCACCCGGCCCGAGGGCGGCGGGACCGCCCGCTGGCCGCTGTACGCCAGCGGCCGGCTGGTCGGCACGGTCGTCAGCTGGTCGGTGCTGCTGTCGGTGGGCGGAACCGCGGCGGAGATCACCGCGATCATGCAGTACGCCTCTCACTACCTGCCCGGCCTGTACAACGGCAGCACCCTCACCGCCGCCGGGCTGGGCCTCGCGCTGGCGCTGAGCGCGGTGCTCAGCGCGCTCAACTGGTTCGGGGTGCGGCTGTTCGCGCGGCTCAACAACGCGGTGTCGGTGTTCAAGGTGATCATGCCGATCGTGACGGTGGCCGCGCTGCTGGCCTCGGGCGCCCACGGCAGCGGCCGGCTCACCGGCCACGGCGGCTTCGCACCGTACGGCTGGTCGGCCTGCCTGAGCGCACTGTCCGCCGGCGGCATCGTCTACTCCGTCAACGGCTTCCAGGCTCCGCTGGACTTCTCCGGCGAGGCCCGCGACCCGCGCCGCACCATCCCCTCGTCGGTGCTGAGCGGCATCGCCGTCTCGGTGCTGCTCTACCTGGGCCTGCAACTCGCCTTCCTGCTCGCGGTGCCTGACCGGCTGCTCGGCCAGGGCTGGCAGGGCGTCGACTTCGACTCTCCGTTCGGCCAGCTCGCGCTGCTGCTCAACCTGCACTGGCTGGCCGCCCTGCTCTACGCGGACGCGGTGGTCTCGCCGGGCGGCTCCGCGTACGTCGGAGTGGCGATCGACGCCCGGCACACCTACGCCCTGGCCAAGAACGGGCTGCTGCCCCGCTCTGTGATGCAGGTCGACAGCCGGTTCGGCATCCCGCACCGGGCGCTGGCGCTGAACCTCGCGGTGATCGTGGTGTTCCTGCTGCCGTTCGGCGGCTGGCAGGACATCGTCGCCGTCATGGGCGACATGTACCTGCTGATCTACGCCTCCTCGACGGTCGCCGCGGCGGTCTTCCGGGCGAGCACCGGGGAGCGGCTGGCCGGGTGGGTGCCGGGGCTGCGCTGGATCGCGCCGATCGCCTTCGTCGTCTCCGGCGAGTTCGTCTACTGGTCCGGCTGGCACGACCTGCGGCTCGCGCTGCCGCTGGTGCTGGTCGGGCTGCCGCTCTTCCTCGTCCTGCGACGCGACCGTACGGCGGCCCCGCTGCCGGCCGAACTGCGCGACGGGGCCTGGTTGGTGGTCTACCTCGCGGGCCTGTGCCTGCTGTCCTGGCTCGGCGGCTTCAAGGGCTCGGGCCGCCTGCCCCAGCCGTGGGACTCGGCGGCCGTCGCGGTCTTCTCCCTGGCGGTGTTCGCCTGGGCCGTCGCCTCGGGGGTCCGCCACCAGGGCCGTACGCACGCCGCGGCGTGACACGCCCGGAGCCGAACGCACCGGCGGAACCACCGCCGCATACGCTGCCGGGACCCGTCGTCGGACGACGTCGCGGGGGAGCGCCATGGCCCCCGCCCCGCGGGAGAAGACCCCCGCGCCGGCCGGCGGCGCGGCGCCGCTGCCCGAGGCGTTCCACCCGGTCCGGTCGGTGAGCGGCTCTGCCTGACCTCGGCGACCGCGGCCCGCCCGGCCGGGCTCCGGGCCGGCCGTCGGCCGGCTGGACGACGCGCCAGGCGACTGCGGACGCGTCCTGCAGACGCTGCTCGTCGCGGAGCCTGAGCGGGCCGCGCGACGCGACCGGCGGCCGGCGCGGTAGCGAGCCGTGCGGGCGGGTATACGCCCGGGGGTAGCCAGGGCAGGTGAAGAAGGGTGTTGGGGTGGACGGGTCTGACGTGGTGCGCGGCGGTCTGGGAATCGGACGGCAGCGCGGAGGTGAGCGGGCAGAGCAGCGCGGGCAGCGCAGGTCCGCCGCCCGGACGGTGAAGAAATGGACCGGCCGGGCCGCCCCGCTGGGCGCCGCCTACGACGGCGCGGGCACCAACTTCGCGCTGTACTCCAGCGTCGCCGACCGGGTCGAGCTGTGCCTGCTCGACGACCGCGGGCGCGAGACCCGGGTGGAGCTGAGCGAGGTGGACGGCTTCATCTGGCACGCGTACCTGCCCGGTGTCGGCCCTGGCCAGCGCTACGGCTACCGCGTGCACGGCCCGTACGATCCGGCCCGCGGCGACCGCTGCAACCCGGCCAAGCTGCTGCTCGACCCGTACGCCAAGGCGGTCGAGGGCCAGGCGGACGGCCACGAGTCGCTGTTCGGCTACCCGTTCGCCGATCCGGATGCGCGCAACACCCTCGACAGCCGGGCGCACGCGATGCTCTCGGTGGTCGCCGACGAGAGGTTCGACTGGGGTGACGACCGCGCGCCGGGCCACTCCTACCACGAGTCGGTGATCTACGAGGCGCACGTCAGGGGACTGACGATGCGTCACCCGTCGGTGCCGGCCGAGCTGCGCGGCACCTACGCCGGGCTGGCGCACCCGGACGTGGTCGACCATCTGCGGCGGCTGGGCGTCACCGCCGTGGAGCTGATGCCGGTCCACCAGTTCGTGCAGGACGGGCACCTGCTGGACCGGGGCCTGCGCAACTACTGGGGCTACAATACGATCGGGTTCTTCGCCCCGCACAACGGCTACGCGGCGACCGGCGGCCGCGGCGGGCAGGTCGCCGAGTTCAAGTCGATGGTCAAGGCGCTGCACACGGCCGGCATCGAGGTCATCCTCGACGTCGTCTACAACCACACCGCCGAGGGCAACCACATGGGGCCCACCCTCTCCTTCCGCGGCATCGACAACGCCGCCTACTACCGCCTGGTGGACGACGACCCGGCGCACTACTTCGACACCACGGGCACCGGCAACAGCCTGCTGATGCGCAGTCCGCACGTACTGCAGATGATCATGGACAGTCTGCGGTACTGGGTGACCGAGATGCACGTGGACGGCTTCCGGTTCGACCTGGCGGCGACGCTGGCCCGGCAGTTCCACGAGGTGGACCGGCTGTCGTCCTTCTTCGACCTGGTCCAGCAGGACCCGGTGGTCTCGCAGGTCAAGCTGATCGCGGAGCCCTGGGACGTCGGCGAGGGCGGCTACCAGGTGGGCAACTTCCCGCCGCTGTGGAGCGAGTGGAACGGCCGCTACCGTGACACCGTGCGCGACTTCTGGCGGGCGTCGGACTCCACGCTTCCCGACCTCGCCTCGCGGCTGACCGGCTCCTCCGACCTCTACCAGGACGACAGCCGCCGCCCCCGCGCCTCGGTCAACTTCATCACCTGCCACGACGGGTTCACGCTGCGCGACCTGGTCTCGTACAACGACAAGCACAACGACGCCAACGGCGAGGGCAACCAGGACGGCGAGAGCACCAACCGGTCCTGGAACTGCGGCGCCGAGGGCGACACCGACGACGCCGACGTGCTCACCCTGCGCGCCCGCCAGCAGCGCAACCTGCTGACCACCCTGCTGCTCTCGCAGGGCGTGCCGATGATCAGCCACGGCGACGAGTTCGGCCGCACCCAGCAGGGCAACAACAACGCCTACTGCCAGGACGGCGAACTCAGCTGGGTGGACTGGGACCTCGACGCCGAGCGCCGCGGCCTGCTCGACTTCACCAGCCGCCTCATCGCCCTGCGGCGTGAGCACCCCGTCTTCCGCCGCCGCCGCTTCCTGCGCGGCGACCCCGACGGCACCGGCCGCGGCGACGCGGTGTGGCTGACGCCGGGCGGCCGGCAGATGCAGGAGGCGGACTGGCACCGGGCCGACGCCCACGCCGTCGCGCTGATGCTCAACGGCGCGGCCATCGCCGAACCCGGGCCGCGCGGCGAGCAGATCGTCGACGACTCGTTCGTCCTGCTCCTCAACTCCCACTGGGAACCGGTGGACTTCGTCCTCCCCGACCGCACCTTCGGCGAGTCGTGGAAGATCATCGTGGACACCGCCGCCGAGCCCGACGCCGCCGACGAGACCGAGATCAAGGCCGGCGGCACCCTCCCCGTCCCGGCCAGGACCGCCGTCCTCCTGACCCGCCCGTACGGGCACGGCGGCGGCCTGGCCCGCCGCACCTCCTGGCTGAACCCCCGCCGCAAGCGCCGCCCCTAGTTCCCGTGGTCCCTGGCTCCTCCGGCGGGGGAGTCCGCGCGCCGCGACCTGGCGGCCGCGGTCACCGGCGTGGTACCCCGCGGCGTCGCACCTGGCGGCGGCCTGCAAGCCACCGCGGGGTACGACGCCGGCGGTCCGCGCACGAGCATGGCCGCCGCCGCCGGCGCCCGCCTGGCCGCGGCCGGCCTCGCGTAGCGGTGCGTTCCGGCGCGTGGCCCGCGACGGACGGTCACCTGAGGTACCCGTACCTCCTGAGGTGTGCTCGGGCGCATCGCACGATTCCGCGGCCGGCCCACCGGCCTTCCGGTGCTGGTCGGACACTCGACGGTCGTTCGTCATCTGCTGTCCGCCCAGGTCGGACGGCCCGTGGGTAGCGTCGGAGCTGTTTGAGCCATCGACCCGGAAAGATCCCTTATGTGCAAGAGTGATGACCGTCCGTCGCACGAGTCGGCCGGGCAGAGCCGGCGTGGGTTCCTGCGCAACGCGGCCCTCGCCGGGGCCGGCACGGCAGCCGTGGGCGTGGGAGGCGCGGCCCTCGCCGCCACACCCGCGTCGGCCGCGGACGCGGCCGCCGGCGGCAGGACCGGCGAGAGCCGGAAGCCGGGCGTGTGGACCCCGGACACGACCGCCCTCCAGTTCACCCTGGCGGTCATGCCGGACACCCAGTTCCTCTACTGGGGCAGCCAGGACAGCGTCAACAGGGCGCCGCAGGAGGAGTCGTTCCGCTACATCATCGAGAACAGCGGGACGCCCGGGAACAACATCGTGTTCATGGCGCACCTCGGTGATCTGACGGAGGACGCCGACCCGTCGTCGTTCCAGGAGGTCGACAAGGCGTTCGCCCTGCTGGACTCCCGGGGCGCCGCGTACAGCGTGCTGGCCGGCAACCACGACGTGACCGGCGACGACAGCCGTGGCGACACGCCGTACCTGCGGACCATGGGCCCGCAGCGGTTCCAGCGGTCGAAGACGTTCGCCGGGTCGGACCCCACCGGCTACAACACCGCGCACGTCTTCCAGGCGGCCGGCCGCTCCTGGCTGCTGCTGGCCCTGGACTGGCGCACCACGGACCAGGGCTACGCATGGGCGAACGAGGTCATCAAGGCGCACCCGAGGATGCCGGTCATCCTCACGTCGCATGACATCGTTGCCTCGCCGTACGACGACAACGTTTTCCCATACGAGTCCGGCGACCCGGAGAACAACGCCGTCCTCTCCGGCAACGGCCAGACGGCCTGGGACCGGCTGATCGACGGCAACGACCAGATCTTCCTCACCCTCAACGGCCACTACTGGCCGCCCGGCCGCACGACCCGCAAGAACGCCGCGGGCAACGACGTGCACCTGCACATCACCAACTACCAGAACCGCTACTTCGGCGGCGGCGGCATGATCCGGCTCTACCATTTCGACCTGGTCCGCAACACGATCGACGTCGAGACGATCAACCCGTGGATCCTCGCGCAGGACCCCGAGTCCCGCTCCGAGCTGGCGGCCGAGCACGCCCGGATCTCCGGCCCGGTGGACGACTTCTCCGTTCCGATCGACTTCGAGCAGCGGTTCTCCGGCTTCGTCCCGATCCCGGTCCGGCCGGCCAGGCCGGCCGCGAAGGAACTGGTGAAGGGCACGCTGGCGTACTGGCGCTTCGACGGGCAGGGCGCGGCCGGCACCCCGCTCGCGGCGGGGCAGACGATCCGGGACCTGTCGGGCCGGGGCAACGACCTGACGGTGGTGACCGTCCCCGGCACCGCCGCCGACGCGCTCACCTGGTCCGACGACCACCACCCCGACCAGCCCGGCCACGCCAGCCTGAAGTTCACCGGTGGCAGGAACCCGGTGCACGGCTCGTACCTCGCCACCGGAGCGAAGGCGCCGCTGAACACCGAGACGTTCAGGACCGGCTACACGATCGAGACGTTCGTCTCCATGCCGCTCGACTGGGACGCGGGCAACAACGGCTGGGCCGCGCTGCTCAGCCGCCGGGGCTCCGCCGGGACCGCCGGGAAGCACGGCAGGAACACCGACCCGGGCGAGCCGGTGGTGCAGCTGGCCATCTCCAACAACGGCCGCGAGCCGCAGTTCAACCACTATCCGCTGAACACCACCTACC
This sequence comes from Actinacidiphila polyblastidii, assembly GCF_036353415.1. Classification (NCBI taxonomy): domain Bacteria; kingdom Bacillati; phylum Actinomycetota; class Actinomycetes; order Kitasatosporales; family Streptomycetaceae; genus Actinacidiphila; species Actinacidiphila polyblastidii. Next base: position 21,137 of record NZ_JAZEWV010000024.1, read on the forward strand.
CGACCACCAACTGGGGCCACGGCCTGGTCGAGGTCAAATGGTGGCACCTGGCGGTGGTCAACGACGGCCGCCTCACCAAGCTGTACGTCGAGGGCGCGCCCGTCGTCGACAACCCGAACCGGGTGTCCGTCGGCCTCACCTCGCTCGGGCTGCCCTGGCTGGTGGGCGGCCACGAGTACGCCGGCGCCGTCGACATCGTCTTCCACGGCAGCATCGGCGACATCCGCGTCGTGAACCGGCCGCTGTCCACGAAGGAGTTCCTCACCGCCAAGTAGGCCGAGCGCCGTCTCGCCGGGTGCTGTGGCCACTGCGGCGAGGCGGCGCCGGCTCCTGTGCGCGGCGGCTCCGCACGCGGCTCCGCACGCGACCGCGGGCCCAGGGCCGCCGGGGGCCGTACTCTCAGAGCGTCGGACCACGCCGGGCGTAAGATCAGCAGGCGGTCCTGGCGGCTCCGGTACGGCCGGGGCGCTCCTCCAGCGGTATCTCGCCGCGGGGGAGTGGCGCGATGTGACGCGGGTAGATGACGAGTCCGGTCAAGTCGACCGGGACACGGGGGTTCGGGGGTGGGTGTGCGGCAGGCGGGGGTACTCGATGTGGGGTGTCACAGCGTTCTGCTGGCGTCGGCGCGACGCGCGGGGGACGCCGGTCTGGGGCCGGTGGAGTCGCGGAAGGTGCGGCTGCGGCTGCACCACGACCTCGCCCTCGACGGCCGGCTGCGCAAACCGGGCATGAGGAGCGTGGAGCAGGCCGTGGCGGAGGCCGTCGCGGCGGACCCGCGCCTGCTGGCCGGGAAGGTGTTCGCCTTCGCGACCTCGGTCATCCGCGACGCGCCCAACCGCGATGAGGTCATCGACCGGGTGGCGCGCACCACCGGCGTACGCCTGCGCGTGCTGCCGGGCGAGGAGGAGGCCAGGCTCGCCTACGTGGCGGCCCGGCAGTGGGCTGCCTCCCGCAGGCCGGGCCGTGCGCCGGGTGAACTGCTGGTGCTCGACATCGGCGGCGGCACCCTGGAGGTCGCCGCGGGCGACGGCGACGACCCGCGCGCGGTGCTCTCGCTGCCGCTGGGCGCGCGGCGCGTCACCCGCGACGCGCTGCCCGGGGGCGTCGCCTCGTCCCCGCGCGAGCTGGCCCGCGTCCGCCGCTGTCTGCGCCGGTCCCTGCGTGCGGTTCCCGAGCTGCCGCGGGCCGCGGAGGACGGACGCACGCTGGCCTGTTCCAAGACCTTCACGCAGCTGGCGCGGCTGGCCGCCACGCTCAAATCCGGGCCGCGGTCCTCCCGCTCCCCGCAGCGGCTGACCCTGGCGGGCGTGCGGGCGGCCATTCCCGTCCTCGCCGGCACCGACGTCGCCGACCGGGCCAAGCTCGCGGGCATCTCCGCGCACCGCGCCGAGCAGACCCTGGCCGGCGCCCTGGTGGCCGAGGCGCTGATGGAGGCCTGCGCCGTCCGCGCGGTGACCATCTGCCCCTGGTCCACGCGCGAGGGCCTGCTGCTGGAAGCGCTCGGCGCCACCGCCGCCCACCGCGGCGGCCGCGCCGCCTGAACTCCGGGAATCCGCAGGGCGCTCGCCCGGCAGCGGCGCGACCGGCCCGGCGGGCCCGCGGGTGCCCGGCAACGCCGCCCGCGGCGGCCCGCGGGAGTTGACGGCCTCCGGGCCCAGGGCTGCCGGTGGGGCCGGAGCCGCTGGGGTCGCGGCTCCGGCGGGCGGGCCTCAGCCCAGCGTCACCAGCAGGACGGCCGCCAGGACGATCAGCACGGACGCCGACAGCAGCACGATGCGGCCCATGGCAAGGGAGCCGGCCGCGTGGTGAGGGGGCCGTTCCGCCCGGGCGTGGTGCGGGTGCCGATCGGCGTGCGCGCCGGCGAGGTTCCACTCTCGGTCGCTGTCCGTGGTCACTCCGGTGTAGGTCATGTCCTTCTTCTGACCACTGATCCGGAAGCCAAAAGCGCCGATCTGCGCGAGCGGACCGAGGAGCGCCTCCCCTGCCGCTCCCCCCGCTGCTCACGGGCCGCTCCCGGGCCGGCTCCCGCTGCGGGCGGCGACGGCCCGCGATCGAGGTCCGTCGCCGCCGCGGTGAGGAGGCTCAGAACGCCTCCTCACCCTGTCCCAGGCCGAGTCCGGTGGTCCAGGAGGTGAAGGAGACGCCCGCCCGGTAGACGTCGTTCACCCCGGGCAGCCCGAAGTACGTGCTGCGCGAGGTGTGGTCGGGCATGGCCAGCGTCATCGAGCTGACCTTGAGGGTGTGGTCGGGCGCGTCGGGGATGTTGTAGACGGCGGTGGTGTGCAGCGGCGAGTCGGGGCGCAGGACGAGCGTGCCGCCGCGGCCGTTGACCGAGACGGGGACCGGCTCGGTCTGATCCGCCGGCCCGGCGACGGTGATCAGCGGGGTGTCCTTGAGCGTGCAGGTGACGCCGTCGTGGGCGAGCAGCGTCAGGTCGAAGCTCCGGTGGCTCAGTCCGGCGCTGAAACCGCCGAAGTAGAACGAGACGTCGTCCGCGGTGCAGGGGTGCGCCGCCGCGGCGGCGGCCGGCTTCGGGGCGCTCGCCGCCGTCGCCGCGGCGTGGCCGCCGATGGTCGCGCCCGCCGTCGTGGAGGCGCTCAGCAGCAGAACGGTGATCGCCGCGCCGAGGGACACCGCGCGGATCTTGGCATGCATGACGTACGTACCTCTTCACATCGTGGGTTCGGCCCGCGGGGGCCGCTGGAGGCGGATCGGGAGCGGCGCCGCCGTGCGGCGGCGCCGGTCAGAACGCGCCGAGGCCGTGCGGGACGCCGCGCCCGGTGGGTCCGTCCCAGCCGGGGCCGGCCGTGCACAGGCCGGCGCTGACCCCCGGGTACGAGGCGCACTGGTGGTAGGTCTCGTTGTCACCGCTCACGATGTCGGTGAAGCCGGCGGCCGGCGCGCGGTACAGGGTCCTGGGCCCGCTGACGGCCGCCAGGTGCCCCGCGCGGGCGAACAGCCCGGCCACGTACGGCGCCGAGGCGCTGGTGCCGCCCGCCACCAGCCAGTCGCCCGGCTCGCCGCTGCTGGGCGCGTAGGTGTCGCGGACCGCCACGCCGGTCGCCGGATCGGCGTCGGCGGAGACGTCGGACGCGGCGCGGTGGCCGCCGCAGCCGGCCGTGACCGCGGCCGGCTGGCCGGTCGCCGCGGGGAAGGCCGTCTCGCACCCGCTGCCGGCCGCGTACCATGCGCTTGGCGCACCTGAGGCGGGCAGGGTGACGCCGCCCACGCCGACCACGGAGGGCAGATCGGACGGCCAGGACTGGTGGACGCCGCCGTTGAACCCCTCGTCCCCGGTGGACGCGGTGACGGCCACCCCCGGGTGGTCGAACGCCGACAGCCGCCCGCCGCGGGTGTTCTGCACGTCGGCGGAGTAGCCGTAGCTGATGCTCACGGCCGAAGCGCCGGCGGCCACCGCGGTGTTCACCGCCCGGGCGAAGTCGGCGGTCGAGACGTCGTTGTCGTCCTGGGCGTCCTGCCAGGGCACGGAGACCTCCAGCAGCCGGCACGACGGGCAGGCCGCGGAGGCCATGTCCATGTCGAGGGCGGTCTCGACGGCCACCTCCTCCTCCAGCAGCGCGCCCTGCGCCCCCTTCTGCGGAGCCGGCTGACCCCCGCCGGTGTAGTCCTTCAGCGTCAGGCAGCCGGAGGCGGTGGTGCAGGCGGGCAGTCCGAAGGTCCTCCGGTACACCGCCAGGTCCTTCTCCAGCGTGGGGTACACACCCGCGTCGATGACGGCGATGGTCCTGCTGCTCGTGGAGACGGCGGGCAGCCCGTAGGCGCTCTGCAGGTCGGCCGGCCCGTAGCCGTCCGGCGCCGCGGACCTCAGCGGGTCGCGGCTGGTGGCGGACTCGGTGACGATCCGGCCGTCGCACCGGGGACACACCTCGCGCACCCCGTGGTGGTCGAGCAGCGTCCCGCGCAGCACCTCCTGGCGCACCCCGGCCGCGCTCTCACCCGAACTCGCCGTCCCCGCCGGGCGGTCGACGGCCACCGGCGGTGTGCCCGCGGGCGTCGTGCCGGCCGCGGACGGTGTCCCCGGACTCGCCGCCGTCACCAGCACCGCCACCACCGCGACGACCGCCGCCACCCCCGCGCGACGCCGGTGCGCCGTCGCACCCGGCAGCACGCGTCCTCGTCGTCTCATCTGCTCCCCATCCCGACCGTGACCACCACCCGGCCGCGGCCGGGTGGTTCTGACGATCGGTCGACGACACAGGTCCCCTGCCGGTTGTGTGTCCTCGATCACATGAACAGGCGTCAGCCGGGGCGCGGCAGGGCCCGGGGAGAGCCGCACCGTGCGGTGCGGCCCCCGGCGGCGGTCCGGGTCAGGCGGTGGGGACCGCGCGGGTCGGGCAGTAGTCGGGGTTCGGGGCGTTGTACCAGGCGTCGCCGCTGAACGCGTTGTAGCGGCACTGGAGTTGCGAGGCCGGAGAGTAACTGCAGACCAGCCAGCCCTGGCCGTAGGTCCAGCCGTAGAGGCCGTGCGCCCCGTCGGTGAGGAACGGCGGGCACATGTACGGCGTGGGCGGGTTGACCGCCTGTGCGGTCGCGGCGGTTCCCGCGACGAGTCCTGCGGAGGCGAGGGCGACGGCGGCGCCTGCCGCGGCGATACGGGCACGGAGCACGAGTGGTCCTTCCGGCCGGGCCGCACGGGTCCCGGGTCCTCCCCGACCCCCGGCGGCGCAGACAATGAGGGATGACCGTATCAACGCAACGGGAGGCTGCAAATACTGCGCAAGGTATGGGAATTTACGTATTGACGTGTGGTCGGCCGTCGCCGCCGGCCGGCAGGAGGAAGGCGGCCGGCGCCCGTCCGCCGCGGCTACCCGGGTGGGCGCAGACGCGTGCTGAGTACCTGTACTCAGGCGTCCCGGGGCCGCCGCGTCCCATCATGGCGGCCATGACGATGAACAGAGCGCTCGGCGCGGCCGGGGCCGTGCTGACGATGGGGGCCGCCACCGTGGTGGTGACCTGGTGGCTGGTGGGCGATCTGACCATCCGCGGCTACGGCACCGACCTGGACTACGCGGTGCGGCCGCCCCACTGGTCGGCCGCGGCCGTGAGGTGGGCCGGTGTGTCGGCGCTGCTGGTGCTGCTGGCCGGGCTCGTGCTGCTCGGCGCGGGCTCCTTGCGGCGCTGGTTCCCGTGGCAGTGGTGGGTGGTCATGGCGCTCCTGGTGATCTCCGGCGCCGTGATCGGGTACAGCGGGCGGGTGGCCACGGCCGGCGTCATCGGCGCCAACATCGGTGAGGGGCTCGCGGTGCTGCTGTTCGGGCCGATCGCGGCGGGGCTGACGCTGGGGGCGCTCGTCCAGGCCGTCGTTCTCCTGCGCCGGGAGTGGACCGGCGGCCGGCCCTGACCGCTCGCCGCCGGGGCCGGCCGCCGCCGGTGTCAGCCCCCGAAGGGGCCCGTCGGCGGCATCGGCGTGCGCGTGTGGTGGTACGGCAGCAGCGCGTCCCGGTCCTGGGCCACGCGGCGGTGCGCCTCGGGGTCCGTGTACTTCGCCATCCTGCGCCGCTGCGACACCAGATCCAGCAGGCGGCTGCCCTTCCGTGAAAGCCAGTCCTTCATCTTCCCGCACCCCGTTCCCCCGTACGCGTGTTCCTCTGACCCGAAGTGTGCTCTCTCGCGGGCGCGGTGAAGCCTGTGCTGAGCGGAACTTGAGGTCGGTTCCTCACTGTGTCCGCGCGGTGCGCACCAGGAGGGGGCAGTGCGCGCGGCCCGGTGAATGTACTAAGGCTGCTTGATAAGGTAGCTTTAGTACATGGACGACGACGTGGACGCCGCCGCTGTGGCCTCGGCCCTGCTGGCGGGCCTCAGCGTGCTGCTGCGACGGGTGCGCCAGGTGCCGGTCGACGGCGGCCTCACGATGCCCGAGCGGACCGCCCTGTCCCACCTGGACCGCTCGGGCCCCACCACCTCCTCGGCGCTGGCCCGGGACGTGCAGATCACCGCACAGGCCATGGGGGCGACTCTCGGCGCGCTGCGCGAGCGCGGCCTGATCGAACGCCGGGCGGACCCGGACGACGGCCGGCGCGTGGTGCTGACGGTGACCGGCGCGGGCCGGCAGGCGCTGGAGGACAAGCGCAACGCGCGGACCGAACTCCTCGCGCGCGCCCTGACCGGCGGCGCGTTCACCCCCGCGGAGCTGGCGCGGCTCGCCGACGCCGCGGCGCTGCTGGAGCGCCTCGCCCGGAACGTCTGACGCCGAAGAAGACCCGGGGAAGCCCGAACAAGCCCGAAGAGCCCGAAGAGGCCGAGGAGGCACGCCGATGACCGACCCGCCCGCCGGGCAGCCCGCACCCGCCGTGCCCGGCACCCGCCGCCCGCCCGGCGACGGCTACAAGTGGACGGCGCTGACGAACACGACCGCCGCGGTCTTCATGTCCGCACTGGACGGCTCCATCGTGCTGATCGCCCTGCCGGCGATCTTCCGCGGCGTGCACCTCGACCCGCTGGCCCCCGGCAACATCGCCTACCTGCTGTGGATGATCATGGGGTACCGGCTGGTCCAGGCCGTCCTGGTGGTCACGGTGGGCCGCATGGGCGACATGTACGGCCGGGTCCGGATCTACAACTCCGGTTTCGCGGTCTTCACCCTCGCCTCGATCCTGCTCTCCTTCGACCCCTTCGACGGCGGCCACGGAGCGATGTGGCTGATCGCCTGGCGCCTGGTGCAGGCCGTCGGCGGCTCGATGCTGACCGCCAACTCGGCCGCCATCCTGACCGACGCCTTCCCCGAGGAGCAGCGCGGCTTCGCGCTGGGCGTCAACCAGGTCGCCGGCCTGGGCGGGATGTTCATCGGCCTGGTCGCCGGCGGTCTGCTGTCGGCCTGGGACTGGCGTGCGGTGTTCTGGGTGAACGTGCCCGTCGGCGTGTTCTTCACGGTGTGGGCCTACCGCACCCTGCGCGAGACCGGCCGGCGCGGCGGCGGACGGATCGACTGGTGGGGCAACATCACCTTCGCGGTGGGCCTCAGCGCCGTCCTGATCGCGATCACCTTCGGCCTGCAACCGTACGGCGGGCACACCATGGGCTGGACCGACCCGCTGGTGGAGGGGCTGATCGCCGGCGGACTGGCCCTGCTGGCCGCCTTCGTCGCCATCGAGAACCGCGTCCGCGCACCGATGATCCAGCTGAGCCTGTTCCGGCAGCGGGCTTTCACCTTCGGCAACCTGGCCGGCCTCGCCATCTCGATCGGGCGCGGTGGGATGCAGTTCGTCCTGATCATCTGGCTGCAGGGCATCTGGCTTCCGCTGCACGGCTACGACTACGCCGACACGCCGCTGTGGGCCGGTATCTTCATGCTGCCGCTGACCGCCGGGTTCCTCGCCGCCGGGCCCGTCTCCGGCCACCTCTCCGACCGGTTCGGCTCCCGGGGCCTGGCCACCGGCGGCGCCGTGCTGTTCGGCGCGAGCTTCCTCGGCCTGATGCTGCTGCCCATCGACTTCAGCTACTGGATCTTCGCCGTGCTGATCGCCCTCAACGGGATCGCCAGCGGCATGTTCGCCTCCCCCAACTCCTCCTCGATCATGGGCAGCGTGCCCGCGCCGTCGCGCGGCGTCGCCTCCGGGATGCGCGCCACCTTCCAGAACTCCGGCACCGCCGTGTCCATCGGGGTGTTCTTCTCCCTCATGATCGCCGGACTGGCCGGCAGCCTCCCGCACACCCTCACCAGCGGGCTCCGGCAGCAGGGCGTACCGGCCCACGTCGCCACCCAGGTCGGCGGCCTGCCCCCGGTCTCGTCCCTGTTCGCCGCCCAACTGGGCGTCAACCCGGTCCGCCACCTGCTCCAGCCCAGCGGCGCCCTGGCCCACCTGACGCCGGCGCAGCAGCAGACGCTGACCGGGCGTGAGTTCTTCCCGACCCTGATCGCCGGGCCCTTCCACTCCGGCCTGGTCATCGTCTTCGCCTTCGGCGCCGCCCTCGCCTTCCTCGCCGCGACCGCCTCGCTGCTGCGCGGCGCCGGCAGGGCGGCGAAGGCCACCGCCACCCGCATCCCGCGACCTGCCGACGCCCCCGAACAAGCACGCGCACGAGAGAAGCGAGACCTGTGACCCTGACCCAGCTGGACCCCACCCCCGCGCTGGTCGTGATCGACCTGCAGAAGGGCATCGTCTCGGCCCACACCGACGGCACGGTGACCGCCGCCGTCGAGCGGGCGACCCGCCTGGCCGCCGAGTTCCGGCGGCGCGACCTGCCGGTGATCCTGGTCAACGTCACCGGCCGCGCCCCGGGACGCACCGACGCCGGACCGTCCGCGGGCGCCGCCGCCGCCCTGCCGGCCGGCTGGGCGGACCTCATCGACGAACTCGACGTCCGGCCCACCGACCACCTGATCACCAAGCGGCGCCGCAGCGCCTTCCACGACACCGGACTCGACACCCTGCTGAGGGACCTGGGCGTCACCCAGGTGGTGCTCGCCGGCGTCTCGACCAGCTCGGGCGTCGAGTCCACCGCGCGCTCCGCCGCCGACCACGGCTACCACGTCGTCCTCGCCACCGACGCCGTGGGCGACCCGGACACCGCCGCCCACCGCCACAGCGTCGAACGCGTCTTCCCCAAGCTCGGCGAGACGGCCACCGCCGCCGAGATCGTCGCGATGGCGGGAGCGACACGATGACCCTGCTCGGCCGACTCCTGAACAACCGCAGGGCGGGCGACACCCACACCGCGTGGAACCTGCCCCACCTGCGAGGCCCCGAGACGCTGACCCTCACCAGCCGGCACTTCGCCGACGGCGGTCCCATGCCGCTGGAGCAGTGTGCGAAGCACGTCGGCGGCGCCGACCTGTCGCCGCACCTGGCCTGGACGCCGCTGCCGCCCGGCACCGGGCAGCTCCTGCTGGCCGTCGAGGACGTCGACGTCCCGCTGGGCAAGCCCGCCGTGCACTGCCTGGCCCTGATCGACCCGGCCACCGTCCACCTGGAGCCCGGCGCCCTCGCCGGACGCCACCCCGGCCGCGGGGTGCGGGTGCTGCGGTCCACCATCGGGCGCGGCTACCACGGGCCCGCCCCCGTCAAGGGCCACGGGCCGCACCACTACGTCTTCCAGCTCTTCGCGCTGGCGGACCCCGTGCAGGACGGCCCCGGTGCGACGCCGCCGGACCGGGCCCGCCCCCGCGCGCTGCTCTCCGCGGTCGCCTCACCGGTCCTCGGCCGCGGCCGGCTGACCGGCACCTTCGAACGCTGACACCGGCTCGTGCGCGGGCTCATGCACGGGCGCGGGCGCGGGCCCGGTCTCCGGCTCCGGCTGCGGTGCCACGACGGTCGCCCCCTCGCTGCGGGGGAGCAGCAGCGGGGTCGCCAGCAGCAGCACACCGGCCAGGGCGATGGCCGTCCGCAGGCCGAGCACGCTGCCCAGCACTCCCCAGACGGCCGTCAGCAGCGCGGTCGTCGCCCTGGTCGTCACCGCCCACGCGGACAGGGTGCGGGTGACCCGGTCGTTCGCGGTGCGCTCAAGGCGGTAGGTGGCGGAGACGGGGTTGAACACGCCGCAGCAGAAGATGAGTCCGAGTTCGACCCCCGCGACCAGTACCAGCCCGCCGGGGCCGGGTCCGACGAAGGCCAGGCCCAGGGCCCACAGCGCGCGCAGTGACCCGAAGGCGACCAGGACCCGGTGCTGCCCGCACCGCGTGACGAGCCGCCGCGCCAGCCGCGACCCCACCAGCCCGCCGATCGAGGGCGCGGCGAAGGCGAGGCCGTACTGCCACGGTGCGAACCCGAGCCGGCCCAGCATCAGCACGGCCAGCAGCGGCTCCGAGGCCATCACCAGGCCGTTGCACAAGGCGGTGTTGAGGAACAGCGGACGCAGCGCCGGATCGGCGAGGATGTGCCGCCAGCCGTCGAGCAGGTCCCCGGGGCGCAGCCGCGCGGCCGCTCGCGGCTCGGGCGGGCGCTCGGGGCCGCCGGCCGCCCGGACGCCGAGGGCCGAGAGCAGATAGCTGACCGCGTCGGCCACGACCGTCGCCACCGGGCCGAGCAGCCCGATCGCGGCGCCGCCCAACGGCGGGCCGACGATCGTGGTCGTCCAGGCCGTCGACTCGAAGCGGGCGTTGGCGACGAGCAGATCACCGGCCGGCAGCAGCGTCTTCAGGTACGCGCCGGAGGCGGCGCGGAAGGTGATGTCGGCCGCCGCGACGACGACCGAGACCAGCAGGAGCTGGAGGAAGGTGAGCACGCCGAGCGCGAACGCGGCCGGGATCGTCAGCAGCGCCGCGCACCGCACCAGGTCCATCGCGACCAGCACCGGCCGCTTGCGGCGGAACTCCACCCACGGGCCGAGCGGCACCGCCACGGCCGCGCCCACCGCGGCCCCCACGCAGGAGAGCGCGGCGACCCGGACCGGTCCGGCGTGCAGCACCCGGATCGCGATCAGCGGGAAGGCCCCGAAGGCGAGCCAGGTGCCGAGCGCGCTGGTCCCGTACGCCCCCCAGAGCCACCCGAACTGCCGCCCCAGCCGGCGCCCGCTCCTCATGTCCGCCACCCCTCGTTTTCACCCCGCACAACCGAATCGCGATCGGAAGCATCAAAGCGAGCGCCGCGGCCCGGAATCAAACAACGGTGGAGCCATCTGCCACAACCTCCGGTTGTGCCTGCGTTCCGGCGGCCGTGACGAATATGCCGGTGAACCTCCGCGGTCGCGGCGCTAGGGTCGGCGCATGGACCTCGACACCGTGCGGACCTTCGTCGCCGCCGCCGACGCGGGGCGGTTCCAGGAGGCCGCCGTCGAGCTGGCGGTCACCCAGCAGGCCGTCTCCAAGCGCATCGCCGCGCTGGAGCGCGCCCTCGGCGTGCGCCTGTTCACCCGCACCGCGCGCGGCGCCGAACTCACCATCGACGGGCAGGCGTTCCTGCCGCACGCCCGTGAGCTGCTGCGCGCCGCCGAGCGCGCGGTCGCGTCCGTGCGGGCCGGACGCCGCCCGCTGCGCGTGGACGTGATCGCCTCCCGCGGCGCGGCGGCCGGCCTGCTCCGCGGCTTCCACCGCGCGCACCCCGGCATCGACCTCGACGTGGTGATGCTCCTCGACATGGAGGCGGCCGTCGCCGCCATCCGGTCCGGTGCGATCGACGCGTCGTTCCGCGCCGTCGGCGTGCCCGGCCGGCCACTGCCCGAGGACGTCGAGTCCGTCCGGGTGCTCGACGAACCGCTCCAGCTCCTCACCGGCCCCGCCCACGCGCTGGCGGGCGCCCGCTCGGTGCCGCTCGGCCGGCTGGCCGGGCACCGGATCTGGATGCCCGGCATCGTCCCCGGCACCGAGTGGGCCGCCTACTACGACGACCTCGTCGCCGAGTTCGGTCTCACCATCGAGGCGACCGGCCCCAACTTCGGCTCCGACGCCCTGCTCGACACCATCGCCGACACCCCGGCGCTGGCCACCTTCATGGGCGAGCACACGCGCCTCGTCTGGCCCGCGGGGCACGGCCTGCGCCGCATCCCGGTGACCGGACCGACCCCCGTCTACCCGCACTCGCTCCTCTGGCACCGCGACAACCCCCACCCGGCGCTGGACACGCTCCGCGCCCACCTCGCCGCCACGGCGGGCGGCCGCGACGCCGGCGCCTGGGTGCCGGGGTGGGTGCCGAGCTGGACGCCCGGCCCGCCGCCGCGCCCGGCGCCGGGCCGGGCGGCTCCCACCGACCACCGCACCTTGGAGGAGTTCGTATGAAGATCGACAGTCTGCGCCGCAGCGAGGCCGAGCGGCGGGCGGCCCTCCTCGCCGTGGAGAGGTACGAGGTGGCCGTCGACCTCACCGGTCTGCCGGCCGGGCCGGAGGTGCGGTGCGTGTCCACCGTCACCTTCAGCTGCCGGGAGCCGGGCGCGGAGACCTTCGCGGACTGCGCCGCGCAGGTGGTGAGCGCCACCCTCAACGGTGTCGCGCTGCCGCCTCCCGAGAACGGCAGGATCACCCTGCCCGCCCTCGCCGCGCACAACGTCCTGCGGGTGGAGAGCGTGCAGGACGACACGACGTCAGGCGAAGGCGTGCACAAGGCCGTCGATCCGGCCGACGGCGAGGTCTACGTGTGGATGTCCTTCGAGCCGGACGAGGCCCGGTTCGTCTGGGCGTGCTTCGACCAGCCGGACCTCAAGGCGCCGCACGCCTTCACCGTGACCGCGCCCGGCGACTGGACGGTGGCCGCCAACTCCGGCGACCCGCGGATCGAGACGCTCGGCTCCGCACGCCGCTGGACCTTCCCCGACACCCCGCCGCTGTCGACGTACAACACCGTCGTCAACGCCGGGCCCTTCCACGAGATCCGCCGTGAGGCCGGTGGCCACGACCTGGGCATCCTCGTCCGCCGCTCGCTTGCGGCGGTGGCCGAGCGCGAGGCCGACGAGATCTTCACGCTGACGGAACAAGGGTTCGGCTTCTTCGAGGACGTCTTCGGGATGCCGTTCCCGCAGCGGAAGTACGACCAGGTCTTCGTGCCCGAGTTCGGTGGGGCGATGGAGAACTACGGCTGCGTCACCTGGTCGGACGACCTCCTGCGGCGCAGCGCGCCGACGCCCGCGGAGCGCGAGCAGCTCGCGATATACCTGCTCCACGAGATGGCGCACATGTGGTTCGGCAACATCGTCACGATGCGCTGGTGGGACGACCTGTGGCTCAACGAGGCGTTCGCCGAGTTCGCCTGCCACTGGGCCGCGTCCCGGGCGACCTCGTACACCGACGTGTGGGCGGGCCACCTCGCCGCGGGAAAGCTCAGCGCCTACCTCGCCGACCAGGGGCCGATCTCGCACCCGATCCGGCAGCCCGTCCACGACGTCGCCGAGGCCGCGTCGATCTTCGACGCCATCACCTATCCCAAGGGCGCCTCCGTGCTGCAGCAACTGGCGGCCTACGTGGGCGAGGAGCGGTTCGCGGCCGGTATGACCGCCTACTTCGCCCGGCACGCGTGGGGCACCACCACGTTCCAGGACCTGATCGACGTGCTCTCCGAGGCGAGCGGACGGGACCTGGACGCCTGGCAGCGCGGATGGCTCCAGACGGCTGGCACCGACCGGATCACGCTGGAGGAAGAGGACGCCGGCTTCACGCTCGTGGCCCACGGTCCCGGCGGCCCGCCGCGACCGCACGTGCTGGCGGTGGGCGCCTACCGGCACGACGGCGCCCGCCTGGAGCGCACCGCACGGGTGCAGGTCGAGGTCGCGGGGACCAGGACTCCCGTCGACCTGCCGCCCGGAGCGGACCTCTACCTGGTCAACGACGACGATCTGACCTTCGCCACCACCCACCCCGGCCCGCAGGCCCGCACCGCCCTGCTGTCCGCGGCGGCCGCGCTGCCCACCCCCATCTCCCGGGGCGTCGCGACGGCGACCGTCTGGAACACGCTGGTCACCGGCGAGACCACCGCGGCGGAGGCGGTCCACTGCATCACCGCCGTGCTGGCCGTGGAGACCTCCGACTCGGTGATCGAGCCGTACCTGACCCTCGCCGCGGACGCCGCGGAGTTCTGGGCGCCGCCCGCCCTGCGGGCCGAACTCGCCGCGACGCTCTCCGGCGCCTGCCGGCGCCTCGCGCTCGACCCGCACCGCCGCCAGGTGGCGCTGCGCGCCCTGGCCCGGTCGGCGAACGGCCCGGACGACGTGGCGTGGCTGCGAGAGCGGGCCGGGGACGACATCGACCTCCAGTGGCGCGTGCTGGCCTGCGAGGCCCGGTTCGGCGGCGGGAGCGCGGACGACGTGGCGCTCCTGCTGGAGCGCGATCCCGATCCCGAGGCATGGGTCCGCGCCCTCACCGTCCGGGCCGCCCGGCCGGACGCCGCCGAGAAGGAGGCGGTCTGGCAGCAGTTGACGGTGGACCGATCGGTACCGGTCGGCTCGGTGAAACACGTCGCGGCGGAGTTCTGGCGTCCGGGCCAGGAGGAGCTGCTGGCGCCGTACGCACCCCGGTACGCCGCGCTCCTGCCCCGGTTCGACCGCGGCGGGATGATTCCCGCGATGGCGTTCACCCACCGGCTCTTCCCGGTCTTCGGCGTCGACGCGGCGTTCCTCGACACCGTGCGGGAGGCGGCCGCGGACTGCGCCCCGGTGGTCCGCACCACGCTGCTCGAACGCGCCGACGTCGTGGGGCGCATGCTCCGCTCCCGCGCCGGGTGACCCGCTGGGAGACCGCCGGCTGACCTGCCACGAGCACGCGTCGAGATGACGGCAAGTCAGCCCACGGCGTCCGCCAGGATCTCCAGGATGTGGCGGTAGGGCTTCCCGGTGGCGCGGCTCATGCCGATCTCACAGGTGAGGTTGCAGGAGGCGTAGGCGTCGTAGGAGGCGCGGTTGACCTCCGCGGCCTGCGCGGAGGTCGCCGCCGCGGTGACCTCCGGGTGCAGCAGCCCGCGGTCGCCCGCGAAGGCGCAGCACCCCCACGCGTCCGGCACCGTCACCTCGGCGGCGACCGCCTCGGCGAGCGCGCGGAGGTCGCCGGTGATCCCCAGGTGCACGGTCGAGCACGTCGGGTGCAGCGCGAGGGAGCGCACCCGGCGCGCTTCGGGCAGCGCGGGCAGCGCCGGCAGCACGTGCTCGCGGGTGAAGGTGACGCTGTCGGTGAACCGCAGCGCCTCGTACCGCGCCCGGTCCTGCTCGGGCAGCGCCTGCGCGAGCTGCTCCAGCCCGTGCGTGCAGGAGGAGGCGTCGCAGACCACCGGAAGCCGCCCGTGGTCGGTCGCCCGCCACAGGGCCTCCAGCGTCCGGGACGCCATCGCGCGGTGGCCCCCGCCGTAGCCCTTGGACTGCCAGGGCGTGCCGCAGCACAGCCCGGACAGGCCCTCGGGCACGGTCACCGGCCCGGTCGCACAGGTGCAGGAAGGCGGCCGCGGCCCCGGCGGGCCGGGCGCCGGCCCGCGGTTCGGTCCGCTCGCCGGTGAAGACGCTGCCGATGCACGCGGCGAAGAACACCGCCCGCGCCTCGGGCGTGCGCCGCGCCGCGGGCCGCGGGCCGCCCGGCCGGGGGACGCCCGCCGCCCAGTCGGGCACCAGCTCGCCGGCGCCGAGCCGTCGCGCCGCGGAGGTCGCGGCCCGCACGACCGGCGCGGGCGCCGCGTGGGCGGCGCCGAGCCCGATCCGCACGCCGGTGACGGCCCCGCCCCAGTGGCGGGCCGTCGCGCTCCCCGCGGCCTGGGCGAGCGCACCGTGCCGCTCGCCCCGCAGCCGCTTCATCACGGCGCCGGTGTCGATGGTGACCGGGCAGGCGGTGACGCACAGGCTGTCGGCGGCGCAACTGTCCACCGCCGCGTACGTGTAGTCCTCCTCCAGCGCCCTGCGGCGCTCCTCGTCGCCCGCCGCGGCCGCGAGCGCGATCTCGCGCCGCAGCGCGATGCGCTGCCGGGGAGTGGTGGTCACGTCGGCGGTCGGGCAGACCGGCTCGCAGTAGCCGCACTCCACGCAGCGGTCCACCGCCGGGTCGACGGCGGGCACGTCCTTGAGCCGCCGCAGGTGGACGGTCGGGTCGTCGTCCAGCAGCACGCCGGGGTTGAGCACGTTCGCCGGGTCGCACAGCGCCTTCAGCTCGCGCATCACCTCGTACAGCTCGTCGCCGTACTGGCGGCGGACGAAGGGCGCCATGGCGCGGCCGGTGCCGTGCTCGGCCTTGAGGGTGCCGCCCTCCCGCAGCACGAGGTCGACCATGTCGTCGGTGAACCGGGCGTAGCGGTCGATCTCGGCCGGGCCGTCGAACCGCTGGGTGAGCATGAAGTGGAGGTTGCCGTCACGGGCGTGGCCGAAGATCACCGCGTCCTGGTAGCCGTGCCGGTCGAACAGCCGGGTGAGCCCCTCGCAGGTGCCGGTGAGCCGCTCCATGGGGACGGCGACGTCCTCCAGCAGCGCGGTCGTCCCGGCCGGCCGGGCACCGGCCACCGCGGTGTACAGCCCCTTGCGCGCGTGCCACATCGCGGCCCGCTCCGCGGCGTCGCGGGTCAGTGCCGTGCCGGTGACCGCGGGCAGCGCGTCCAGCACCGGGCGGGCGGCCGCCAGGAGCTGCTCCAGCTCCTCGGCCCGGTCCTCCGCGAACTCGACCAGCAGGGCGGCGTGCCCCTCGACCCGCAGGCCGCGCAGCGCGGGGCTCGCGTCCGGCGCGGCCTGCGCCACCCGCAGCGAGGCCGCGTCCAGCAGCTCCGCGGTGCGGGCGCCCGCGGCGAGCAGGGCGGGCAGCGCGTCGGTCGCCTCCGCCAGTCCCGGCAGGATCAGCAGCCCGGTGGCGGCGTGCGCCAGCACCGGGACGGTACGGAAGACCGCCTCGCCGACGAAGCCGAGGGTGCCCTCGCTGCCCACCATCAGATGGGCGAGGGTGTCGACGGGGGAGGAGTGGTCGAGGAAGGAGTTCAGGCCGTACCCCATGGTGTTCTTCATGGCGAACAGCCGCTCCACCGTCGCCCTGGCCTGCGGCGAGGCGCGGACCCGGTCCCGCAGCCGCAGCAGGCCCGCGTGCAGCAGCGGCTCGCGGTCGCGCAGCCGGTCGTCGGCGTCGCGGGCGGCGGAGTCGACCACCGTGCCGGACGGCAGCACGAACTGGAGCGACTCCAGGGTCCGGTAGGCGTTGTCGCGGGTGCCGCAGTTCATGCCGCTGGAGTTGTTCGCCACCATCCCGCCGACGGTGCACGCCGACTCGCTGGCCGGGTCGGGTCCGAGCCTGCGCCCGTACCGGGCCAGGCGGGCGTTGGCCTGGCGGATCGTCAGCCCCGGCTGGAGGCGGATGCGCAGGCCGTCGTCGAGCACCTCCGCCTCGCGCCAGTGGGTGCGGACGTCGACCAGCACCCCGTCGCCGCCGGCCTGGCCGGACAGGCTGGTGCCACCCGAGCGGAGGGTGAGCGGCACCCCGGCCTGCCGGGCGCCGGCCATCAGCGCCGCCACCTCCCGGGCGGAGGCCGCCCGCACCACGGCCTGCGGGGTCAGCAGGTACGGGGACGCGTCGTGGGCCAGGGCCGCCCGGCGGGGCGGCTCGACCGACACCCGCGCCGGGTCGGCGACGCACGAACGCAGCAGCGCCACCAGGCCGTCCGGGCCGCTGCCGTCAGGTGCCGAGCCGTCCGGCGCGGGGGCTGCCGGCGCGGGGTCTGCGGACGCGGGGGTGGCGGGCGTACGGGAGGCGGGCGTACGGGAGGCGGGGCGGCTCATGCGGCTTCTCCAGGACGGCGTGGCGGGCGAAGGCTCGAAGGAAGGCGGTCGGAGGGGGCGTTCGGGGCGCGCGTTCAGGAGGTCGCCGAGGCGGCCGCCAGGTCGTCGCCGGGGCCGGGCACCCGCAGCCTGCGCGGAGCGGCCGTCGCCGGCCGCGGCAGCAGCAGCGGACCGCGGCCGGGAGTGATGCTGCCCAGCAGCGAGGCGTGCCGTGCGCCGGTCGCGGACGGCAGGGTGCCCGGCAGGCCGTGCACGGTGAGGAAGCCCAGCACGGCGAAGGCCAGCGCCTCCTTCGCGTCGGACGGCACCCCGAGGTCGTCGCTGGACAGCAGCCGGACGCCGGGCAGCTCCCCGGCGATCATGCGCATCATGACGGGATTGTGCGCGCCGCCGCCCGAGACGGCCAGCGTCGTCACGCCGTGCGCCCGGCACGCGTCGGCCACCGTGACCGCGGTCAGCCGGGTGAGCGTGGCGAGCACGTCGTGGTCGTCGGCGGTGGGCACGTCGGCGAGCGCTGCCAGCAGGTACGGCAGGTGGAACAGCTCCTTGCCGGTGCTCTTGGGCGCGGGCAGCCGGTAGTAGGGCTCGTCCAGCAGCCTGCGCAGCAGCGCGGGGGAGACCGTGCCGGCCGCGGCGCCGCGCCCGGACTCGTCGTAGGCGGCGGCGCCCGAGGTGAAGTGCCGTACCGCCGCGTCGAGCAGGGCGTTGGCCGGGCCGGTGTCGAAGGCGACCGGCTCCGCTCCGGGGGCGACCACCGTGACGTTGGCGATGCCGCCCAGGTTGAGGGCCGCGGGAACGCCGGGCAGGCCGCGCAGCAGCAGCGTGTCGGTCAGTCCCACCAGCGGGGCGCCCTGCCCGCCCGCTGCCACGTCGCGGCTGCGCAGGTCGGACACGACCGGCAGCCCGGTGGCCTCCGCGATCCACGCGGGCTGCCCGAGCTGCAGCGTGCCGCGCACCGCGCCGTCCTGCACCCAGTGGTGCATCGTCTGGCCGTGCGAGACCACGAGGTCGGCCCGCCCGTCGCACAGTTCGCGCTGGGCGCGCACGGCGGCGTCCGCGAACGCCTGGCCGACGCCGGTGTCCAGTGCGCACAGCGCCTGCGTGGACGTCGCCGCCGGCGGCATGGCCGCGGCGATCGCGCCGCGCAGCTCCTCGGAGTACGCGGTGCTGATCCGGCCCAGCGGCCGCATCACGAGGGTGTCGGCCTCCAGGGTGATGTCGGCCGCCGCGGCCTCGATGGCGTCGTAGGAAGTGCCGGACATCAGGCCGATGACGCGCATGCTGCTCCAGTCGTGGGAAAGGCGGAGGGGGACCGGGTGGGGCGGCCGGATCGGGGCCGCCCCACCCGGGACGGTCAGGTCCTGCCGGCAGACGTGTCGAGCGCTTCGGCGTCGGCGCCGGACCGCGGGGCGGGAGCGGCCGCGGCGCCCGCCTCGGGGGCGGCGGCCGGGGCGCGGTGGAACAGGCTCATCACACCGCCGACGACGAGTGTCACCACGACGCCGATCGGCACCAGCCACTGCGCGGCGATCGCCGTGGGCACGGTCGCGCCCGCCGTCGTCACGTCGATCTTCACGCC
Organism: Actinacidiphila polyblastidii; assembly: GCF_036353415.1. Lineage (NCBI taxonomy): Bacteria > Bacillati > Actinomycetota > Actinomycetes > Kitasatosporales > Streptomycetaceae > Actinacidiphila > Actinacidiphila polyblastidii. The sequence goes on from NZ_JAZEWV010000024.1 coordinate 39,825, forward strand.
GCGCACGATGTACGTCATCACGCCGACCGTCACCAGGAACGCGACGACGGCGTCGATCTCGTTCGCCCGCCTGACCAGCCGGCCCAGCAGGAACGCGCCGAGGAGGGCGCCGTAGGTGTATCCGGCGATGGTCAGACCGGTCAGGTACACGTTGCCCGAGCTGGTGCTGAAGGCGCAGGCGAAGACCGCCATGAGCACGGCCCACACCAGGGTCATGCCGCGGGCCAGCTTCAGCAGCGTCTCGTCCGAGGGCGACACCTTGAAGAGGTTGTGCGCGATGTCGGAGACGGTGGAGTTCGACATCGAGTTCAGCGCGGAGGACAGCGAGCCCATCGCGGCGCCGAGGATGCCCGCCACCAGCAGGCCCGAGATGCCGACCGGCAGGTCGTGCAGGATGAAGTTCGGGTAGAGGTTGTCGGAGCTGCTCAGCCCGAGGTCCTTGAAGCTGCGCCCCTTGTTGTACGACCAGAGGAGGGCGCCGACCAGGGAGAAGGCGGCGAACTGGATCGTCACGAAGACGCCGGAGGCGATCATCGCCTTCTGGCCGTCCCGCAGGGTGCGGGTGGCCAGGATGCGCTGCACGATCAGCTGGTCGGAACCGTGGCTGGCCATCGCGAAGATGGCGCCGCCGACGATCGCGGTGGGCAGCGCGAACGAGCTGGTGAGCACGTGGTCCAGGGCGAAGTCCGTGTCGAAGAGGCGGAACCCGCCGCCGTGCAGGGCCTGCGAGAAGCCGCCGCCCCCCACGTGTCCGCTCAGCACCGCGATGGCGAGGAGGGCGCCGCCCAGGTACAGGCCCATCTGGATGGCGTCGGTCCAGATGACCGCCTTGATGCCGCCGAGGTAGGTGTAGACGACGGTGATCAGGGTCAGCACCAGGATGATGACCTTGTAGCCGGCGTGCACGCCGAGTTCGTCGAGCAGCAGCTTGATGGGGATGGCCGACGCGAACAGCCGCACCCCCTCGGCGAGCAGCCGGGTGCACACGAACGTCACGGACGCCAGGCCCTGGAGCTTCATGCCGAAGCGGTGCCCGAGGTACTGGTAGGCGCTGACGAAGCCGCCGCGCTTGTAGAGCGGGATCAGCACCGTCGCCACCACGACGCGGCCTATGACGTAGCCGAGGGCCAGTTCGACGTTGCCGAAGCCCTGGCCGCTGTACGCGCCGCCGGGGACGCTGATGACGGTCAGCACGCTGGTCTCGGTGGCGACGACCGAGAACGAGACCGTCCACCAGGGCATGTGGCCCTCGCCGACGAAGTAGTCCTTCGCGGACTTCTGCCGCCCGGACAGGCGCAGGCCGAACCACGCCACGGCGACGAGGTAGACGGCGATCACCACGAGGTCGAGCTGACGCACACGCACTCCTTGCAACTGTCCGGTGGTGTCACCGGGGACGATGGGGACGGTGGGGCCGCGGGCCGGTGGCGTTCGGCCGAGCGGTGCGGCCCGGCCTCACGGCGGCGCCGCGGGGACCCCGGCGGCTCGGCGGGCGGGACGCCCTGAGGGGTCGGGCCGCCGGTGGGGGCAGCCGGCCCTCCGGTCTTCGAGGGCCGCGGACCTCGCGGCCGCGCCGTCCAGGAGCGGGGCGCGGCGGGCGGTCCTGCCCGTGCCCACGGCGAGTACCGCCGACATGTCCCCTGCCTTCCCCTGGCCGTTTCCGGACTGCTGCGGACGCGCCCCGGCCGGTGGCGTGAGGCGTGACGTGCAGTGGAGCGAGTATCGGAACATCACCCTCCGGATGTCAACAAGTAACTTCTCAGAAGGAGGTACGTTACTTTTTGCCGTCGGCGGCGCCGGGAGACTACGCTGACGCCACCCACCCAGGAGGAACCATGGCCCGCCAGGTCCCGCGTCCCGCGTCCCCGGAGTCGTCGCACGACCCCGGCGCGGTCGACGTCCTCCAGCGGATCCGCGCGGCGCTGCCCGGCCTGGCGCCGTCCGAACGGCGGGTGGCCGACGCGGTGCTGGCCGACCCGGCGCAGGCCGCCCGGCTGGCCATCAGCGTGCTGGCCGAACGGGCAGCCACCTCCGCGGCCACCGTCCTGCGCTTCTGCCGGGCGGTCGGCCTGACCAGCTACCCCCAGTTGCGGCTGGCGCTCGCCGCCGCGGTGGCGCACGAGAACGCGGTGGGCGGCGACCGCCCCGCGCTCGGCACGGACATCGGCGCGGGCGACCCCCTGGAGGACGTCGTCCGCAAGATCATCTACAGCGAGGTGCGGGCGCTGGAGGAGTCCTGCGCCGGTATCGACATCGCGGCCCTGGGCCGCGCGGTCGACGCCGTCGCCGGCGCCCGCAGGATCGACGTCTTCGGCGTCGGCGCGAGCGCGTTCGTCGGCCAGGACCTCCAGCAGAAGCTGCACCGCATCGGCCTGATCGCGTTCATCTGGACCGACGTGCACGCCGCGCTGACGGCGGCCGCGCTGCTGGGCCCCGGCGACGTGGCCGTGGCGATCTCGCACTCCGGCGAGACCGGCGACGCCATCGACCCGCTGGAGGCCGCCGCCGAACGCGGCGCCGCCACCGTGGCCCTCACCAACTTCCCCCGCTCGAGCCTGGCCGCCTGCGCCGACATCGTGCTGACCACAAGCGCCCGCGAGACGCCGTTCCGGTCCGGCGCGACCGTCAGCCGGATCGCTCAACTCGCGCTCGTGGACTGCCTGTTCGTCGGTGTGGCGCAGCGCTCCTTCGACGTCACGACAGCCGCGCTGCAGCGGACCTACGGCGCGGTGCAACGCCGCAAGCGCCCTACGGCCCGCCGCACCCCGTCCGGCGGCTGACCGCCGCCCGCATCGCGACGACCCGCACCGCAGCAACGACCCGCACCGGAACGACCCGCACCACCCGGAACCCCCGGAAAGGAACGACCGCACGTGGACCTCAGCACGCTGGCCGCCCTCGGCACCGAGACCCGCAACGAGCGCACCGCCGACCTCGACGCCATGCCGGTGACGGATCTGCTCACCGCCATGAACGACGAGGACCAGAGCGTGGCCCTCGCGGTGCGCCGGGCGCTGCCCCGGATCGCGGAGGCCGTGCAGGCCGCCGAGGCCGCGCTGCGGCGGGGCGGCCGGCTGATCTACCTCGGTGCGGGCACCAGCGGCCGGATCGGCCTGCTCGACGCCGTCGAGTGCCCGCCGACCTTCGGCACCGCGCCGGAGCAGGTCATGGGCCTGCTCGCGGGCGGCCCCGGCGCGTTCATCACCGCCGTCGAGGGGGCCGAGGACGACCCGCAGGGCGCGGTGGCCGACCTCGAGGCCGCGGGGCTGACCGACGCCGACATCGTCGTGGGCCTCGCCGCCAGCGGACGCACCCCCTACGTGGTCGGCGGCCTGCGGTACGCGCGCGGCGTCGGCGCCGCCACCGTCTCCGTCGCCTGCAACTCCGGCGCCGAGGTGAGCCGGCACGCCGCCATCGCCATCGAGGTCGTCACCGGCCCCGAAGTGCTGACCGGCTCGACCCGGCTGAAGGCCGGCACCGCGGAGAAGCTCGTCTGCAACATGCTCTCCACCGCCACGATGGTCCGGATGGGCAAGGTCTACGGCAACCTCATGGTCGACGTGCGCGCCACCAACGCCAAGCTCGTCGACCGGGCCCGGCGGATCGTCGTCCAGGCCACCGGGGCCCGCCCCGAGGACGCGGAGCAGGCCCTGGCGGCAGCCGGCGGGCACGCCAAGACCGCGATCGTGATGCTGCTGGGCGACCTGACCCGCGACCAGGCGGCCGAGGCGCTGCGGCGCGGCGACGGCGCGATCCGCTCGGCGCTCGGGAACGCCGGCGCCGCGCCTCGCTGACACCCCCGCGCCGCGGCGCCGGGCCGGCCCTGCGGCCCGCGCCGCGGCGTCAGCGCGGGACGGCGGCGACAACGTCGATCTCCACCAGGATGTCCATCAGGTCCGAGCCGACGGTGGTGCGCACCGGATACGGCTGGGTGAAGAACTCCCGGTAGACCGCGTCGTAGGCGGCGAAGTCCCGCCGCAGATGCTGCAGGTGCGCCGTCACCTTGACCACGTCGCCCGTGGTCAGCCCGCGCGCCGCGAGCACCGCCCGCACGTTGCGCAGCACCTGCGCCGTCTGCTCCGCCACGGTCTCGGGCACCGCCCCGGTCACCGGGTCCTGCGGCCCGAAACCGGCCGTGAAGAGCAGCCCCGCCGCGACCACGCCCTGGCTGTACGCGCCGGCGGGTCGCGGCGCGCCGTCGGTGCGCACCGCCTGCCTGCCGCCAGCGCCGCCCGCGCCGTCCGGGCGGCCCTCGCTGTTCCTGCCGTCCTGGTTCTCGCCGTCCACGGTCATCCGGTCAGGTCTCCCTCGCGCTCGTTGACCGCGGCGAAGTGCCGCAGCTTGTCCTCGTCCACGCTGACGCCGAGGCCGGGTCCGGCCGGCACCCGGAGCCGTCCGTCCGCGAGGTGCAGCGGCTCGATGATGTCGTCGGCGTGCAGGTAGTACATGCTGTCGATGGCGCGGGAGAGCACCGGAGTGCTGGCGACGACCGCGAGGTGCGCGGCGGTCGCGATGCCCAGCTCGCCGCCGCTGTGCAGGTTCATGCCGAGCCCGAAGGTCTCGCAGTGCGCGGCGAGCGCCTTGGTGGCCGCGATGCCTCCCCACTTGTAGACGTCGCCGTGGATGACGTCGACGGCGTTCAGCCGCATCGCGGGGGCGAACTCCTCGAACCGCACGACGCACATGTTGGTGCACAGCGGTATGCGGACCTTCGCCTTCACCTGGCTCATGCCCTCGATGCCGGAGCAGGGGTCCTCCAGGTACTCCAGGTCCAGCTCCTCGAGGGCGATGCCGGCCCGCACCGAGTCGGGCACCGACCAGGCCGCGTTGGGGTCGACCCGCAGGTTCACCTCGGGAAGCGCCTCGCGCAGCGCCCGCAGGATCGCCACGTCGCCGCGGACGTCGGTGGTGCCCTTGAGCTTGACGGCCTCGAACCCGCCCTCGGCGACCACCCGCACGGCGTGCTCGGCGAGCGCCCCGGCCAGGGCTCCGCCGCTCGCCCCCGGCGCGTCCGCGCGGGTGATCAGCGCGGTGATCGGCACCTCGTCGCGCACCCGGCCGCCCAGCAGGTCGGTCACCGGCTGCCCGGTCGCCTTGCCCATCGCGTCCCAGCACGCCACGTCGATCGCGGCGATCGCCGCGTACCCGAGGTAGCCGTGGAAGAACGGCACCATGTGGTGCCTGCGGCGGAAGCTCTCCAGCGCGAACGGGCTGGTGCCGATCAGGTCGCGGCCCAGCGACTCGACGATCGCGGCGACCGGCCGGCCCCACATGGTCTCGCCCCAGCCCTCGACGCCGCTGTCGGTGCGGATGCGCACCACCGTGCGGGTCTCTCCCGTCTTCGTCTCGAAGGAACTGGTGAACGGATTGACCAGCGGGAGGTTGACGACCCACACGTCGACATCGACGATCTTCATGCTTCTTCTCTCCAACTCGATGGTGACGGGCCTGACCGGCCCGGTGGTGACAGGGCCGGCGGTGACGGGCCCGGTGGTGGTAGGGGCCGGGCTCAGCGGGTGGCCTCGTCGAACGCCCGGATCGCGCGGGCCAGCCCGGCGGCTCGTGCCTCCAGCAGCCGGCGGCCGTGCGCCGCGTCGGCGGAGGAGGCGTCGTCGGTGGACCCGCCGACCCTCGCCCACTCGCCGTGGCGCTCCACGGTCAGGCCCGGGTGGGGCGGGTGGTCGAACAGCGGCGGCGGCTCCACCGGCGCGCGGGCCGGGACGGGGGTGCGGACCAGGTGCGGGTGGGCCGCCAGCATCAGCGACGTCTCGAACCAGCCGGCGTGCCCGGGGGTGACCTCGGGGCGGCCGCCGTCGTCCTCCCCGGCGGTGACCGTCCAGTACGAGCACGCCGCCGCCGTGACCTCGGCGCGCAGCGCGAACCGCTTGACGGCCAGCCGCATGATCTCGTCGTTCCCGCCGTGCCCGTTGACCACCAGCACCCGGTGGTAGCCGGAGGCGGCGAGCGAGTCGAGGACGTCGTCGAGGACCGCCCCCAGGGTGGACGCGCCCAGCGACACCGCCGCCGCGAAGAGGTGGTGCGGGCTGTGGCCGAAGGGCAGCGCGGGCAGCCGCACCAGCTCCGGCGCCCCGCCCTCCCGGGCGAGCAGCGCCTCGGCCCGGTCGACCACCGCCTCCGCGAGCAGGGTGTCGGTGCCCATCGGCAGGTGGGCGGCGTGCTGCTCCTGCGACCCGATGGGCAGCAGGGCGATCCCCCGCGCCCCCGCCGCGCGGACCTCCTGCCACGTCGACTCGGTCAGCTTCCTCACGATCACCGCACTACCTTCCTGAAACCCGGTCGTGGCAGAGTCGGGCCATGACCGACGAACGTTTCCCCCTGCGACTGGTGCCCGAGCCCGCGCCGGATCCGGTCGCGCCACGAGCGGCGCGCCGGCTGGGGGCGGTCGAACTGGTGCCCGGCCGGATCAGAGCCGCGGTGCTGGACATGTCCGGCGCCGTCCTGGAGCGGACCGAGACCTCCTACGACGCGGCCGCCGCGCGCCCCGCCGACCTCGACGCGGCGCTCGCCCGCGCCGCCCGGGTGTTCGACGGCGGCCCGCCGCAGGGCATCGGCGTGGCGGCGGCCGGCCTGGTCGACCCCGACGCGGGGCTGATCACCGAGGTCCACGACGTGCCGGCGCTCCGCGGCTACCCGGTCGCGGAGCGGCTGCGCACGCTGACCGGGGTGCCGGTCAGGGTCGAGCACCACGCCAGGCTCCAGGTGCTCGGCGACCGGTGGTTCGGTCCCGGCCGAGGCCGCCGCACCTTCGCCTCGGTCTCGACCGGACAGGTGCTGGGCGTGGGGATCCTCTACGCGGGCCAGGTGCTGGCCCCGCCCGGCGGCCGCAGCGGCGCGCACATGACCGTCTCGGCCAGCGGCGAGCGCTGCACCTGCGGCGGCCGCGGCTGCTGGAAGACCGTCGCCACCACCCGCTGGCTGCACGCCAGGGCGCGGGGCGCGGGGCTGGGCCCCGCCGTCTCGCTCGGCGCCCTCGTGGCGCGCGAGGACGACGCCGCGCGGCAGGTGCTCGCCGAGTACGCGGAGAACGTCGCGCTGGGACTGGTGAACATCCAGCAGCTCTTCGCCCCCGGCCTGTTCGTGCTGCACGGCGAGGCGCGCGAGGGCGGCGAGCGGTTCCGCGGGCTGATCGAGCAGCGGCTGCGCGCGGACGTGCTGTGGGACGGCGCCGAGCAGCCGCGGGTGCTGGTGAGCACGGCCGCCGTCGACGACGTGGCGCTGCTGGGCGGCGCGGGACTCGTCCTGTCGCACGGGTAGCGGGCACCCCGCCGGGCGCCGGCCCACCCCGTACCCGCTCATCGCGCCTCCCCGCGGTCCGCGGCCGCGGCGCGAAACCGGCGGCCCCGGCGCGGATCGGGCACCGGCACCGCGTCGAGCAGCTGCCGGGTGTACGGGTGCCGGGGCCGGCGCAGGACCTGGTCCGCCTCGCCGACCTCCACCAGCCGGCCCTGCCGCATCACGGCGATCCGGTCGGCCACCTGCTGCACGACGGCGAGGTTGTGGGAGACGAAGAAGTAGGTCAGTCCGCGCCGCTGCTGCAGCTCGGCGAGCAGATCGAGGATGCGGGCCTGCACCGAGACGTCCAGGGCGCTCGTCGGCTCGTCGAGCACGATGAGCCGGGGTTCGACCGCCAGGGCGCGCGCGATGGAGACGCGCTGGCGCTGCCCGCCGGAGAACTCGTGCGGGTAGCGGTCCTGGATGCCGGCGTCCAGCCCGACCGACTCCAGCAGCTCGCCGACCCGCTCCCTGACAGGCCCGCGACCGCGCCGGCCGCGCGCCGCCGGGTCGTGGGTGACGAGCGGCTCCGCGATGATGTCGGCGATGGTCATGCGCGGGTTCATGCTGGAGTACGGGTCCTGCAGGACCACCTGGACCCGGCGGCGAAGGCGGCGCAGCTCGGCCGGCGCCAGCGCGGCGAGGTCCTGCCCGTCGAAGCGCACGCTGCCGGCGGTGGGCTCCACCAGCCGCAGCAGCAGCCGGGTCAGCGTGGTCTTGCCGCAGCCCGACTCGCCGACCAGTGCGAGCGTCTCGCCCTCGCCGACCGTCAGGGACACGTCGTCCACCGCCACGCCGCCGTGCCGTCCGCCGAACTCCTTGCGCAGTCCGGTCAGTTCGACGAGGGGACGGCGGGTCTGCGGGGCCGTGCCGGCTTCGGTCGTCATGCCAGCTCCAATCGGGGGGTGGCGGCCAGCAGCCGGCGGGTGTAGTCGTCGGCCGGACGGTCGAAGACGTCCAGCACGTCGCCGGTCTCCACCACCTCGCCGTGGTGCATGACCGCGACCCGGTCGGCGGTCTCGGCGACCACCCCGAGGTCGTGGGTGATCAGCAGGACCGCCATGCCGTGCCGTTCCTGCAGGGAGACGAGCAGGTCGAGGATCTGACGCTGCACCGTGACGTCGAGCGCGGTGGTCGGCTCGTCGGCGATGAGCACGCGGGGCCGGCCGACCAGGGCGCCGGCGATCATCACGCGCTGGCGCAGCCCGCCGGAGAGTTCGTGCGGGTACTGCCGGAAGCGGCGCTCCGGGTCGGGGACGCCGACCTCGTCCAGCGCCTCGACGGCCGCGGCCGCGGCCGCCTGCCGGGACAGGCCCTGGTGGTGGCGGAGCGCCTCGGCGACCTGGGCGCCGACCCGCTGCAACGGGTCGAGGCTGGTCATCGGGTCCTGGAAGACCATCGCGATGTCCTGGCCCCTGATCCGGCCGAGCTCCCGCTCCGGGACGGTGAGCAGGTCGCGCCCCTCGAAGAGGACACGGCCGCCGGCGTACACACACGGCGGCTGGGGGTTGAGCCGCAGCACGGACAGCGCGGTGGCCGTCTTGCCGCTGCCGGACTCGCCGACGACGGCAAGGGTCTCGCCCTGCGCCAGGCTGAGGCTGACGCCGCGGACGGCGTGCACGGTGGTGGTGTCGAGCCGGAAGTCGACGGTCAGGTCGTCGATCTCCAGGACCGGTCCCGCGGCCGGGCGGCCGCCGGTCGTCTGCTGGTTCGTGGTCATCGGCGGTACGCCTTCGGGTCCGCGACGTCGCGCAGGGCGTCGCCGGTGATGTTGACGGCGAGGGAGGTGAGCATCAGGGCGATGCCGGGGAAGACCGCGACCCACCAGGAGGTGCCGAGGTACAGCTGCCCGTCGGCGAGCATCGACCCCCAGGTGACGGTCTCCTTCGGCACGCCCAGCCCCAGGTAGCTCAGCGACGCCTCGGCCACGATCGCGGCGGCGATGTGCAGCGTGCCGATGGTGGCCAGCGGCGCCATCACGTTGGGCAGCAGGTGGCGGCGGATGATGGCCACGTCGGTGACGCCGATCGCCCGCGCCTCGGTGACGAAGTCGCGCGAGCGCAGGGACATCACCTCGGCGCGGACCACCCGGGCGTACGACACCCAGCCGGTGATGCCCAGCACGAGGATCACGTACCACAGGCCCGAGCCGAAGAAGCCGACGATGGCCAGCGCCAGCAGGATCGAGGGGAACGCGAGCTGGACGTCGGCCAGCCGCATCAGCACCCGGTCCGGCCAGCCGCCGAAGTAGCCCGCGGCCAGGCCGACCACGGTGCCGATCACGCCGGCGAGCAGCGCGGCCCCGGCGCCGACCAGGAGCGAGACCCGGGTGCCGTAGACGACCCGGGAGAGCATGTCGCGGCCGAGCTGGTCGGTGCCGAGCAGGTGCGCGCCGCTGCCGCCGTGCTGCCAGGCGGGCGGTCTGAGCCGCATCAGCAGGTCCTGCGCGTTCGGGTCGGCGGGCGCGAGCAGCGGCGCGAACACCGCGGCGACCAGCAGGACCGCCAGGACCACCAGCGCGGCCACGGCGAGTCTGTTGCGCAGCAGGCCGCTCAGGGCGGTGGAGCGCCGGCCGCGCGTCGCCCCGGGGGCGGCGGGCGCGGCGGGCACGGGTGTCGGGGTCAGGGTCATCGGGAGGTCCTCACCCTCGGGTCGAGGAAGCTGTAGGAGAGGTCGACCAGCAGGTTGACCACCACGAAGGTGGCGGCGAAGAACAGCACGGTCGCCTGGACCAGCGGGAAGTCGCGGTTGGAGATGGCCTCGATGGTCAGCTGGCCGACGCCCGGCCAGGAGAAGACCCGTTCGGTGAGGATCGCGCCGCCCAGCAGGCTGCCGACCTCGAGTCCGACCACCGTGACCACCGGCAGCGACGCGTTGCGCAGACCGTGCGTGAGCACGGTCCGCACCGGGCCGAACCCCTTGGCGCGGGCGGTGCGGATGTGGTCGGAGCCGAGCACGTCGATCAGCGACGAGCGCAGCAGCCTGGCGACGACCGCGACCGAGTACACGGACAGGGTGATCGCGGGCAGCACGAGGTTGGCGAAGGTCCCGTAGCCGGACGCGGGCAGGGCGTGCAGGCCCACGGCGAACACCAGGATCAGCAGGATGCCCACCCAGAACGGCGGGGTGGACTGCCCGAGCAGGACGCCGGTCATGATGCCGCGGTCCGCGGCGCGACCGCGCCGCATGGCCGCCACGATGCCGGCCGGCACGGCGATGACGAGCGTCACCACCAGGGCCGCGGCGGCCAGCTCCAAGGTGGCGGGCAGCCGGTCGGCCAGCACCCGGCCGACGGGCTCGCCGTAGGTGATGGAGGTCCCGAAGTCGCAGTGGAACAGGCCCCCCATGAAGTCGAGGTACTGCGTGAGCAGCGGCTGGTCCAGGCCCAGGCTGGCGCGCAGCACCGCCTCCTGCTGGGCTGTGGCGTCCGGCGGCAGCAGCGTCTTGACGGGGTCGCCGGAGAGCCGGACGAGGAAGAAGGACACGGTCGCGGTGCACAGCAGCACCAGCAGCGCGGTGCCGAGGCGGACCAGGACGGCCCGCAGCAGTCCGGCGCGCGCCGGCCGGCGCGGCGGACCGGCCTGCGCCGCCCGCGGCGGCCGGAGGGTGAGGTCGCTCATCGGGAGATCTCCGCACTCTGCATGGCCAGCACGCCGGCGGACCCCGGCGTCCAGCGGGGGCGGTCGTTGCGGGCGTAGATGTTGTCGATCTGGTAGAGCGGGACGAAGGGGGCTTCCCGCTGGATCAGCCGCTGCAGGTCGGCGAAGGCGCGCTTGCGCTCCGCGGGGTCGCCGGAGAGCTCCTCGACGTCGATGAGGCGGTCCGCGTCCTCGTCGTGCCACCTGCTCTGGCGGCGGTCGCTGCGGACGTTGGACTGGAGCATGCTCTCCCCGTCCAGCGTCCAGACGGTGCTGGCGGCCAGGTACATCGGGCCGAGCGCCCCGTGGTCGTCGGAGGTCAGCCGGTCGGCGTACGTCCCCGGGTCCAGCAGCTGGACCCGGGCGTGCACGCCGGCCCGGGACAGCAGGCCGGAGATCGCCTCCGCGACGTTGGAGTCGACGTTGGAGGCGGTCAGCGAGGTCGAGAAGCCGTGCGGGTACCCGGCCTCCGCGAGGAGCGCGCGGGCGGTGTCCAGGGAGCGGGTGAAGGGCTTGACCGAGGGGTCGAACCCGAAGGCCCCGCGCGGGATCATCGCGGGCACCTCGGCGGCCTTGCCGCCGAGCACCGCCTTGATCAGCAGCGGGACGTCCACGGCGTGGTTGAGCGCCTGGCGCACCCGGCGGTCCTTCAGCGGGCCGTTCTCCAGGGTGTTCAGCGAGAGGTACGAGGTCCTGATGCCGGTGTGGCCGTCGAGCCTGACGCCGCCGTAGCCGTCCAGCTGCTGCGCCGCGTCGGGGGTGAGGCCGGCCACCAGGTCGACCTGGCCGCTCTGCAGCGCGGCGAGCGAGGACGAGGGGTTGGGCTGCGGGCTGAAGACCAGCTCGTCGACGTGCGGGCGGCCCTGCCAGTGGCCCGGGAAGGCCCGCATCCGCAGCTCGTGGTCGCGCTGCCAGCGGACGAAGGTGAACGGCCCGGTGCCGACCGGGTGTTCGGCGAAGCCGGTGTCCCCGACGGCGGCCAGGTAGCGGGGCGGTACGACCACTCCGCCGAAGAGCGAGAGCTTGTCCGGCAGGATCGGGTCGTGCACGGTCGTGTGCACGTCCACGGTGAGCCGGTCGACGACCGAGACGTCCTTGACGTAGCGCAGTTCCACGATCGGCGACTTGGTCGCGGGGGACAGCAGGCGTTCGACGCTGAACCTGACCGCGTCGGCGTCGCAGGGCTCGCCGTTGTGGAAGGTGACGCCGGGGCGCAGGGTGAACCGCCAGGTCGTCGCGGTGAGAGCGGTCCAGGTGAGGGCCAGCCGCGGGTGCAGCAGGTTGTCCATGCCGCGGGCGGTGAGCGTGTCGAACATGTTGACCAGGGCGTTCATCGAGGTCATGTCGCCCTGCTTGTGCGGGTCCAGGGTCTTGGGGTCGCCGGGCTGGGACACCCGCAGGACGTTTCCCGCGCTGCTCGCCGGGCTGGTACCGCAGCCGGTGAGCAGCGCGGGCGCCGCGACGGCCGGGATCAGCAGGCCGCCGAGCCGCAGGACGTCACGGCGGGCCGGGTGATCGCGGTCCACGCGCCTCCCTCGACGCAGTCGTTCCATTGAGAAGCACATCCGTTCCGTCAGATGGAATGGTGATGCGCTAAGCTAAGACACATGACGAAGATGGTCAACACCCGAGCCGGCGAGCAGGGCCGCGCGAAGGGCCCGATCGACAAGGCGATGGACGTCCTCGAAGCGCTCGTCGAACCCGGTGGGCCGCACCGGTTGGGCGATCTGGCGGCGCGCACCGGCCTGACGAAACCGACCGTCCACCGCCACCTGCAGACCATGGCCGAGGTCGGCTTCGCCCAGGCCGTCGACGGCGGCCGGTACCAGGCGGGTCCGCGGCTGCTCGGACTCGCCGCCGCCGCGCTCCACGACGACCGCGGCCTGCGGCTCGCCCGGCCCGTGCTGGCCGAGCTGCACCGGCGCACCGGCCGGCTCGCCTCCTACGCCGTACGGCACGGGGACGACGCGGTGCACCTGGAGCACTCCGAGGCGCCCCCGGAGTTCCGGATGGAGGTGCCGTCCGGCAGCCGAACCCCCCTGTACCTGAGCGGACTCGGCCTGGCGATGCTCTCCGCGCTGCCGCCGCGGGAGTGCGCCGACGTGCTCGACGCCGCGCCCCCGCACACCTGGGCGGCGCACCCGCTCGGCGGCCCCGACGGTGTCCGCGCCGCGCTCCGTGAGGCCGCCGAGCGCGGCTACGCCGTCGACGACGGCTACGGCGAACCGGACGTGCGCGCGCTCGCCGCGCCCGTGCTCGACCGGTCGGGACGCGTGGTCGGCGCACTCGGCGTCTCCGGACTGACGTTCACCCTCGACGACGAGAGCATGCTGCTCTTCGGGCCCATGGTCCGCGCCGCCGCCCGCGCCGTCTCCGCGGGCCTCGGCGGCCCGGCGCCGGCCCTGGGAGTGGCCGGCCGGGGCGCGGAGCGGAGCGCCGGGCCGGACGGGGGCCGGGCATGAGCCCCCTGGGAGACCTGCTGGCCGCCGGTCGCGGCCGGCGCGTCTACTCCGCGGCGGCCTGGTCGGTCGGCGACGCCGCCGGCCCGAAGGACCGGGGCTGGATCGGCACCAGGAGCTGGACGGGCGAGGCGCTGGACGGCGACGACCTCTGGGACCTCGCCTCGGTCACCAAGCCGGTGGTGGGACTGGCGGTGATGGCACTCGTCGACGAGGGCGCGCTGCGACTCACCGACACCGTGGGCGACCACCTGCCCCAGTACCGCGGCGGCGACAAGGCCGGGCTGACGGTACGCCACCTGCTCGCGCACACCTCCGGCATCCCCGGCCAGGTGCCCCTCTACCGTGAACACCCCACGCCCGCCGGCCTCCTGGAGGCGGTCCGGCTGCTGCCGCCGACCGCGGCGCCCGGCACCCGGGTCCAGTACTCCTCGCAGGGGTTCATCATCCTCGGCCTCATCGCGGAGGCCGCCGCCGGCCGGTCGCTGGAGGAACTGGTACGGCGGCTGGTCTGCGACCCGCTCGGCATGGCCGGCACCGGATTCCGCCCCGGCGCCGAGGACCGGCGCCGGGCGGTGGCCACCGAGGACTGCCCGTGGCGCGGCCGGATCGTGGTCGGCGAGGTGCACGACGAGAACGCGGCGGTGCTCGGCGGAGTCGGCGGGCACGCCGGCCTGTTCGCCCCGCTGGCCGACATGGAGCGCCTCGGCAGTTCCCTGGCCGGCGGCGCACGGGAGCTGCTGCGGCCGGAGACCTTCCGGCAGATGACCGCCGACCACACCGAGGGCCTGGCCCTGCGGCGCGGCCTGGCCTGGCAGGGCCAGGACCCCGCGGACTCTCCCGTCGGCCGGTCCTTCGGCCCCGCCTCCTACGGCCACACCGGCTTCACCGGCACCAGCCTCTGGGTCGACCCCGCGACGAGCCGTTACGCCGTCCTGCTGACGAACCGGGTGCACCCCTCCCGGGCAGGCGACGGCATCACGGCCGTCCGGCGTGCCTTCCACGACGCGGCCGCGGAGCCGACCCCCGGCACGTAGCTGACCGCCGTCCGTCTCCGCGGCGGCTCCGGACGTGGCGCGCGGCAGCCCGCGGGCGGGCGCCGGACGCCGGGGACCAGGCACGTCCACGGCCGCCGTCCACGCCGGACGCCTCCGCGCACAGCGGCGCATGACGCCCGGTCAGGGGCCGTTCGCCCGTCCTCAGGAATCGTCGGCCGCGCCGGAGAACGCGGGGCCGAGCAGCACCTGGGCCCACCGGGAGGGGCTGACGGCGTCGTCGACGCAGAACCACAGCGTGGTACGCCCCCGCGCGTCCTTGATCGCCGCGAGTTCGCCGGCGCGACCGTTCTTGCGGAGCGGGTTGGTGCTCTCGCCGTCGATCTGGTGGAACCCCTTCGGGGTGATCGCGACCTCAGGGCCGCTCGGCGGGGCGACCTCCGGCGGCACCAGCCAGAGCTGTGCGCGCTTGGGCGCCTCGAACACGGCCGCGTTGTCGGTCCCGGAGGTTGCCTGGAACCCCGGGCCCGACGTGCAGGACGCGTACACGCCGACGCCGTCGGTGCTGCGGCCGAGCACGCCCGTCGCGCCGACGCCCTCGACGCCGAAGCTGAGCTCGCTCCTCCCCTGCACGCCTCCGGAGTCGCCCTTGCCGCGCACGCCGATGTCGTCGGAGCGGCCGCGCACCCCCGCGTGGCCGTCGGCCTCCCAGGCGGTGTCGCGCGGGGTCGGCCCCGAGTAGCCCACCACCCCGGCGGCGCCGCGGCCGAACACGCCCGCCGAGGCGCCGCCGGAGCCGAAGACGCCGGCCTGCCTCGTCTGCTCCTCCTGCTTGTCGCGCAGCGCCGCGTGGACGTAGCCGACCACGCCGTTCAGGCCGGTGCCGACCAGGCCGTTGCCCGCGGGGAGCACGCCGACCGCGCCGCCGGTGTCGAACTCCACCGACCCGGTGGCGTGGATGCCGTCCACGCCGTCGGCGACGGTGCGCAGCACCTTGCCGTCCTTTGTGCCCACGTACACGACGAAGTCGTCGGCGTACCCGTTCTCGGCGGTCGTCGCCACGACGATCGTGCGCTCCTCGCTCGAGTTGGTCCGGCCGGCGGTCAGATCGTCGCCGGCGCTCGTCGCTCCGCTTCCCACGGGGGCCTCCGTTGCGCGTCTGCGGGCGGCTGCGCCCACGGTCGATGGGGCACGCCCCGGTCGCCCGGCCGCAGGAGCGGCCCGTCAGGGACGGCGTCCCTCCAGCCTCGGGCCGCCGTGCGGGGCCCGCCCGACGGGTGCGGCCACTCGACGTACGGCCGGCGTCGGCGCGTGCACCCTCAGCCCTGCAAGGGCGGCGGGGCGGGCGCGTCCAGCGGGTTGCCGGCCATCCTCGCGGCGAGCCCCGACCGCACGGCGCCGGCCGCCGAGCTGCCGGGCTTGCGGACGGCCTGGTCCTGGAAGCACGCCAGGAACCGCTCGGCGAGGTCGAGCCGCGGGTGGCGCGCCAGCACCTCCGCGCGGAAGCCGGCCGGGAGGTCGGCCGCGCCCCTGCCGACGATCTCGGTGGCGGTGGCGAGGTTCAGCAGCCGCGCCTCGGGATCGGCGGACGCGTCCACCTCCGGCCACATATGGCGGACGATCAGGTCGGACAGGCGCTCCGCGCGCTCAGCGGACCACCCGGCGCCGGCCGCGAAGACCCGGGCGACGTGGCCGCCGGCCTCCTCGAAGGCGACGGTGTGGCTGTCGAACGCCGGCGCCAGCCCGAGGTCGTGGAACAGCGCCGCCACGTAGAGGAGTTCAGCGTCGAAGGCGACGCCCTCCGCCGCCCCGCGGGCGGCCGCCCACAGGTACGCGCGCAGCGAGTGGTTGAGCAGCGCGGGGGAGAGGTAGGCGCTCGCCACCCCCAGGGCGGCGGCCGAGGCCGCACTGCCGGGCACGACGACGTCGTCGACGGTCGTGGCGGTACGGGTCATCGCCGGCCCGCCTGCGCGGAGTCGTCCGGCACGACGCGGATGACCGTCTTGCCGGAGCGGCGGCGGCCGGGTGCGAACGCGGCCGGCACCTCGGCGAGCGGGCGCACGTCCCCGACGACCGGCTTGAGCCGTCCGTCCCTCACCCGCTGGACGAGGTCGGCGAGCCGGACCCGGTCGGGTTCGACGACGAAGAAGACCGCCCGCCCGTCCGCGGGCCTGACCGTGGGCGGCGCGGCGATGGTGACGAGGGTGCCGCCGGCGCGCACCAGCGCCGCCGAGCGTTCCAGCACCTCGCCGCCGATCACGTCGAAGACGACGTCGACCTCCCCGGCGTCCTCCAGCCGGTCCGCCCGCAGATCGACGAAGGCTTCGGCCCCCAGGCCGAGCGCGGTGTCCCGGTCGGCGGACCGGCCGGTGGCGACCACCCGGGCCCCCGCCTCGCGGGCGAGCTGGACGGCGATCGACCCGACGCCGCCGGCCGCGCCGTGGACCAGGACCGTCTGCCCGGCCGTGAGCCGCCCGTGGTCGAACAGGCCCTGCCACGCGGTCAGCCCGGAGATGGGCAGCGCCGCGGCCACGGTGTGGTCGACGTCCGCGGGCAGCGCGGCCAGGTTGCGGGCCTCCACCGCGGTGTACTCCGCCAGCGAGCCGTCACGGGCCCAGTCGGCCATGCCGAGGACCCGCTGGCCGACGGTGAGGCCGGTGGTGCCGTACCCCAGCTCCTCGACCACCCCGGACAGTTCGTGCCCCGGCACGCTCGGCGTCCGGTCACGGCCCGCCCGGTCGGTCCAGCTGGTGGGCCAGGCGAGCTCCCCGGGAGTGAAGCCCGCGGCGTGCACGCGCACGATGACGTCGTTCTCGGCGGCCTGCGGGCGCGGCAGTTCGGTCAGCGCGAGCCCGCTGACACCGGCGTCGCGATCCCGGACGGTGATGGCTTGCATGCGGATTCCTCTGGTGGGCTGGGTCTTCGGCGGGCGGGTCCCCGGTGGGGCCGGTTCCTCCGCCGGGCCGGGCGTGCGTCCGGCCCGGCGGCGGTGGTCACGTGGACGGATGCCCGCCAGGCCCGGCCGCGCCGCCGATCCGCCGCGATCTCGACCGTACGCCCCACCCCGTCCATCCAGGTGGGCCATTTCCCCCCCGCGCGGCTGGGCCACTTCGCCGCCGCGCCGCGCCGCGCCGTGCTCCAGCGCTCCGCACCGACCGGTGTGTAACGTTTCCCGGCTCCCACCGCGTCATTGAAGTGTGGTCGACGGGGAGGGACGAGCCTGATGCGCAGAGCGGCGACAGAGGCATACCAGGAGTTCGCGGCGGCACGGACGGGACACCTGTTCCGGTCCGCGTGTCTGCTGACCGGTGGGGACACCCACCTGGCGGAGGACCTCGTCCAGGAGACGCTGGGGCGGTTATACGTGGTGTGGGGCCGCGTCAGCGAGGTCGACAACCCGGCCGGCTACGCCCAGACCACCCTCGTGCGCGTCTTCCTCACCCACCAGCGGCGGCAGAGCAGCCGGGAGAGCCCGGCGGCCGCGCTGCCCGATCAGGCCGCCCTGGACTCCGGCGGCGACGCCGCACTCCGGGTGGCCCTGCTGACCGCACTGGCCGCGCTCGGCCCCAAGGACCGGGCCGTGCTGATCCTGCGCTACTGGGAGGACCGCAGCGTCGAGGAGACGGCAGCGGTCCTGCAGGCCAGCGCCGGCGCGGTACGCACCCGGTCGACACGGGCGCTCGCGCAGCTCCGCCGCCACCTGGAAGGCAGCCACGCCGACCTGGTCACCGGCTGAGCGGCGTCGACTCCTCTCGCGCCGACTCCATCCCCGCCGGCTCCGCCCGCGCCGAGTCCCCCGCAGCGCCCGCCGATCCCGGCCCCCGCAGACCCCGACCCACCCCGACGAAGGAGACCGTGACCCGCCATGCCCTTCCACTCCGACGAAACCCCCGAGCCCACCGAGGCCGCAGCCTTCACCCACGTACTCCACCAGGCCGGTGACGGCCTCACCCCGGCCGACAGCCGCGCGCTGGCCGCCGCCGGCTTCTCCCGCGGCCGCACCCTGCGCCGCCGCCGGACCGCGATGCTGACCGCGGGAGCGGCCGTCCTCGCGATCGCCGGGACCAGCGGCGTGCTGGCCGCCGTCTCCGGCCACGACGGCGGCGCCCGGACCGGGGCCACCGGAACCGGGGTGGCCGCCGCCCCCGACCTGTCCGGCGGAACCCGTGTGGCGCAGGCGTCGGCGACCACCGCGGCCGCCCCGCGCTCGTTCACCGCACGGCAGGTGGAGGACCTGCTGATCTCGCAGCTGCCGCACGGCAAGATCTCCGGCCGGGTCGGCCGCGGCACCGACGACGTCGCACCGTACGCCCACGTGGTCTACGACGACGGCCACGGCGCGGCGGCCGTCGAGGTCGTGGTCCAGGCCGAGGGCGAGGGGCTGGAGGACTGCGCGCCCATCATCGCGGCGGGCGACTCCTGCACGCAGAACCACGTCCACGGCGGCACCCTGACCATCCTGAAGACCTGGGAGTACCCCGACCACAGGACCGACACCAAGGAGTGGCTGGCCGAATTCGTCCGGGACGACGGCTCGCTGGTCTCCGTCAGCGAGTGGAACGCCCCCGCGGAGAAGGACGCCCCGGTCAGCCGCCCCGCACCGCCGCTGAGTACGGCCCGCCTCGCCGCGATCGCCACCGACCGGAGCTGGGCGCAGGTCATCGCCGCTATCCCGCCCGGCGTCAAGTAGCCACGCCCCGGCGGCAGGGCCGCCCGCTCGCCACGGCACAAGTGCCCAGCGGCACACCTGCCGTGGCGAGCGGCGCCGGAGGACGGAACGGGCGCGCCGCCCCCGGCGTCGGTGGGCACCACCCGTCGGCGGGCGCCGCTTTCGGGAAAGCGGAATTCCGCACCGTGCCCGCAAAGCGGCGGCGAACCGGCGGCGAACCGGGCGGAAATCCCTCGCATGATGAATTCCGAACCGCGCGCAGGAGAACGAAGCGGACGTACCCCATGCTCTTGGCAAGACGCAGCCGAATATGCCGCGCTGGTGCGGCGGTCCGCCCCGGACGTCGGCCGATGGCCTTCGGCCGCACGGCTGTTGCATCCGCGAGAGCACTCGGCGGACGGTGGTCCCGGCGGTCGCGGTAATGCCGCTCGGGAATTGATCGCGCAATTGGCTGAATACAGGCGGAGTTCGGGATCCGCCCTATTGCGGGGCCGTCGCTATCGGCCCGGTAAACCCCCTAAAGCGGGGAGGGAACGAGGCGGCGCCACGGCCGGTGCGCCGCCACGGTGAGGACGAGAAGCGTGACGGCGGCCCACAACGGCGTGCGCAGGTCGCTCTGCCGGGCCACCAGGCCGCCGGTGAGGGCGCCCAGTCCCGCGGCGCCTATTCCGAAGAGCCGGAAGGCGGACACGACGCGGCCGAGCAGATGATCCGGGGTGAGCGCCGCGCGGGCGGAGCTGGCGGCGACGCTGATGAGGGTGGAGGCGGCGCCGATGAGCCCCAGGAAGCCGGCGATCGCGATCGGCGCGTGGACGGTGGCGATGCCGAGCCAGGCGAGCGCCTGGAGCGCGGTGGCGAGCGCCATGGTCTGGCGGTGGTTCAGGTTCCGGGTGATGCGGGCGGCGCGCCACCCGGTGGCGATGCCGCCGAGGGCCCCGAGGGCCAGCAGGAGCCCGTAGCGCGAGTCGGCGATGTGCAGCGGGCCGGTGGCGTAGAGGACGAAGGTGGCCATCGCCACGTTGTAGGCGAAGTTGTAGGCGGCCATGGTGGCGGCCAGTTCGCGCAGCTGGGCGCTGCCGCGCAGGTGGGCGAGGCCCTCGCGGATCGCGGCCAGCAGCGGCTGCGGCTTCCCGGCGGCCGGCATCCTCGGCAGCCGGCCGATGCACAGCGCGGATGCGGCGAAGGACAGCGCGTCGCCGAAGAAGGGCAGGAAGCGGCCTGCGGCGAAGGCCAGCGAGCCGCCGGACGGCCCCAGCAGGGAGCGGCCGACGGTGTCGATGGACCAGTAGCGCCCGTTGACCTTGGCGAGCACCTCCTTGTCGCGTCCGGCCAGGGTCGGGATGACCGCCTGTGAGGACGCGTCGAAGAAGCAGCCGGCGATGCCGGTGAGCAGGATGACCGCCACCAGGAGGAGCAGGCCGGCGTGGCCGGTGAACACCAGGACGGCGAGCAGGCCGATCAGGCAGGCCCGTACCAGGTCGGCGGTGAGCATGACCCGGCGACGCGGCCACCGGTCGGCCAGCGCTCCCGCGGGCAGCCCGGCGATCAGCCAGGGCAGGTAGAAGGCGGCGGTCACCGTGGAGACGGCGAGCGGATCGCGGGTGAGCGTGGCGGCGAGGAGGGGCGCGGCCACCTGGAACGCGCCGTCCCCGGTGACCGAGACACCGGTGGCGGCCAGCAGGGGAGTGAGGGAGGCGGCATCCCGCGCGGTGGCCAGGTCCACCGCGCGGGAGCCGGACCTCAGAGAGACAGCCACTCTGGGGCGAATTCGCCGCGGTGCAGGTCCTGGACGAACGATGTCCAGGCCGGCCGGCCGAAGCTGAGAATGGGGCCGTCGCCCTTGTCCTTGGTGTCGCGCACCCCGATCACTTCGGGGGTGACGGCCACCTCTACGCAGCCGCCTTCACCGCTTCCATTCGCTTTAAACCAGAACGCGCCGTCAAATGTGGAGTCGGACACGGATTCCTCCAGGTAAGGAGAGTGGCCGTCGGGGGGTTGGGGTCATGAAGCCAGCGGCTCGGCGAAGCGGCAAGAGGGCCCGTCGAATACTGGCCATTGACCACGCGCGGGAGGTGAATTTGCATCTATACTCCTGTTGTTGGTGAAACGTCGTGATGGCTGTGAGGCGTGATGGACGCGGCACTGACCACCGTCGCCGTCACCGCGGGCACGACGCTGGTCACCCTGACGGTCACCGCGGTGTGGCACCGGGGGCGCGCCGCGGCGAGGACGCTCGTGCGCCGTGTGCGCGGTGGCCGGAACCGGGCCGCCACCGCCACCGGCCTGCCGGCCGGACGGGAGCCCGCCGGACGCGGCGCCGATCCGGAATCCGCCGGGGAGCCGGGGCGGGAGGCCTCCGCGCGAGCCGGGCGCGAGCGATTCCGGACCGGCGGACCCCGGTCCGCCTTCAGGGACCACTCCCACGCGTTCGGCGATCCCTACGTCAACTCCGCCGCCCACGACACCGGCCTGTGGCAGGAGTCGGTCCGCACCCCCCGAGTGGAGAGCCCGCCGCGGGTCTTCCGCGGCCGCGAGGAGATCAGGTCCCTCCTCGTCGCCGCCGCGCACCGGCCAGGCCCCCCGCACGTGCTGTACGGGATGGGCGGCAGCGGCAAGACCGCGCTGGCCGCTGAGGTCTTCCGTGCCGCCGAGTCCGCCGGCCTGACCGCCCTGTGGGTGGTCGCCGCCGACCGCACCGGGCTGCGGCGCGGCATGCTCGCCGTGGCCGCCGAACTCGGCGCCGACCCGGTCGACGTGCAGGCCGCCCACGCCGGCCGGCTCGCGGCGGCCGACCTGGTCTGGCGGCAGCTCGCCCGCTCGCGGGACTGGCTGCTGGTCATCGACAAGGCCGACAACCCCGAACTCCTCGACGGCTGGCTGCGCGCCGGCCGCACCGGCGTCGTACTCGTCACCACCCGCCGGGCACGCGCCCCGCAGTGGCAGTACGCGACGCTGCACCACCTCGACGTGCTGTCCCCGGCGGAGGCGGCCCGCGTCATCACGGACTTCGCCCCCGGACGCGGGACCCGCCAGGACGCGCTGGACCTGGCGAACCGCCTCGGCCGCCTCCCCCTCGCGCTGAGGCTCGCCGGCAGCTATCTGGAGCGCCAGGCGCTGGAGTCGTGGTCGCTGAACGACTACCGGGCCCGGTTCGAACGCGACGGCACCCTGCTGGCCGACCAGGGCGCGGAACTCCCCTTCGTCGAGGACGCCGGGGCCACCGCCACCGAGGGGGACCTGCGCCAGCGGCTGTCCTGGACCTGGCAGATCACCCTCGACGACCTGGACGTCCGGGGACTGCCGGAAGCCACCACGCTCATGCGCCTGCTGTCCTGCTGGAGCCCCACCCCGGTGCCCCGCGCCGTCCTGTCGGACCACCCGCCGCTGCCCGGCGCGGAACCCGCGAGCGGACAGCGGATGGGAGTGCGCTTCTGGAACCGGGCCGAGACGGCCCTGCGCGCGCTGATCGACAACTCCCTGGTCTCGGCGCACTCCTACGCGGGGCCCTCGCCGGACGCCGGACCGACGCCCTGCCTCCAGGTCCACGGCCTGGTGCTGGAGAGCGTCCACGCCGGCATCGAGCCCGAGGAGCGCCCCGGGTACCTGGACACCGCCATCCGGCTGCTCGACGCCGCCCTCCCCGCCGATGCCTCGCCCGACCACGTCACCCGGCTGCGGCTGCTCGTCCCGCACACCGCCGCGGTGCTGCACCACACCGGCCCCCAGACGTGCGCGCAGGCCGCCGCGCTCGGCATACGGACCGCCCAACTCGTCTGCGAGGCCGGTGACTACCGGGCCGCGGTCGAACTCGCCACGCTGACCGGCGACATATCGCAGCGCCTCCAGGGCCCCGACCACCACGACACCATGACGGCACGCCACCACCAGGGGGACTACCTCCGCCGGCTCGGCTCCTACCACGAGGCCGAACAGGTCCTGCGCCGCGTGCACACCCGGCGCGCGGCCACCCTGGGAGCGCGCCACCGCGAGTCCCTGGAAACCGCGGCGGCGCTCAGCATGACGCTCTACCTGCTGGGCCGGCCCGAGGAGTCCCTGAGCTGGATCCAGCGGGCCATCGACGGCCAGCGCCGCACGCTCGGCAACGACCACGTCGAAACCCTCCGGAGCCGCGCCTACGCCCTGGAGTTCCTCGCCCACTCCGGCCACACGCAGACCTTCCTGCACGACGGCCCCGCGACCATCGCCGACGCCGAACGCAGCCTGGGCGCCGACCACGTGGTCACCGCCATCGCCTACAGCAACTACGCGTACGGCCTGCTGCGCACCGACACCCCCGAGGACGTCAAGGTCGCCGCCGCGGAACGCGCCCTCCAGGCGCGCGTCCACCTCTACGGCAGCGGGCACCCGCTCGTCCACTCCGCGAAACTCGTCCTCAGCTGGGCCAGGTCGCTGTCCGGCGAACACGCCTCCGCGCTCGCCCTCATGCGGGAGGCGGTGGACGGGCGCGAACGCGTACTCGGCGCTTCGCACCCGCTGACCATCAAAGCCCGCGTGCTCTACGCCGAGCGGCTCGCCGAAGCGGGTCACCCCGGCCGGGCGGCGCGGCTGTTGCGGGAGAACCTCCCCCCGGCCGAGGCCATCTACGGCCCCCACGACCTGGACGTGGAACGCGCCACCCGGCTGCAGAGCCGCCTCGCGGCGCAGTGAGACGCCGCGGCCGGCGAGTCCCCACCCCCGCCTCCCGTGGGCCGCGCCGCCGCCGCGCGGCTCAGGGCAGCGGCGCGTCCATGGTGTTGCTGGTGCACGGGCAGGGATAGGGCCACCGGCTGTCGAGGGCGTCGGGGCAGCCGCTCCACTGGCCGGGCCGGCACAATCCGTCCACGCAGCACGAGCAGTTCGCGCACACGCGCACCTGCGCCGCCGTCAACGGCTCCGCCAACCAGCCGTCGTCCCGGGGGCTTTCGCCCACCGGCCGCGGGTGGAGCCGTTCCTCGACCAAGAGCCCGGCACTGCTGTCCAGCACGAACATTCCTCCTTTAACGGTGAATCCTTCGTCAATCAGGGCATAGTTGACCATGTGACGCGATACATGCACAAGCCTCCACTCCACGCACGGCCCTGCCGCGCCACCGCTGCCGACTTTCAGGAACCGCAGGCGGACGCGGGCGCCGA
The DNA here is from genome assembly GCF_036353415.1 of Actinacidiphila polyblastidii. Taxonomy (NCBI): domain Bacteria; kingdom Bacillati; phylum Actinomycetota; class Actinomycetes; order Kitasatosporales; family Streptomycetaceae; genus Actinacidiphila; species Actinacidiphila polyblastidii. Next base: position 64,012 of record NZ_JAZEWV010000024.1, read on the forward strand.
GCCGGGGGCGTAGCGGGCCCGTTCCGCCGCGGTGAGCTGCCGGTCGACCGCCGCGCACAGCAGGGCGACGGCCTGCGCGGGGCCGGGCAGCGCCAGGCGGCGCCAGGTGACGACTCCGTCGTCGCCGGCGGTGGCGAGCGCGCGCCCGTCGGGCGCGATGTCCACCGAGGTGACCGGCGCCGTGCCGGGTTGCAGCGTCTGTCTGACGAAGTGCCCTGCCAGATCCCAGAGTTGGACGCTCGCGTCGGTGCGGCCCACGGCGAGCGTGCGGCCGTCAGGGGCGAAGTCCAGCGCCGTCACGCGCGAGGTGCCCTCGTTCAGGGTCTGCCGTACCCGCCGCCCGGCCACGTCCCACACCTCGATGCTGCCGTCGAAGGAGCCGGTGGCCAGGGTGCGGCCGTCGGGAGCGAAGCTCAGCGCGGGAGGCGCGTTCGCGTCCGGCGGCGAACGCCCGTACCCGCGCACCTCCCCTCGCCACCACCCCTGTCGTCACCGGGCGGAAACCCCGGCGCCACCACAGGGCAACCCTGACGTCCCGTCACCTGTCTGGTGAGTACGAGCCCTTGCGGGCCGGTGCACCCACAGGAGGGGGAAAGTCGATGGGAGACCCGAGAGGGATCGGATCGCGGCGGCGGCGGGCCGCCCTGGGGGCGGCGCTGGCGTGCGCCGCGTGGGGGATCGCGGCGGGGGCGGGCGGGGCGTCGCCCGCGCACGCGGCGGCGTCGGCGCTCACGCTGGACGTGACGCCCACGCTCTACGTGGAGGCGCAGGCCGGCGACGGGGGGTTCACGTCGACGCTGAACATCGGGATCGGCGTGGTGGGCGACGCCGCGGACGGGCCGCGGCACCTGGTCGTCGACGCGTCGGCCCTCGCGGGCAAGGTGCTGATGACCGACGTCGACACCCGGGACGGCTGCAGCGCCGCGGAGTTGGTGGTCACCTGCGACCTCGACCCCGCGGTCGTCCAGCTCAGCCCCTTCCACCTGCTGGCGACGCACAACGCGGACGCCCAGTTCGAGGCCGACGTGCCGGTGACCGCGTCCACCGCAGGCGCCGCGGACGCGACAGCCCACGTACGGGCGGTGATCGGGACGCCGGGACTGCTCACCGCGGTGCTGCCCGAGCGCACAGGAGTGCCGCCCGGCACCGTCCTGCCCTTCTCCCCGGTCATCGGCAACACCGGTGACGCGAGCCCCCGGCACGGGTTCGTCCTGCACTTCCGGACCTCCGACCCCACCGGGACGCCTCCGGACGACCAGGCGTTCACGCCGGCCGGCGACCGGCCGGACAACTGCCACTACGCGCCCGCGCCGCGCGACGACTTCTGGTGCGCCTTCCCCGACGAGATCGCCCCGGGCCAGGTGTGGACCACCGACCGGCCGCTCGCGTACCGCACCCGCGCGCCGCTGATGGACGGCTACATCACCTACGACATCAGGCCGGCCGCCAGCGTCCAGCCGTCGCAGGACTTCGACCCGGCGCACTACGTGACCGGCGACGGCCCGCCACTGGCACTGCGTCAGACCGGCGCCCAGGAGACCGAGCTGGACGCCGGCTGGCTGCACGTCGTGGCCGACCAGCACGCCGACTACCAGGCGATCGGCGGCACGCTGCACGGCAAGAGGGGCGACGTCGTCCGTCTGGACCTGGGCGTCCGCAACGCCGGTCCCGGCAGCCTCACCCAGAGCGGCGCGGACGGCGCCTTCGACGTGACCCTGCCCGCAGGCGTCAGCCTGGTCAGGACCGAGCGGGTGGCCCCGCAGCCGCCCGGCACCTCGCCGGGCCCCGACCCGCTGTGCGTGCTGCGGCCCAACGGCGTCCACCGCTGCGTGATGCGCGAACCCCTCACCGTGCACGCCCGGTTCGTGCTGCGCTTCTCCCTGCGGATCGACCGGCTCGTCCCCGCCACGGCCAAGGGGGCGGTGGGCAGTGTGCGCGTCGTCCCCTCCGTCCAGGCGCCCACGCACGACCAGCACCCGGCGAACGACGTCGCGCCGCTCACCGTCGCCAGGCCGGGAGCCGCCGCGACCGGCGGCGCCGGCACATCCGGCGGGTCCTCGTCCACGGGCGGCCTCGCCCCCGACGGCGCGCTCGCCGCCACGGGCCCCGGCACCGCCCTGCCGGCGGCCGGCGCGGCCGCGATCCTGCTCCTCACCGGCACGGCCGCGGTGCTCGCACGCCGTCGCAGGGCCGCCTGACCCGCCCCCGCGCCTCCCGCGGCCGCCCAGCCGCAGGAGGCGCGGGCCTTCGACGCGCGGGTGAGGTCGGTGTCAGTGCTCCTCCGGTCGGCGCACACCGGGCCAGTCCAGCAGCAGCTGCTCCCGGCGGGGGAGCTTGGAGACGATGAGGTCGTAGGAGTCCTCGACCATCTCGTGGACGAGAGCGTCGGGCAGCGAACCGTCCAGGCGCACGCTGTTCCAGTGCCGTTTGTTGAGGTGCCAGCCCGCGGTGATCTCCGGATGCGCAGCGCGCCGCTGCACGGCGACCTCGGGATCGCATTTCAGGCTCACCGTCAGCGGGTCGGCGTCGAGGGTGCAGATCGCGAAGATCTTCCCGCCGACCTTGAAGACGGAGGTCTCCGCGGTGAACGGGAAGGTCTCGGCGGCACCGTTCAGTCCCAGGCATACGGCTTTGAGCGCGTCGGGTGTCATGCAGGCCAGTGTGCCGTGCGGCACCGGCGGGGAGCCGTAGCGGGGGACACGTGCTCGCGCCGGACGGCGGGCGGCGGACCCACGAGGCGGCGGACCCACGAGGCAGCGGACACACGAGGTAGCGTGTCCGGGATGCGCCTGCCGACCCCGTCCGAGATCCGCGCCCTGCACGCACGGCACGCCCCCTCGGCCGAGATGCTCGACCTCGTCCACACCCACTGCGTGATCGTCGCGACGATCGCGGACCGGCTCCTGGAGGCGTCCGGCGCGGACGCCGACCGCGACCTGGTGCGGACCGGATGCCTCCTGCACGACATCGGCGTCTACCGCCTCTACGACGCGGCAGGCCGCCGGGTCCACGACAGCTACCTGCTGCACGGCGTGCTCGGCCACGAACTGCTCGCCGGCGCGGGCCTGCCCGACGTGCTGTCCCGGTTCTGCTCCCGCCACACCGGCGTGGGCCTCACCCGCGACGACATCCGCACCCAGCACCTCCCGCTGCCGCCCGACGACTACGTCGCCGTCACGACGGAGGAGCGGCTGGTCATGTACGCCGACAAGTTCTACAGCAAGAGCACGCCCCCGCGCTTCCTGACCGCGGACGCCTACGCGGTCCACGTCCGCCGCTTCGGCGAGCAGAAGGCGGCCGCCTTCGCCGCGCTGCGCGCCGAGTTCGGCGAGCCCGACCTGAGCGACCTGGCGCACACCCACGGCCACACCCTCCAGACGGCTCCCCCGCCCCCGCGGTCGCCACGGCCGCGCGAGCACTGAGCACCTCGCCGCACCTCCTCCCCGTCGCCTCCCAGGCGAGCCGTTCCCGGGTCTAGCCTGGCTCTGTGACGCATGCGAGCACGGTGGTGCTGATGTGTGGTCTGCCGGGAGCGGGCAAGACCACCTACGCGATGGGCCTGGTGGGACGGGGCTACGCTCGGCTGTCGATCGACGAGGCGGTCTGGCGGCGGCTCGGGCGGCGTGACGCGGGCCTGGTGCTGGAGGCCGAGGCGTTCGACCGGCTCAAGGAGGAGGTCCGCCGCGAGCAGCGGCGGGAACTGGTCGAGCTGATGTCGGCCGGGCGCGACGTGGTGGTGGACTACAGCTTCTGGAGTCGCGCCGCCCGCGACGACTACAAGGCACTGGTCGAAAGCCACGGCTGCCGCTGGGAGCTGGTCCACCTCACGGCGGACCGCAGCACGCTGGAGCGTCGCCTCGGGCGGCGCAACAGCGTGGAGGGCGCCAACTCCGTCACCGTGGACGAGACGCTTTTCCACCGCTACCTGGCCATCTTCGAGGCCCCGAACGGCGAGGGCGAACAGGTCGTCGTGCAGTCCTCCACCTGAGGACCCGAAACTGCCTGCGGCCCCGGACAGCGCCGTCCCGCCCGCCGCGGCCGGCACCCTCGCGAGGGTGCACGGGCTGCGCCGGGCGGGCGCGGGCCGCGGGGCGGGGGAGGCCGGGGGAGCGCCGCGCCGCGGCTGCTTTCCCGGCGCTCCGCCGCCCCGCGGTCACCAGCCGGAGGTGAGCTTGACGGCGCTGCCGAAGGTGGTGTCGCCGTGGCCGGCCCACATGTCCAGGTCGCCGGTGGTGTTCCTGCGCGCGATGATGTCGGCCTTGCCGTTGCCGTCGAAGTCGGCGGCCACGGTCTGGGAGAAGTCCCAGCCGGTGGTGACCTGGGTGGCGGCGTTGAAGTAGCCGCCGGCGTTGTGCGTCCACATCTTCAGGTTCCCCGCGGCGTCGCGGGCGATGATGTCGGCCTGGCCGTCGCCGTTGAAGTCGGCGGCGGCGGTCTGGGTGAAGTCCCAGCCGGTGGAGAGCTGCGCCGCCGCGCCGAAGGTGCCGTCACCGTGGCCGGCCCAGATCTTGAGGTTGCCGGAGCTGTCACGGGCGATGATGTCGGCCTTGCCGTTGCCGTCGAAGTCCGCCACCGCCGTCTGGGTGAAGTCCCAGCCCGACGTGACCTGCTGGGCCGCGCCGAAGGTGCCGTCACCGTGGCCCAGCCACATCTTGAGGTTGCCGGACCCGTCGCGGGCGATGATGTCCGCCTTGCCGTCGCTGTTGAAGTCGGCGGCCGCGGTCTGGCTGAACGGGCGCCATCCGCCGGTGACCGTCACGGCGGCGCCGAACGTGCCGCCGGTGTTGCGCAGCCACAACTGCAGTGCGCCGGTGGCGTCGTTGCGGGCGAGGAGGTCCGACAGGCCGTCGCCGTTGACGTCCGCGGCGGCGGTCTGCGACATGTTCGTCGCCGGGCCGTCGGCGGCGGCCGCGAGGGTGTCGGCGAGCTTCGCGCAGCCGACCTCGTTGAAGTGCAGGTGGTCGTCGGGCGCGTCGAAGTAGGCCGGGAGCAGCCGGTCGGGCATGTCGGGATCCCGGGTGGCCAGGTCGAAGTCGATGTGGGCGTCCGCGTCCGCGGTGGTCCTGACGTAGGCGTTGACCTGCTGCCGCACGGTGTCCTTCGCGTCCGTGTAGGCGGAGTAGCCCCCGAACGGCGGGATCGTCGCGATCACCACGCGGATGCCCCGCGCGCGGGCCTGCTGCGCGATGCTGCTGATGCCCGCCTCGACAGCGGTGGCGGAGGAACCGGAGAGCGCGATGTCGTTGACGCCCTCGTACAGCACCAGGGTGTGGACGTCGGTCTGGCCGAAGACGTCGCGGTCCAGCCGGTGCAGGGCGCTCGGGCCGTTCTCGGTGGTGGTGTCCGTCAGCAGGTAGTTGCCCGAGATCCCCTCGTTGACGACTCCGGTCACCTGGCCCTTGCTGTTGACGTCCTGCGCGTAGTAGTCGGGCCAGCGCTGGTCGCGGTTCGCCGGCGAGTGGGCGCCGTCGGTCTGCGAGTCGCCCAGCGCGACCGTGGTGCCGATGTCACTGGAGGTCGCCACGTCCACCCCGCTGAGGATCGTCCAGAAGGTGAAGCCGTTGCCGGGGAAGCTGCCGGTGTCCATGGTGTGGTCGCCGCCCAGCCGGCTGGTGGTGTACGACGTGGTGAGCGCGTGCGGGTGGATGGGCGCGTGGGTCACCGGGCCGGGCAGATACACGCTGACCAGCAGGTTCTTTCCCGCGGTCACCGGGAACGCCACCGGGTCGCTGTAGACGTCGGCCCCGGCGGCGAGCGTGGTGCTCTGGGCGCCGCCGAAGGTCAGCGGCACCGGGGTCTGCACCGCCGTCGCGTCGGCCTGCTGCGTGTCGCTGTTCGCCTGCGTCGCCACGGTCACGTGGCCGAGCTCCAGCGGGTCGGGGCTGAAGGTGTTCGCGAACCGGAAACGGGCCGTGCCGCCGGTGGTGTTGGGGTGGACCACCATCCTCAGGGTCTGCCGGGACCAGTCGGGTGACTGCGGCACCAGCGGCGCGGCGCCGTACGCCGTGGCCCAACTGCCGGCCCAGAACTGCCCGGCGGGTGCGGCGGCGGCAGCGCGCACGGCGATGTCGAAGACGTGCAGCTCGGGGCTGCTGGCGCCGGTGGTGCTTGTGGCGCCGGTCGTCGGGAGCGTGACGGCGGCGACCGTCCTGGTCCGGTCGAGCGGCACGGTGACCGCGGACAGCCGGCCGCTGCCGGCCGGCTGCCCCGCGGAGTCGAGGTGGTGCGGCACGGCCACGGCGGTGTTCGCGTCGGCCGTTCCCGACCAGTCGTCCACGGCAAGCGTGTAGCGGGAGGTGGTCCCGTCGGTGTAGGTGATCGTGCCGGCCGCGGAGACCGGCCCGTCGTCGGCGGCGGCGAGGAACCCGAGGGCGTCGCCCGAGCCGCGGACCGCGACGGTCTGGCCGGCGGCCACGACGTTGTCCGGCGCGCCGGGGGGCACGTCGGCGAGGGTGTAGGGGGTGCCGTTGACGGAGACCGTGGCGCCCCGGGACCAGCCGGCCCGGTCCAGGTCCGCGGCCAGGAAGCCGCCGCCTCCGGCGCCGGTGGAGGCGCCGCTCGCGGCGGCGCGGGTGGCGGTCGCGCTGCCGCTGTGCACGGCGACGTCGTCGAAGGCCGCGGTGAGGCTGCTGTAGGGGGTGGTGGCGCGGGCGGGTGCGGAGCCCGCTGCCACCAGTCCGCCGGCCAGGGCGCAGACGGCCATGGCCGCGGCTCCCGTCCGGAAGCGGTGGAGTGCGTGGTACATCGGACGATCCTTCGTTCGTGGCGGAGCCGGACAGGTGCGGAACGGGGCATGCCGGAGTCCGGACGGGGCAGAGCCGGACGCCCGGGGTTGTCGGCCGCCGCCGCCCGGGGGTGCCGGGCGGCGGCGGTGGTGGGGACGGGGTGGGGCGGGGTTACCAGCCGGAGGTGAGCTTGACGGCGCTGCCGAAGGTGGTGTCGCCGTGGCCGGCCCAGATGTTGAGGTTGCCGGTGGAGTCGTCGCGGGCGATGATGTCGGCCTTGCCGTTGCCGTCGTAGTCGGCGACCGAGGTCTGGGAGAAGTTCCAGCCGGCGGTGACCTGGGTGGCGGCGTTGAAGTAGCCGCCGGCGTTGTGCGTCCACATCTTCAGGTTCCCCGCGGCGTCGCGGGCGATGATGTCGGCCTGGCCGTCGCCGTTGAAGTCGGCGGCGGCGGTCTGGGTGAAGTCCCAGCCGGTGGAGAGCTGCGCCGCCGCGCCGAAGGTGCCGTCACCGTGGCCGGCCCAGATCTTGAGGTTGCCGGAGCTGTCGCGGGCGATGATGTCGGCCTTGCCGTTGCCGTCGAAGTCCGCCACCGCCGTCTGGGTGAAGTCCCAGCCCGCGGTGACCTGCTGGGCCGCGCCGAAGGTGCCGTCACCGTGGCCCAGCCACATCTTGAGGTTGCCGGAGCCGTCGCGGGCGATGATGTCCGCCTTGCCGTCGCCGTTGAAGTCGGCGGCCGCGGTCTGCGTGAAGTCCCAGCCGGTGGTGACCTGATGGGAGGCGTTGAAGTAGCCGCCGGAGTTGTGCGTCCACATCAGCAGGTTGCCCGCGGCGTCCCGGGCGATGATGTCCGCCTGGCCGTCACCGTTGAAGTCCGCCGACGTCGTCTGCGAGTAGTTCAGGGTGACGTCGTCCGCCGCCTTGTCGTACTTCAGCGCCTGGTAGTTGCCGACCGGCCAGCCCGCGAGGGTGGAGGCGTCGAAGTCGCCGCTGAACTTGTTCGTCACGACGCTCGGGTTGCTCTCGGCGTAGTAGGTGAAGGTGTTGGCGGACTTGTCCTGCCAGCCGCCGAAGAGCACCACGTGTCCGTCGGAGATGTCGTTCAGGGCGTCGCCGGCCTGGGCGCTCGACTTGCTGATCGCGGTGGAGACGTCGGGCAGGCTCTGGGTGGTGTAGGAGCCGAGCCCGTCGGCGGTGGTGTGCCAGGCCATCGAGACGTAGCCGGAGCAGTCCTCCCGGTACGGCGTGCCCTGCGGATCGGAGTGGGTGGCCGACTGGCTGTACGGCACGCCCTGGTCGACCCAGGTCTGGGCACGGGAGATGATCTCGCTGCGGGTGATCGTGCCGCCCTGGCTGGAGGCGGCCTGGGCGGAGGTGGGTGCGAGAGCGACAGCGGACAGGCCGGCGGCCAGGAGCGCGGTGACGCAGCGCACGACGAGGGGGCGGTTGAGCGACATGGAATACTCCAAAGTGGTGTAATTCGTACGTGGATTGAGGTGCGCCGGATCGGCTCGGCCGTTCCGGAGGTCACGTCGTCCGGTCGGGCCGGATGCGGCCGGGCCGGAACAGGTCCGCGGACCTGTGGTGTTGGTGGTACGGGCGGGTGCGGTCGCGGAGCGGTCGCAGTGCCGGCGGTGCCACCGGTGGTGCCGCGGGTGCGGCGGTTGCGGTCGGCGACCGATGCCGGGTCAGTTCGCCGGCAGCTTGCCGGCGAGGCTCCGGAGCACGTCCGGGTCTGCGCTGGTGTCGTAGGGCGGCGCGGCCCTCTTCGCCCACTCGTCGACGTGCAGCAGGGTGAGGACGCAGCCGCGCTGCACGGCGTAGACGTGGTTGGTCTGGACGCCGTCGGCGGAGATCCCCTGGACTCCGGTCCAGTGCCGGGACCAGGCCGTCCCGTCGGCTGTGCTGGCGGTCACCGCCACCGTCGCGTCGGGCGTCACGCCGTACGTCGCCTGGTAGTCACGGGTGCGCCGACTGCAGTCGCGCATGTCGGAGAGCAGCTTGGCATAGGCGCTGTGCGCGGCGGCCGGTGTCGCGAAGGACAGCGCGTCCTGGACCGCCGGGGTCTGCTGGGCGCTGACGAATCCCTGCTGGCGCCAGGCGGTCGCGCCGGCGATCGACGCGCACTCGTTGAGGGTGAAGTCCCCTGTCAGGGGGAGCATGTGCGGCTCCGTCATGACCTGCCACCGGCGGGTGCCGTCGGCGGGGATCTGCGCGGGTGCGAGTTGCGTCGCGGCCAGCGCCCGCGCCCCGCCGGGGGAGGACGCCGCCCGGCTCGGCGACGCGGACGGCGACGGTGGGGACGTGGACGTCGGGGACGTGGGGGTGGGGGCCGGTGCGGCCCCGCCGGCAGGTCCGTCGGATACGCCGGCGGGGTCGGGAGTCGGAGCGGCACGGGGAGCGGTGCGCGCTCCCGCGGCCGGCGCGGCACCCGGCGCTCCGGCGGCGTCGGCCGCGGCCCCGCCACCGGTGTCACGCGCTGCCGCATACGCCGCACCGGACGCGAGAATTCCGGCGGTGATCACGGCGGATGCGGTGATCCGGATATGTCGTGTCCTTGCGCTGCGCGGCATGGCGGTACCTCCTTGGGATATCGGTGAAATGAGAGGAGAGGAAAAGCAGCGGCGGAAGACAATTCAGGAAGGAGCCGTTCTCGGATACTCCTACCGGTCGCCGGCCGACGACGGCGAATTCCCTCGGCGAAAGTTCCGCCAGGTCCGCCCCGCAGAAACGAGGAGGCGGAGGACACAGGGTGATGCTCCCTGAGCCGGCCTCGGGCCCGATGTGCCCAGAACCCCATCCGGCCTGCTGCAGGACCCGATCAGGTCGTACGAACGAGGCGCACCTTCACCGGGCGGTCGCGGCGGTGTCCGCGTCCGCGTTCGCGGCGCCCGAGCCCTCGGCGTGCGCCTGCGTCTGCATTCGCGCCACCGCCGGTGAAGCGTCGCGATCGGACACCATCGCCCCTACTCCTTTCCCTGTGGACCGCTCGGTGTCGGGCTTTCTGTGTCCCGTTTCCCTCTGCTCCTATCCTGCTGCCGCGAGCAGTCCCTGGGAAGAGTTGACGGCTGTCACCAAACGGCCTGGCACCATGCTGCCTTTCGCCCGGTGCACGCTGCCCAGGGCATGAAGGTGCTGGGAAAACCCTCGGCGCACGGGCCATCGCCCGAGGTCTTCAGAGCGATGCTCACCGCGCCCGGCCTCGGTCTATCCGTGGCTCGCGTTCAGCGCAGTTCCTCGGCCAGCCCGACGATGATGCCCTCCGGGCCGCGGACGTAGCAGAGCAGGTAGCTGTCCTCGTACCGGGCGATCTCGCCGAGGAGTTCCGCGCCGTGCGGGCGCAGGCGGGCTACGGTGTCCTCGAGGTCGTCCACGGCGAACATGACGCGGTGCGTGCCGAGGATGTTGTGCGGCCGGTCGCGCGGGTCGGCGCAGGTCGCCGCGGGACGGCGGTACTTCGCCAGCTCAAGCCGGCTGTGGCCGTCCGGGGTGCGGACCATCGCGATGTCACAGTGGACGCCGTCGAGGCCGGTGCACCGGTCGGCGACGAGGCCCTCGACCTCGGCCCTGCCCTCCAGCTCCATCCCGAGTTCCAGGAAGAACGCGACGGCGGCGTCCAGGTCCTCGACGACGATGCCGACGTTGTCCATCCGCACGATCGCCATGCTGCCTTCTCCTTCTGCCCGTGCGGCCGGCGGTGGCCGCTGCCGGCCCTGGGACGGAGCCGGTGGCCCGTTCTCGACCCCCCAGGACCCGCCGGGCCCGGGTCCCCGTCACCGGCCCCACCGTACCGACCAGGGTCCCCGGCGGCACCGCGACATGCCCTCGCCGCCTTGGCGTGTCACGTCGCGATGCCGCCCCTGCCTTCCCTGCCTCCCCTGCCGTCACGACGTGAGATAGCACGCCTTCGCCACGTTGGGCAGCGGGTCGCGGCCGAAGAGGTCGTTGGTGCAGGCGGTCGAGCCGGTGACCGTCCGGTAGACGAAGTCGCCGTCGGCGCCGTACGCGACCGTGCGGGTGCCGGCGACCGCGCAGGTGGCCTTCTCCGCCGCGCACGTCACCGGATACCCCTGCGGAGGGCCGGTGCGCGTGGAGCAGTTCTTGCCGACCAGGTAGATCGGGTCGACGCCGAGCGTCGAGGCGTCACACGTCGTCGACCCGTTAGAAGTGCCGTACCAGTACGAGCCGTTCGCGCCGAAGGCGACGGGCTGCACGCCGGTGGCGGCGCAGGCGTTGTGCTCGCTCGCGCACGCCGTCCAGCCGCCGCCCGCGGGCGGGCCGTCCGGCGCGGCGTAGCAGCCCTTGGCGGTGTTGTGGAGCGGGTCGCCGCCGAACACGTCGTTGGTGCACGCCACATGGCCTGCGGCGACGGTCTGGAAGTGGAAGGCGCCGTTCGCGCCGTAGGCGACCTCGCGGGTCCCGGAGACCGCGCACGAACCCTTCTCGTCGGCGCAGCGCGTCCAGCCGGCCGGGCCGCCCGCGGGCGCGAGATAGCAGGACTTCAGCACGCCGAACGCCGGGTCGCCACCGCCGAAGGCCGCCGCGCCGCAGACGGTCGCACCGCTCACCGCCTTGAACAGGTACGAGCCCGCGCCGTAGGCCAGCACCTGGGAGCCGGACGGCGTGCAACTGCCGCCCTCCGCCGCGCAGAGGCTGTAGCCGGGCGGCAGCGGGTTGCCGGCGGCCGCGCCGTTGACCGAGGTGGCGAACGGCGCCGGCGCGCCGACCGCGGTCGCGGTGACCGTGTGGGAGCCCGAGCCGATGCCGGTCAGCCGGACGTAACTGCCGTCCGTGGAGCCGCCGGTGACGCCGGGCGCGGAGTGGAAGGCGCCACCGCTCCACACCGTGCGGCCGTCGACCGCGACGGTGATTCCGGCCGAGCCGTAGGTGGGGACGCCGAGGGTGCCGGCGCTCCCGGCGGGCGCGCTGAGGGTCTCGGCGAGCGTCCCCGCGGCGGCGTCGTAGTCCCAGGCGCCGGTCACCGTGCCCTGCGGCAGCGTGATCGAGCCCTCGGCGTGGGCGAGGTCCCCCGGGTGCGGCGCGAAGGCGTAGCCGGCGCCGCCGGACGGCGCGAGGCCCAGGACCGAGAAGGTCAGCGCCGAGGTCGGGCCGGTGCCCCAGCCGTGCGCCAGGCTCATGTAGGTGCCGCCGTAGTCGAAGGACCCGTCGGAGCGCAGCCCCTCCCAGAAGGTGCTGCCGGTACCGGCCGGGCTGTCGAGCATGTACCCCCACTGACGCCGGATCAGGGTCAGCCCGCCCAGGTCGTCGTCCGCGGTGAAGTGCGCCTGTACCTCCATCGAACCGGGGAAGGTGCCGATCGCGCCGTCCTTCTCGGGGGTGTTGGCGCCGTGGTCGTTCCACCGCGCGCTCAGCGCACGGGAGATGGCCGCGTCCTTGGCCGCGCTGTCGGTCAACCCGTACCAGGCGGCGAGGGAGTTGCCGTCCTGCGGGTACAGGCCGCTGCTCGGGTTGTCGCGGTAGAGGCCGATCGAGGCGTTCCACAGCCGCTGGTTCGCCGCCGACTTGAGGGCCGCGGCGCGCTGCTGCCAGGCGGCGGCGTCGGCGCTGTCGCCCTCGGCGGACGCCAGGACCGCGCCGCCCAGCAGTGCGTGGTAGAGCAGGGCGTTGGCCTCGATGTTCTCCCCGCCCTGGCCGCCGCGCGCCCAGTCGCTGGTCCCGGTGACGTCGAGCAGCCCGGTGCCGTCGATCTTCGCGGTGATGAAGTCCATGCCCCGGCGGTACTGGCTCCAGACCGAGTCCAGCCACGCCTTGTCGGAGGAGTACGCGTAGTACGTCGAGGTCCCGATCAGCGCCCAGGTGTGGTAGGTGTCCGAGCCGTAGAAGTTGAACTCCGGCCCGCCGTACTCCAGTTCGCCGGACGCGCTCTGGTGCTGGTAGAGCGTGGCGAGCGAGTTGCGGGTGGAGAGCAGGTCGCCGGTGGAGACGTACGCGGTGGGCAGGGACACACCCATGTCGCCCGACCACACCGAGCGGTCCCGCTTCGCCCCGTCGACCAGGAGGCTGGAGCCGACGCCGACCACGCCGTTGTTCTCCCAGCCGGAGGACGGCGCGGGCCACACCCGGCCCTGCTGGGGGTCGATGGTGTCCATCTGCACGGTGTAGGCGCCCGCGTACCAGATCCGGTTCAGCTCCGGGTCGCTGGAGTAGAAGTAGTTGGCGTACGCGCGCATGTCGCCCATCCCGGCGGCGCCGGTGAAGGAGAGCGAGACGCCGTTGACGTCGACCCAGCCGGAGGAGCCGAGGAAGAGCGTCAAGTAGCGGAAGCCGCCGCGCAGTTTGTCGGCGGGCATGGTGTACGTGCCGGCGCCGCCGACCGTTGCGTACAGCGCGCCGTCGGTGCCGGTCCCGGAGAACGCGGCGCCGCTGCTGAGGTCGCTGACCGGTCCGACGTACTGCGCGGACTCGGTGAACGCCAGGCCGACCCGCTGCCCGGCGCCGCTCGCGCCCGCGAAGCGCAGCGTGACCAGGCCGCCGACCTCCTTGCCGAAGTCCAGCACCAGGTACGAGTTCGCGCCGGAGATCCGGGTGGAGCCGCCGGACAGGACGCTCGACGCCCCGCTCACCGAGCCCGAGGTGCTCTGCACCGCGACCGGCGCGACCGTCCGGCTGCTCGGCGCGAGGATGTACGCGTCGCCCGCGGACCGCCCCGACGGCGCCCCGGCGGCGGCCGGCACGGCTGACGCGACGGACGTCGGCGACGCCAGGCAGAGGGCCGCCGCCACCGCGGTGACCATCGAAACGATCCAGGTGCGGTGCCCGCGACGCGGAACCCGCGGTGGTACGGATGAGCGGAATACGTTCACAGCGCGACACTCCTTGGGGGCGGAGGGCACATCGGGTGAATTGGAACGATTCAGTCCAGCGGTACGTACGTGACCGTAGGAGAGGATGTGACGCGCGTCAAGAGCAGGGGCGTACCGGCCCGTCCCACCCGCGGGCAGACGGCACCGGGCCGGCCCAGGGACGGCGGGCACCGGCCCGCGGACGGCGGGCGCCGGAGCGCGGCCGGAGCGGCGTCGGCCGTGCGGTGCCGACGCCGTCGGCGGCACCGCACGGCCGGGAGGCCGCCGTCAGGTGGTCTCGGTGCCGGGCGCGGGCCCGGCCGAGGCGGCCGTCGTCGCCTTGGCCATCAGCCAGGACAGCGTCCAGACGCCGGGGCCCGTGATGGCCAGCAGCAGGAAGGTCCAGCAGAAGAGGACCGACAGCTCGCCGCCGTTCTGGATGGGCCATACGGCGTGCTTCTGATGCACCGTGAAGTACGCGTAGGCCATGGAGCCGGAGTTGAGCAGCGCCGCGACCCGGGTGCCGATCTCGCCGACGCCGAGGAACACGAGCACACCTCCGATGAGCTGGATGGCGCCGGCCCACCAGCCGGGCCACTGGCCGGCCGAAGGACGGTTGCCGTCGTCGCCGCCGAAGAGGCCGAGAACGGTCGCGGCGCCGTGGCAGGCGAACAGCAGACTGATCACCATGCGGAAGAGCGAGACCACGGACGGGTTCGCGTCTTCTAACTTCTTGCCGAGGTCGAGCAGGGGGGATGAGGACACGGGATTCTCCTGCGAATCGGTGGGGGGACTGGCTCGGGCGGTGGGACTACCGGCCGGGGACGCCTCTGTCCGCGGGTCACGGTCCGTGCCCCAGGGGATACGCGCGCGAAACCAGTGGTGTTCAAGAAGGCGGAAGTGAAATCCGGCCAACCTTGGGAGCCGGATCGCGCCGCGGGGCGCAGCCGGCCGGAACCGTCGCGGGGGAGTCACGGGAGAACGTGCCGCGGGTCGTCCCGCCCGCACCTTCGCCCTGCACACCGACGCCGACACCGACGCCGCTTGACGGCCGACGGACACGCCGCCGAGCCCGGCCGACAGCCACGGGTCACGGCCACAGCCTCGCGCCGAGAGCCGTCCGTACGCGCCCTGCCCGTACGCGCCGTGCCCGTCCGCGCGGTGCGGCGGCGTCGGCCGCGGCGGTCACACGCCGTCAGCCCAGGGCCGGTCGGGGTGGGTGGCGATGTGGGAGACCAGGGCGGCGAAGTCGGCCGTCCAGCGCTCGGCCGTGCTGTCCTTGAGCCGGTCGGGGGAGTACTCGAAGAGGCCGCGCAGGCCGCCGGAGGGCAGGTCCCACATGCCCCAGATGCAGAACCCGCCGCGATCCAGGGGAACATCCTGCCGCATGGTGACGTGCTCGACGTGCTCGGCGAACTGGATGTCCTCGTCCGCCACGGCGGGCCGGGCGTAGTTGAAGAGGAACAGCATGTTCTCCGGCTGTGCGCGCGGCCGCATGAACTCGGGGTTGTCGAGTTCGAGCACCCGGTTCGGCAGAGGGTTCCGCGACGCGTCCAGGCACGTCCCGCGCGCACGCAGCAGGACGTCGCGGTAGGTGACGCAGCCGCTCAGGTCCACCCGCAGCGGCAGTACGTCCGCGAAGAACCCCACGGTGTCGTGGAACTCCCGGTCGTCGCGGGCGGCCGTCTGGGTCATGAGCGCGGCGTCAGGAACCCCGGTGACGCGCGCGGCGAGCAGCGCCCCCGCCGCGACCAGCACGTGCCAGGGCGTGCTGCGCACGCTCCGAGCCATGGCGCGGACGGCGTCCATCACCTGCGGATCGAGGTCGAAGCCGGCGTTGCCGTACGCGCCCGCGCCCGGCGCGGCGCCGCCGACCTGATCGGCGGCCGGCGCGAAGACCTGGCCGCCGGCCAGCCGCGCGCTCCACAGGTCGCGTGCCTCCCGGGCCTTGTCCCCGGCCAGCCCGGCCTGCTGCTGCGCGGCGTACTCCCCGTACTGGCGGGCCGGGGGCAGCTCGGCGGCCTCGCCGCGTGCGTGGGCCCGGTAGCAGGCCGCCAGGTCGCGGCGCAGGAGCCCGGCGGACCACGCGTCGACCGCGAGGTGGGAGGAGAGGATCGTCAGCACCGCGTCCCGGTCGTCGAACCGGTGCAGCTCCGCCCTGAGCAGGGGGGTCAGCGTGCGCGGCATCGTCTGCGCGTGCAGCTTGACGAGGAGTTCCTCGGCGATGTCCTCCCGTGTCTCACCAGGACCGGGCACCAGGACGTGCTCGGTGAACGGCACGGGGGCGGGAGGCAGCACCGACTGGTACGCGGTGCCGTCGTCCTCGCACCCGCAGGCCAGCACCGTGCGCAGCGACTCGTGCCGGGACACCACGTCGTCCAGCGCGCTGCGCAGCGCCGAGGAGTCCACGGCGCCCCGGATCCTCAGCGCCATCGGCGCGATGAACTTCGACATGTCGAAGCCGTCCCGCTCGTTGTTACAGCACATCGTCAACTGCGCGGAGAGCGGGTACCGGGCGACTTCCTCGGCGTCTGGCATGCGGCAACGCCCCTTCCTCGTCCCTGTCGCGCGTCAGCGGCACGGCAGTCGGCGGCACGGACGGTCCGCCGCACGCGGGAAGCCCCCGCGAGTACGGACCGGATGCGCACCGAAGGCCGTGCTCGGGATACCGACGCTATGCGCCGTACGAGCCGCCGGACAGCTCCGAGGTTGCCGAGGTGGCCGAGCGCCGGCCGCCCGGCTGCGCACGTGGGGAGATGCCCGTCCGGCCGGGTGACCCTAGTTTTCCATCCAGCGGAGCGGTCACGGCACACCGGAGCGGAAGGACAGGACGCGCGGCGACCGCCCGCCCCGGCGAGACGCGTCGCCGCCCTGAGACGCCGGCGCTCGGACGACAGGAGGCAGGCTATGTCCGTACCCAGTCCTTTGACCTTCGTCAAGAGCCTCATCCCCGACGCCGGCGCGCCGCGCATGTACGTCACCTCGTCCTTCGTGAGTACCGTCGGCGGCGGCATCATGATGCCGATCAGCGTGCTGTACTTCACCAGGATCGTCGGCCTCTCCTCCGCCAGGGTCGGACTCGCCTTCACCGTGTCCAGCCTGGTCGCCATCCTCATGTCCGCACCGGCCGGCGCGCTCGCCGACCGCGTCGGCCCGCGCCGGGTGGTCATGGGATCGCTCACCGTCCTGGGCGCCTCCGGGCTCGCCTACCTGCTGGTCCACAACTTCTGGACCCTCCTGGCCGTCAACGCCGCCATGAACATCAGCTTCGCCGCCTACTTCCCCTCCGTCGGCGCCCTGCTGCGCCGGGTGGGCGGCGAGCAGACCGTCACCATCCGCTCGCAGTCCCGGGCGGTCGCCAACATCGGGGTGGCCCTGGGGTCCCTCGTCAGCGGCGTCGGCATCCAGATCGGCAGCGCCGCCGCGTACCACGTCCTCATCGTGCTGTTCGCCGGCGCGCAGTCGGCCGCGGTGCTCCTCCTGCTCAGGGTCCCCGACTACCGGCCGCTGCCCCGCCCGGCGAAGAATCCCCTCCCGGCGGACGGCGCCGGCCCGGTCCCGGTCACCGGCGCCGGCGAAGCGCCCGTCCCCAAGGGGCTCGCGCTGCGGGACGGGGCGTTCCTCGCCTACGCGCTCGTCGGGGGCGTGATGGCCGTCCAGGCGCTCATCCTGGAGATCATGATCCCGGTCTGGATCGTCGACCGCACCGATGCCCCGTCCTGGGCGGTCACCCTCGCCTTCGTCATCAACACCGCCCTGGTGGTGCTCCTCCAGGTCCGGCTCGGCGGCAGCGTCCAGACGCTCGCCGACGGGGGAGTGGCCCTGCGCCGCGCGGGCATCGCCGTGATGCTCGGCTGCGCCGCGCTCAGCGTGATGGCCGGGGTGCCGGCCTGGGCGGCCCTGCTCGTGCTCGTCGCCGGCATGGTGCTGCTCACCCTCGGAGAGATCTGGTACGCCTCCGGCACCTTCGCGTTCGAGTACGGCCTCCCGCCGGCGTACGCCCAGGGCCAGTACCAGGGAGTGTCCGGCACGGTGACCGGAGCGGCCCGCGCCGGCGCGCCGGTCCTGCTGCTCGGCGTCGTCCTCGGCTTCGGCAGCCTGGGCTGGCTCGGCCTCGGCGCGATCATGGTGCTGCTGGGACTCACCGGCCCCGCCCTGGCCCGCTTCGGCGCCCGCACCCGCCCGGCCGACACCGCCGACGGAACCGGCCTCCCGGCCTCCGCGACCGCGCCCGCCGCGAACTCACCCGTCGGCGACCCGGCCTGACGGGAGCGGCGGGGTCGCGACTCCCGCCGCGAGAGGCCCGACCGCCGAAGCCGCGGCGGCGGCGCGCGGCAGGCGTGGTTGACCCGAGGAACGGCCCAGTCCTATGGTCCTCATGGCCGATCACGTACATGTTCGCCATTCGGCCCTGTGACCACCGTGTGCGCTCATCCGCCTGCTCCCCCCACGTGAGAGGCACCACCATGGAACGACGAAGTCTCCTGGCCGGCGGAGTCGCGCTCGCCGCGCTCGGCATACCGGCATGGACCGCGCAGAGCGCGCACGCCGCGAACACGGCCGCGCTGCCCGCCGGGACGACACCGCCGCGCGCGGACATCGTCGACGTTCTGCGGCGGGTCGCCGACCAGTGGATCGGCGCCCACCCCGACAGCGGCGACAGCCAGTGGGCGGACTCGACGTTGATGAGCGGTCTCGTCGCGCTGTACCGGCTGACTTCGGATGTCACGTACCTGAACTACGTGACCGGCTGGGCGCAGAACCACGCCTACGGTCTCACCGGCGGCACCACCACCCGTGACGCGGACAGCCAGACAGCAGGCCAGGTCTATCTCGACCTCTACGACATCGCCCCCGCCGCGAACAAGATCGCCGCGATCGAGGCGTGCCTGCACAACATGACGTACGTGAACCAGGTGAGCAAGAACGACGACTGGTGGTGGGTCGACGCCCTGCACATGGCGATGCCGCAGTTCGCCCGGCTCGGCGTGATGCGCGGCGACAGCGGCTACCTCGACAAGCTGTACAAGCTCTACTCGCACACCAAGAACGCCGAGGGCGGCCCCGGCCTCCTCGATCCGGCGACCGGCCTGTGGTACCGCGACAAGAACTTCCTGCCCGGAGGGATCGTCTCGCCGTCGGGAAAGCCGGTGGTCTGGTCGCGCGGCAACGGCTGGGCGGTGGCCGCCCACACCAAGGTGCTCAAGGCGCTGCCCGCGGGCCAGGCGAACGTGCCGGAGTACCGCACCGCACTGACCCGGCTGATCACCGCGGTCGCCAAGGTCCAGCGCCCGGACGGCTTCTGGAACGTGAACCTCGCCGACCCGAACCACTTTCCCGGCCCCGAGACGAGCGGCACCGCCTTCTTCACCTACGGCACCGCCTACGCGGTCGGTGCGGGCCTGGTCGACCCGGCCGCGTACCTGCCAGTCGCGGCCCGCGCGTGGAACGGCCTGGTGGCGGCCGCCGTGCACCCCGACGGCGTGCTCGGGTACGTGCAGAAGGTCGGCGACCGCCCCGACTCGAGCCAGCCGGTCACCTACGACAGCACCGCCGACTTCGGAGTCGGCGGCTTCCTGCTGGCCGGCACCGAACTGGCCGCACTCGCCGCCCCCGGCGGCGCCGGCCTGCCGGCGCCGGGAACGTACGCGCTGCGCGCCCGGATCGACAACGCGTTCGTGTCCGCGGCGAACGCCGGCGCCTCCCCTCTGATCGCCAACCGCGCCACCGCGCAGAGCTGGGAGACCTTCGACCTGACGGTGTCGTCCACCGGCAGCACGACGCTCCGCGCCCACGCGAACAACCTGTTCGTGTCCGCGGCGAACGCCGGCGCCTCCCCTCTGATCGCCAACCGCGCCACCGCCCAGGGCTGGGAGACCTTCACCCTGGTCTCCAACCCCAACGGCTCGGTGAGCCTGCGCGCACAGGTCAACGGCAAGTACGTGACGGCAGCCGCCGCCGGAGCCTCCGCGCTGATCGCGAGCGCTCCCGTCATCGGCACGTGGGAGCAGTTCGACCTCGTCGCCCTCTGACGCCCCTGGGGCACGGCACCGCGCGGCGCAAGCGTCAGGTAGACGCTGCGCGTACGCTCGGCCCATCCGCGCCTGGATGCCGGGGAGTTGCAGACAGGTGGCCAAGCCGCGGGCCACGGCGCGGGAGGCAGGCCGTCCGGCTCGGTCCCGAGGCGGACCGGTTCAGCAGGGACGCCCCGCCCGCACCGGCACCGGCACCGGCACCGTCATCCGCCGTCCGGACCCTGCACCTCCCCGGTGGCGGCGGCCGGGTCCGGGCCCTCCGGGGAGTGCGCGGCCGGGAGCGGTTCCGCCTCCGGGGCCGCGCCCCGGTCGGAGTCCGCGCGCTGCCAGCGAAGGCTGACGTCGAGGTGGGCGCTGCCGTTGGCGCTCGCGATGATCCCGCCCAGCTTGCCGTCGAGCACCACGCCGAAGCTGACCTCCACCTCGTCGGGCCGGTGCGCCAGCCCACGGAACTCGTCGATGACCTCGGCGGCGGCGGCGGTGATCGGCGCCAACGCCGTCCGCAGGGTCCGCTGAGCGGTCTCCAGGCGCCCGCCGAGCCCGACGGCGCCGCTGCCCGCGCGGGCGGTGGGCGCCACCAGGACGACGGTTCCGTCGGACAGGGCGAACTGGACGGCATCGGACATGGGATCTCCTTCGAGAGGACGCGGGCGAACCGCCGCGGGGCGTCAGCGCGCCACCGCGCACAGCTTGTCCTGCGGTACGGGGGTGTCCCCCCGGTTGTCCTGAACGGTCCTGAGACCGCCGAGGAGATCCTTGAGGGACGTCGGGTCGGCGGTGTAGGTGAGGACCGCCCGGGAGAAGGCAGCGGAGACGTCGGGCCTCATCGTGTCGGCGGCGGCGAAGCACAGAGTCCACCCGGACCCCGGCTGGAGCATCGCGGCGATCCGCCGCTGGACGGGGTTGCGGTACGCGTCCAGAGCCACCTGCCGCAGGGCGGAGAACCCGTAGCCCTCGTCCGCCCCCACCCAGGCCCGCTGCGCTCCCGGGCCCGACAGGTAGGTGAGGAACCTGCGGGCAGCCGGGTTGTCAGTCGTGAACATGCCGACGAAGTCCGCCGACACCTCCAGCCGGTGGCCGGCCGAGGGCGTCACGAAGTCGTAGTCCGTGCCGGGGCGCAGGTTGGCCGAGTAGCCCATCGTGGCCATCGTGCCCTGGCCGAGCCGGCACGGGGGCGGGTCCGCGGTCATCGCCGACCCGGCGCTGGCGAACAGGCGGGCCGCCGTGCTGGAGATGCTGGGCCCCACCAGCTTGCGCCAGGTCTGCCAGGCGTCGACGACCTGCGGCGCCGTCCACGGCAGCCCGCCCGAGAGCCACTGCTCGTACGGGCCGACGCCGCCCTGGGCGAGAATGATGTCCGCGATCCAGTCGGCTCCGGGCAGACCGGAGGTGGGCCCTGAGGCCAACCCCAGGCACCAGTACGCCGGGTCCTTCCGGGACCGGGCCTCCAGGGCGGCCGGCCCGGTCGGCGGCGGCCCGTCACGCGAAGCCGAGGGGCTGTACCAGACGAGGCTCTTCACGTCGGCCTTGACCGGCAGGGCGTAGACCGTCCCCCGCACCGACGCCAGGCCGCCGAACGGCTGCGCGTAGTCCGCCGTGGACAGGTGGAGCGGCTGGAGCCGGTGAGCCTGCACGTACTGGTCGATCGCGCCGACGCTCGGGAGCACGGCGAGGTCGGGCGGCACGCCGGCCGCCGCCGCCGCGTCGAGCTGCTGGGTCATCGCCCGGGCGACCTCGATGTCCACGTGGACACCGGTGGCGGACTCGAACTCCTTGACCACCGAGTAGAACGCCTGGAACTCGCCGTCCGACCACGGGACCATGATCGTCACGCGCTGCTGCCGCGGTCCGGCGCCGCAGCCGGCCACCGCCAGCAGCAGGGCGAGCACCAGCGCCCCGCACACCGCCCGCGTCACCCTCGACGCTCCCGGCGCCGTCCTCCGGCGCCTCCTCCCCGTCCGCGGCGCCTCCCGCGCCGTGCCCGCCCTCACGTCGGCGGGAAGCGGTACTCGGCCAGCCGCGGCCGGTACGCGAGGTAGGCGCAGACGCCGGCCGCGGCCAGCAGGCACAGCGCGAGCGTCATCGTCAGCGGGTGGCCGGCCCGCGGGTCCCCGGCCTGCCGGTGCACGTCCACTCCGCCGAGGACGGCGACGGCGGCCCCGACGGCCGCCGTGGCCAGCAACGCGCCCAGCAGCAGCGGATCGACGTGCCGCCGGAAGTGCCGCGCCAGCACCCAGCCGGTCGCCAGGACCAGCAGCAGCATGAGGGCCGCGGGCCCGGTGAGCAGCGACCAGGACCAGGCGGGATCGAGCCAGTGCGAGCGCAGCTGCGCGTCGCGCGCCGCCGTCTCCAGATTCGCCAGGTCCCTGAGCGAGGAGATCAGGCCGCCGGTGTCGGGAATGGACGCTCCGGTGTCCGGATCGACCTCCTGGAGCGCGTTCAGCGCGTCATAGGCCGCGGCCACCTCGCGGTCGCCCCTGTCACGGGCGAAGTCACCGGCCGAGATCTCCGCCAACTGCACGCAGTTGGTCAACTGGCCCTGCACGAACTGGATCTCGGCCAGCCCCCGCCGCCCGGCGGCATTGCCGGCCGCCGCCGTCGTGACGTGGTTGTACACCTCGGCCGTGGCATTGGCGAACTCCGTCCCCGTCCCGATCAGAGCGACGTTCCCGCCCGCGAAGGCGTCTATCAGCGCCGCGTTCGCGTTGCCCGCGGCCGTCACCGCCAGGTTGACGTCCGCCACCGCCTGCTCGGTGCGGCGCGCCGCGCGAAGCTCCTGGCCCGCCTGGACGGACACCGTCAGATACAGCAGCGCGGTGGCGGCGACGAGGACCAGGACGCCGGTGCGCAGCCAGCGCAGCACCCGGACCGGGTGCGTGGCCCGCAACCGGGCGTACCAGCCGGCCGGTCCGCGCCGCCGGGTCGAACGAGGACCCGGCCGCCGGGCTGCCCCACCGTACGGCGGCGACGCGGTGGGCGCCGTCATACCGCGTCCCTCGGCTCGCCGTCGTCGCCCCGGGCGCCGGGCGCGGGACCACCGTCCGCCACGCGGTGCCCGCCGGGGCCGGGCTGCCGGTCGACCGCCGGAAGGCCGTCGCCGCGGCTGCGGCCGTCCGGCGACGGCGCGTCGAACCGGTTGCCGCACGTCTCGCAGTGCTTGAGCAGCCGCGCCGTGGTCGTCGTGCCGCAGTGCGGGCAGACACGGCGGTGCACGCCGTCGTCCGCGGGACGGCCGGGAAACGCCCCGGTCAGCGGCGCCGCACCGGTGGCGGGCAGTGCGCCGGTCCTGGTCGAGTCGAGTCCGAGCTGCTGCATCTCGCCCCTGGTCACGTTCCGGCGCAGCGCCGGCTGCCCGCCGCGGATCACCCGCACCGACCTCAGCAGCGCCAACCGGTTCGCGTCACCGAGACGTTCGGCCAGCTCCACGGCGATCGCCAGTTCCCGGTCGGCCCTCGCCAGATCGCCGCGCTGCCAGGCGTCGGCGCAGGCCCGCATCGCCGTACCCAGCTCCCGCTGGCTCTCCACCCGGGTGAGGTCCGCCGGCTGGGCGGTCCTGAAGCCCGGAGTCGCCCGCCGCCGCACCACGACCGCCCGGGTGTCGGCGTACGGCGGGCGTTCCCCGCCGGGACGCTCGGCGCGCAGGGTGATCCTGGCCGCCCGCAGGTCCTCGTCGACGGGCAGCGCGTCGGGGTCGAACCGTAACGACAGGTGGTACTGGCGGACCTCCGGTGACCAGGCGCCGAGCGGGATGTGCACCTCGTCGCCGTGCTGCTGCCGCTGGCCGGTCAGGTCGGCCTCGACCGGACGGGTCTGCCGCACGAAACCCAGCCGGAACCGGCTGTTGAGACGCAGTCCCAGATACACCCGGGGGACCACGATCCGCCGGGCCCGCCGCATGAGTTCCGTGAAGTCCTCGGTGAGGTCGGCGGCGCTGACGACGGCCTTCGCGGTGCCGTGCAACTGCTGCGTGATGCGCAGCAGTTCGCCGTACTCCCAGTCGTCGCCGAGCCCTCGCGCGTCGCAGACGAAACGGTCGCCGCACGCGGCCAGCGCACTGTCCAGGGCCTCGGGCGTTTCGTGCTCGTCCCTGCCGTCGGTGTAGAGCACCGCGTGGCGCACGGCGTCCTCCGCCGCGGTCGCCGCGAAGAGCCGGTCGGCGCACTCCAGCCAGGTGCCGATCGCCGTGCCGCCCTCGGGCAGCAGGCTGACGACCCGCCGCTTGGCCGCTTCCCGCCCGGCGGCGTCGATCCGCACGACACCGCCGCCGTCGACCGGATGGACGACCTCGGCGCGGTGGTTGCCCGCGACGATCCCCAGGTACGTGCCGTCCGGCAGGGTGTCGATGGCCGCGCACATGGCGCGTTTCGCCTCGTCCAGCTTCCCCCGGCCGGCCATGGACAGCGACCGGTCCATGATCAGGACCTCGACGGACTGCGGAGCCGGGCCCGACCGCACCGCGGAGAGCGCCTCCACCGTGATCAGCGCGTCGGTCCGCGTGACGTCCGCCGCCAGGTCAGAGGCCGCGTCCACCTCGACGGAGAAGGCCAACCCCATGGGTGGGGACTGCGCGTGGCCGTCCACCGCCCGTTCCGGCGGATCCTGTCCCGGCGGCCGCTCCCCTGGCGACCCGGCCGCCGATCCGGCCGAACTTCCCCCCGGCGATGACGGCCGCCCCCGCGGCCGTTCCTCCGACGGCGACCGCTCCTGCGGTAACCACCCCGACGGCGACTCGTCCCCCACCGACACCACCCGACCGCGTCACAAGCCCGCCCTTTGGCGGGCTAGGAGTTTAGCGCCCCGGACCGCTCCGGGGAACGTGACGTCCCCGCCCGGCCGCTCCGCCCGGGCCAGCGCCAGGTGAGCGCCGGGCGCAGCCGGTTGGCCAGATCGACCACCGTGGTGTGGTCGCGCTCGGTCGGGGCGTACCGCGCCACCTCCCGCACCACCTCGGAGAGTTCCCTGCGGTCGTGGGCGAGGACGCACTCGGCGTACCGGATCTCGGCGATCAGCCCGGCGGCCGCGGCGCCGTCGAGGTCGAGTTCGTCCACGGCCGCCCGCGCCCGCGCCAGGTCGTCGGCGGTCGGCGCGGCCAGATCCGGGCCGGCGATGACGCTGACCCGCAGGCGGACGCCCGCGATCCGCGCCTCGCGCTCGTAGCGGAACTCCTGCGCGAGCCGCTCCGCGGTGGCCACCGCCGCCGCCCGCCTGCCCGCCAGCAGGTGCACCCGGGCCAGGCCGAAACCGGCCGCGCCGAGGGCGGGCGCGGTGTCGAAGACCGTGTCGTAGTGCGACTGGGCGACCTGGAGGTCACCCCCCAGTTCGGCGCACAGGCCGAGGGCGAACTGCGGGACCAGCTCGCCTGGCAGTGTCCGGCGCACCGCCATGAACTGGCCCGTCGCGGCCTCGCAGTCGCCGCGCGCCAGGGCGATCAGCCCCCGGTACCAGGAGCGCAGCCAGTGCCCCGCGGGCAGCGGCGCGTCATCCAGCGCCAGCCGGGCCAGATCCGTGTCACCGTGCCGCAGCGCCAGCCGGCAGGCGGCGAGCCCGCTCGCCGCCCGCTCCGCGACGACCGGCTCCTCCGGATCGGCCAGCGGGGCGGGGAGCGCCACCGCGATGTCCTCGGGCAGCGGGGAGGCGAAGGGCGCCGACAGGGTCAGCAGGCCGTCCGCGGTCAGCCCCGCCGCGGCCCAGTGGCCGAACGGCCGGGCGGCGCCCAGCCCGCCGTGCAGCGATTCGGTCACCGAGCCGAACAGCCCCGACGCTCTGCTCACCCGCAGGCCGGTCGGCGGCGCCGCCACGATCTGCCGGATCACGCCGCCGACCTGCTCGGCGAACTGACGGGCCGACACGAACCTGCGCTCCGGAGCGGTGACGTCGGTGGCGCGGTCCAGCAGCAGGTGCAGCGAGTCGACGCCGGGCGCGGTGCGGTCCCGCAGGTGGCGGCTGCACACCTCGGCCAGCGTCATGCCGAGGCAGAACAGGTCGAAGCCGGCCGTGGGCCGCAGGTGCTCAGGGTCCGGCCGCCCGGCCGCGTCGTCCGGCGGCGCGTACGCCTTGGTGTAGGCGACGAGCGGCCGGATGTCGTCCCGGGTCCTGAGCGAGCCGAAGTCGATGAGCCGCACGCGGTCGCGGGCGCCGGCCGTGCTCTCCTCGCGGAACCGGATGATGTTGGAGGGTTTCACGTCGCAGTGCAGCAGCCCCTTGGCGTGCAGGTAGTCCAGCGCCTGGAGGATGCGCAGCCCGTGGGCGAGCAGGACCTCCAGCCGGTCGCCGGGCCGCGCCGACAGGGGAGTGCCGGGAATGTACTCCAGGACCAGGTGCGGGCCCTCGTTCTCGTAGCTGAGGATGCGGACGATGCTGTCGTGCCGCAGGCCGACCAGCGCGTCCCGTTCGGTACGGGCGGTCTCGGCCACCGACCGGTTGCGCAGCGCCTTGAGCACCACCCGGGTGTCGAGGTTGCGGTCGTGGGCGAGGTACGCAGCCCCGTACGAACCCGAGCCGAGGACGCGCTCGACCTCGTACCGTCCGGCGATGACCTGGTCGGCGTGGGACCGGCCGAAGTCGAAGGGGTCGCCGCAGTTGGCGCAGAAACCCGATATTCGGCCCGGCTCGCCGTCGTGGCCGCGCCCGACGGGCTCCCCGCAGGCGGTGTTGGCGCAGAACCGGTGCTCCTCGGCGACCGGCCCGGCATCCGGCGGCGGCTCGTCGGGGAGTTCGGGCGCCAGATCGGCCTCGACCAGTTCGAGGACCCACCAGGGGTCGGGGCGTACGTTCGCCACCCCCACACTCGCGCCCTGCGGGGCCTGCCTCGGTCCGGCCGCCGGGCGGCCGCCGTCCGGCGCCGGGAGCCGGGACGCGCCGGCCGGCAGCCCCAGCGGGCGCCGGTCGCAGTCGGTGCAGAAGCCCTGCTCGTCGATGACGCCGCGCCCGCAGTCCGGGCGATCACAGCGGTTCATCCGTCACCCCTCGCCTCCCCGCGCGCCCCCGTGGCCTTCGCGCCCCGGGCCGTCGCCGTCGCTCGCCTCGCCGCTGCCACCGCCGCCGCTGCCACCGCTTCCGGCGTCGCCGCCCCGCCCCCTTGCGCGGTCCTGCGCACCGATACGCCGGTTGACCTCGTCTGTGTACCGCTCGACGAGGGTGCGTGCCGCGACCAGGTCGATGGGCGGCGTACGCAGTCCGCGGGCGGCGGGCGCGTGCAGGACGGCGAGCTGCCGGTCCTCGTCGCCGTAGTAGCGCGCGGCCCGCATGCGCTGCAGTTCCAGGCTCTGCCGAAGGTCCTCACAGGTGTCGGCGAGCCGCCGCAGGTCGCGGTCGTAGCGGGCGACGGCGGCCCGCGCCGCGACCGCCTGCTCGTGCACCGCGGTGACCTCGCCGTTCGGCTCGGTGCCGCGGGCGACGGCTAATCGCACCCGCAGGCGCGGCGCGAGGCTCTGCGGCAGCTGCGGCGGCGCGAAGAACTTCAGTCCCCACTCGGTCTGCAACCGGGCCGCCGCGGTCTCCTCCGCGGCGAGCCGCTCGACGGCTGCCGCGGCTGCCGCCGCGCTCACCACCCCGTGGGAGCCCGCCGGCGAGCCGCCGGTCAGCGGTTCGGGGTCCAGCGACACCTCGTGGGCGAGCCCGGCCGGCGGCGGCCCCTCGAATCCCAGGACCAGCCTGATGCCGCGTGAGCGGGCGCGGGCGGCCAGCGGCCCCAGCACCTCGGCCATCAGCACGTCCGGGTCGGTGGCCCGGTCGATGCCGGCCACCACCACGCAGGGCGCGGGCCGCAGCCGAAGGAACTGGCGGACGAACCCCGGATCGTCCCGACGCAGCCCGAACCGGTCCGCGAGATAGCCCCGCACCTCGGCGGCGGACCGGCCGCGCGCGTCGAACGCCGCGTCGATCGCGCCCAGCCCGAGGACGGTGTCCCCGGGCGCGTCGGTGAGTTCGGCGTCCGTGACGGTGGCCCGGGCCGCCGGATCGGCGGTCCGCACCAGGCGTACCAGCCACGAGTCGCCGGTACCGGTCGCCCCGCCGGTGCGGACCACGACGGTTCCCGACCAGCCGCCGTCGAGCAGCCGGGTCAGTTCCTGCGTCAGCGCGAGCCGCAAGGTGTCGCCCAGCACGTCGTCGGGCCAGTCGGCGCCGGCCGGACCCAGCCGGTTGGCGCGGCCGCCGCCGGCCGGCCCGATCTGCGGCAGGTAGGCCAGCACCGCCTCGGTCGGCAGCATCCAGGCCGCCCTGGCGCCGCCGTTGACGTAGTCGGCGACCACGATGCCGATGACGCGCCCGTCGAACTCGCCGCCCAGCGCCATCACTCCGGCGCCCGAGTAGCCCCGCTCGATCCACGGACCGCCCGCGTGCACCTGGTTCAGCAGACCCCACTCGCCCTCACGGCCGCCGGAGCCGGCCAGTTCGGCGTCCGTCCCGATGCCGTACGGCTCGGCGGCGGGGAAGCCGTACACCCGCACCCGGCCGCCGGAGATGGGCGCCTGCCACAGCGCCGTGCGGGTCCCGCAGTCCGTCGGCTCGTCGAGTTCGAGCAGCGCCACGTCACCGCGCCGGGTGCCGTTGCGGTGCACCCAGGACTCCGGGGCGACCCGCGCGGTGCGGCTCCACTCCGGGTGGCAGGCGACGCTGCTGATCCGCACGTGCGGCACGCTGCCCTCCGGAGCGGCCCCGGCGTACCGCACGACGTGCGCGCAGGTGAGCACATGCCGCTCGTCCAGCAGCACCCCGGCCCCGCACGGCGAGCCATCCGCGTCGTCGACCCTCACTCGCCAGGGATTCTCGCTGTGGTGATGGCTCGCCATACGCCTACGGTAATGCCGCCGGCCGCCGTGCGGGCGGGCTTGCCGGTACGGGCGCGTTCCCGGCGCCCCGGCGCCCCGGGCCCCCCGAGCCGGCGTACGGCTGCCCGCGCGCAGGCCGGGCGCACCCCGGCGGGAGCGAGTGCGGCGGCCCGCGGCCCTTCGCCGGGACACAGGTTGGCGGAACCGCTGCCCGGCGGGAGACCGTGCGGGGACAATCCGACCATGACGCGCTCCGGATTGTCGGTCGAGGTCCTGAAGGACAACGGTGATGTGCGCGGGAGCAGTTTCGTGCTCCCGCCAGAAGCCCTGCGAGCACTGGGGGCCGTCGCCGACGTGCACGCGACGACCCTGGTGCCGGGGGCTGTTCGCGGCGATCACTTCCATATGACGCGCCGCGAGCTGCTCCTGGTGATGCACTGCGAGGCATGGTCGCTGCACTGGGACGACGGGGAGGGCACCGCGGTCCGGCGGCGCCGGTTCGAGGGGACGGGCGCCGTGCTGGTGACGGTTCCCCAGCTCAGCTCGCACGCCGTCGTCAACGAGGGCGCCGCGCAGCTGCGGATCATCGGCATGACCGACGGACCCTACGATCCGGCCGCGCCCGACGTCTTCCCCCGCCCGGTGAGTCGGGCATGAGCGAGCCGGGCTCCTTCCCGACCTTCTGCCACATCAGCCAGTACGGGCAGCTCGGATACGAGAACCTCCACCGGATGCTGGCCGTGAGCAGCCCGCTCAACGTCTGGGCGCCCTCCAGCGTGGAGCTGGCCTCCGGGCGCTGGCCGATCAGTGTCGGCCAACTGCTGCGCTACGTGGAGCAGGGCCACCTGCGCATCATCGCCCGCCGTGAGTGGCTGACCGACCGCCGCAAGCGCGACGACCACCCCTGGGAGGGCGCGCGCTGGTGCCCGCCGGTCGACGACGCGCTGAAGGCGATCTTCGAGAACGACGAGAGCGAACCCGATCCCCGGCGCCGCAGGGTGCTGGCCGCCAGGGAGGAGGACGGCGCGCGGTGGGCGCGGGAGTATGTCGACTCGCACCCGGGGGAGGTCGATCGCTGGTACCGGATCGGCCACGGCAGCCGGGCAGGCGACCGCATACCGGCGGGCACCCACGAGGCGGTTCAGCGGCTGCCGGACGACCGCCGGAAGGTCGCCTGCGCGGTCCTGCGGGACGCCTACAACCACGGGCAGGCCATCATCGACGCGGACGCGGAGTGCCCCGTGCTGCTCGCACCCTCCGACGCGCGCTTCTTGAAGATCATCAGCTCCATCCCCGCGGACGGTGGCCCGACCGCGCGGATCGGGGAACAGCGGCGGCTGGCCAGGACCCACCACAACCTGGGCACCCTCACCCGGACCCTGGTGGAGGACCTGGGCAGGCTCGAACCGCGCCGGGCCGATCTGGCCGACTTCATCGGCCACGAAGGCCACACCATGCTGGTGGCCTGGTTCGCCGCGCTCGCGGAGGAGGTCAAGCGCGAGGACCCGCGCCGGGTCGACGAGAAGGCCAGCCGCGCCCTGCGGGACGGCCTGGCCGGTGGGCGTTTCGACGGCTTCTCCACCGCCGGGCTCGGCCGGCGGCTGGCACCCACGCTCGACTTCGCCACGGCAGCGGTGGGAGTGAGCACGGCGGCCCTGGGCGTCGCCCTGTCCCAGGACACCCTGGGTGTCCTCGGCATGCTCACCTGCGCGTACGACGTCGGCAACGGTCTGGGCAAGCGCCTGGGCTGGATTCCCGCGCAGTTCGACGGTCCGCAATGGCCCTTCCTGTACATGTACGGCAAGCAGGCCACGCAGCGGCGGCGCCGGGAGGTGCTGCAACGCCTGGACGTCGGTGAGGCCGGGCGGGACTAGCACCTGTGCCCCGGGACCGCCGGCGCCGGCGTCACGCCGACTCCTCCGGCGACAGCCCCTCTGCTAGCCGACGAGGAGGCGGAGACCGAGTTCCGCCGTGTCGAGGTCGGTGAGGTGGTGGTTGCGGTCGGTCCATCGGCCGGAGGAGAGGTCGTCGCGGAGGCTGTCGACCGCGCGTTGTTCGGCTTTCGGTCCGACTCTGGTCCACACCGACACCGCGCGGCGCACGTGTTGCTCCAGGTATGCCTCGGGTCGGCGCCAGTGTGCCTCCAGGAATCCGTCGGCGCAGTCCCAGGGGATGGGTACCGGTTGTGTGCGGGCGCCGATCGCGTCGGCGAGCTCGTCCAGCGAGGGGCGGCCGGCGACGAGGCGGGCGACGTCGGGCAGGTAGTCGCGGGTGAGCCAGAACCGGTGGCGCCAGCCGGAGTCGGTGGTGTCGTGGGTGAAGACCACCACGCGGCGGGCCACGCGCTGCATCTCGCGGAGCCCGGCGATGGGGTCCTGCCAGTGGTGAACGGTGCTGAAGGCCATCGCGGCGTCGAAGGACCGGTCCTCGAAAGGGAGGCTCTCCGCGCGGGCGGCGACGCAGGGCGCCGCGCCGGCGGGGCGCTGTGCGCGCATGACCGCCGAGGGTTCCACCGCGGTGACGTCCCGGTCGGGGGGCTCGTAGGACCCGGTGCCCGCCCCGACGTTCAGTACCGTCCGTGCGTCTCCGAGCGCGTCCCAGATCTGCGCGGCGATCCGCGGCTCGGTGCGCCGGGTCGCCGGGTAGGCGGACCCGATGACTTCGTACAACTGCGCGCCGAACACCTTCAGTTGGTCCTCCGGTGTGGTCTCGATGCCCATCGCCCGTGCCTCCAGTTCTCTGTCTATGGCCGTCACCATGGCGGCGGCTCGGTCACGCTGTTCCAGCAGCAGGCCGCGCAGCCGGAGCAGGTGCGCGACGGTGTCGGTGGCCGGGTCGTCGACCAGATCCGCGATCTCGCGCAGTGCGAAGCCCAGCCGCCGGTAGGCGAGGACCTCCCGCAGTCGCTCCACATCGCCCGCCGCGTAGGCGCGGTACCCCGCGCCGGTCCGCGCGGACGGCCGCACGAGGCCGATGTCGTCATAGTGGTGCAGCGTGCGGACGGTCACGCCGGCCAGCTCCGCCACCCGTCCCACGGTGAGGTTCTCTTCCACGCCACGACCATGCAGCATGACGCCGCGTGAGGGTCAAACGCTGTGCCGATGCCCGCCGCGTGCCAGTCGCGCCGGGGCGCACAGCCGCCCGCCCGGTCGACGACGGCCCGCCCAGTCCGGGCACAAGCGGCAGCCGGTGAATCCTCCAGTGCGGTCAGAACGCGTCGACATGTCGAGGCACGGTGATCGCCGATCCCCCCCAGCCTCCCAGCCCCCCCAGCCCCCCCGCGGACCCGTTCCGCTGTCCGGTGACGCCGTTGCAGGGTGCGGTGATTCGCATGGGGGGACGGCCGGTGCACGGCCGGAAGCCGGGGGGCTTCAGACAACCGTCGCGCGGCCGGTCCGCGCCGACCCGTGCCCGCACCTGGCGCCGCACGCGTCGCGCGCGATGCCCGCTCCTGGAAACGCGTCCGGCCGCTCGGTTCAGCGCGCCCGGTAGGTGGCGTACCCGAAGTCGGCGTAGCCGCCCTCCGCCCCGATGTCCTGGACCCACAGGCCGAGGAAGGCGCCGGTGAAGGCGGGGCTCTCCGCGTGCCCGCTGCCCGCCTGGCGGTCGCCCGCGTACTCGTCGGACAGGATCGTGGCGTCCAGGGCCGGTCCCAGTGCGGTCCACGAGCCGGTCGGCAGCCGGTACTCGAACCGGATGTCCCGCGCGTCCAGACCGACGCGCAGCAGCACCTGCGCGTCGCCGCCGACGGCCGTGTCCGCCTCCGGGTGGGCGATGCGGACGCCGTTGTCGCAGCTGAGCAGCGACAGGACGGTCTGCCCGCCGTCGTCGGCCGTGAGATAGGCGTAGTGCCAGTTCCGGCTGTCGTAATAGGCGGTGACGCCCGCGGTCTGCCGGATGTCCGCCGGCCTGAACTCGACCGCGGCCTCCAGCGAGCAGTGGTGGCTCGTCGCCCGGCGGGCGACCAGGCTCGGGGCGCGCAGGCCGCGGGGGGACTGGCCGCCGTGCAGCCGCAGATGGGAGGGCCGGGTCGTCAGGTCCACCCAGTCGGGCGCGGCCGGCCTGCGCAGCGTCGCCCAGTGCGGGCCGAGGACGGGCGCGTCGAAGTCGTCGCGGTCCGGCTCCGCCGGGAAGGGGTGCGCCGGCAGGTCGGGGGCCGCCACCTGGACCTCGGGGGCGCCGTGGGGAGTGCGCGGCCAGCCGTCAGCGGTCCAGGTGACGGGCTGCAGCGCGGTCTCCCGGCCCAGGACGCAGCGCCCCAGCGGGCTTTCCGGCCGCCCGACCAGGTGGGCGAGATACCACTCGCCCGCCGGGGTCTCGACGAGGCTGCCGTGGCCGGCCTTCTGCAGGGGCAGTTCCGGGTGGCCGCGTGAGGTGAGCACGGGTCCCGCGGGGTCGGCGCTGTAGGGGCCGAGCAGGGTGCGCGAACGGGCCACGGTCGCCTGGTGGGCGTACGAGGTGCCGCCCTCGGCGGTCATCAGGTAGTACCAGCCGTCGCGCCGGTAGAGGTGCGGGCCTTCGGTCACCCCGGCGTCCGTACCGGTGAAGACGGTGTGCGCCGCGCCGGTCAGCCGCTGCCGGGCGCAGTCCCACTGCTGTACCTGGATGCCGGCGAACGGGTAGCGGCCCGGCCGCCAGTCGCCCGCGGGGCACAGGAACCAGCAGCGGCCGTCGTCGTCGTGGAAGAGCGAGGCGTCGAAGCCGCGGGCGTGCACCGGCACCGGATCGGACCAGGGGCCTTCCGCGGTCGGCGCCGTCACGACGTAATTCTGTGCGTCCCACCAGCCGCCCGCGAAGTTGTCCACCCGGGTGAAGACCAGGTGGAAGAGGCCGTGGGCGTAGGAGAGGCAGGGCGCCCACACGCCGCCGGAGTCCGGGACGCCCGAGAGGTCCACCAGGCGGCGTTCGTCCAGGGCTCCGCGCAGCGGCCGCCAGTCGACGAGGTCGCGGGAGTGGTGGATGCGCACCCCCGGGTACCACTCGAAGGTCGAGGTGGCCAGGAAGTAGTCGTCGCCGACCCGCAGGATCGACGGGTCCGGGTGGAAGCCCGGCAGCACCGGATTGGTGATCAGCCGGCTGCCGACGCCGAGGTGACCTGTCATGGGCGTGCTTCCTTTGAACGGGTCGAAATTTACCAAGTGATTGAATGGATTTAATCACGCCTCACCGGCATCATGGCAGATGGAAACCGCAGATTCCTGTGGCGTTCTTTGCGCTGTTTGGTACGTTTCAATTCGTTTCAACTCCGTGGCGGCGGATCGGGACCGCTCTACCGGCGGGTGTCCGCGGCGGGCGCCCGACGGCTTCCCGCGGTCTGCGCCCCGCCCGGATGTCCCCGCTTGTGTTCGGTGAAAGGACAAATCGTGGCGTTCTCATCGTTCGACGACACTCCGGCCGCCCCCCGGCCGGTGGCACAGGCCCCCGCGCTGAGTCGCAGGGCCGTGCTCGGCGCGGCCGGAGCCGCGGCTGCCGTGGCCCTGGGCGCCGGCCGGGCCTCCGCGGCCTCGCTGACGCCGGCGGCCGCGCTCACCGCAGGCCCCCTGGTGCTCGACGGCACCGTCGACGCGGTCGGGATCTGCTACAGCGTCTGGCACAACCTGGCGGCCGGCCCCGGAGTGGCGGTCTACGACAACACCGACATCCTCAACACCTCCCACGCGACGGGCAATCCTCCCGCCTGGGGTCCGCTGAACGCCTTCCACTACTGGGGCCGGCCGGCCACCGGCTACTACCGGTCCGACGACGTGGCGGTGCTGCGGACGCACGCGAGCCAGCTCAGCTCCGCGCGCGTCGACTTCGTCGTGGTGGACGCCACCAACGTGCAGGGCGCGCGCGACGCCGGCAGCGACAACCTCTACTACAGCCCGATGCAGGTCCTGCTCGACACCTGGCACGACATCAGGTCCTCCGGCGGCGCCACCCCCTACGTCGTCCCCTGGGTCGGCACCGCGGCCTCCAGCTCCGACCCGGCAGGCCCGGGGCGCGAGACGTGGAATGCCTTCTACGCCTCCGGCGCCTACGACGACCTGTTCGTGGCCTACCAGGGCAAGCCGCTGCTGCTCACCACCGACCAGCTCCCCGACGAGCTGCGCACGCACTTCACCCTGCGCAAGATGTGGGGTCTGCAGGGGCAGTTGGCGGACCAGGAGTGGAGCTTCCTGCAGGACTACCCGCAGCAGGTCGGCACGTCGGGCGGCGCGCCGGAGCAGCTCGCGGTCTGCACGGCGCTGCAGCACACCTACATGACCGCGCCGGATGCCGTCGGCCGCCAGGGCGGCAGGACCTTCCGCGACCAGTGGAGCCGGGCCTTCGACGTACGCCCGAAGGTCGCCATGCTGACCTGGTGGAACGAGTGGATGGCCCAGCGCTTCCAGGACGGGTCGGGCAACACCCTCTTCGTCGACAACTACGACGAGCCCTACAGCCGCGACATCGAGCCCATGGATCCGAACCAGAGCGGTACGCACTCCGACATCTACTACCAGTGGATGAAGCTCTACATCAACGCGTACAAGAACCACGACCCGTTCCCCACGGACCTCATCCAGTCCTGACCGTCCTGCCGGCCGGGTACCTGACGGCGCAGGCCCGGTCCCGCCGAGGCGGGGCCGGGCCTGCTGGGCGTGACGCCGCTCGGATCCCGACGGCAGGCCCTGGAGCGGTGCGGGTCAGAGCTGGGTGATCGGGCGCATCGCCAGGCCCTCGGTGCCGGCCCAGCCGTACACCCGCGCCGCGCCGTCGTAGGAGACGGAGTGCAGGCCGTGGGGCAGGTCGAAGACGAGCGTGCCGTTGAGCTCGGTGCCCTCACCGGCGACCAGGGTGGCGGTGAACCGGTCGGACTGGTCGTACTGCGCCTCGCCGCCCTCGTCGTTGCCGAAGACGTACAGGCCGGCGTAGGCCGTTCCGCCGCCCGCGACGACGACGGGCTCGCCGTGCGGCGCCTCGAGCAGCCGGACGATCGGGGCGTCGCCGCCGGCGCCGAGTCGCACCTGGGGCGCGTCGTTGAGCACGCAGGGCGTCCTGCTGCCGTTGACGACGGTCAGCAGGAAGTGCCGGGGGGTCTCCCCTGCGGGGTCCTGGAGCTCGACCCCGGTCCTGAGCTGGCTGACCTGGCAGTCCTGGTGGCCGGTGCCGTTGCCGCCGCCGGTCTCACCGCCGTCCCCCGACGCGCCGTCCTTCGTGGCGGCGCCGGCGCCGCTGCTGCCCGACCCCGTTCCGGCCGCGGTCGAGGCGCCCGAGCCGGCCGTGGGCCCGGCGCTCTTCGACGCGCTGTTCCCGGCCGACGCGGACTGCGAGGGGGCGGCGGCGTCGTCCCCCCCAGAGGACTGGCAGGCCGTGGCCCCCAGCAGGGCCCCGACCACCGCGGCTCCCAGCAGGGCGCCGCGCAGTCCTCGACGTACGGAACCGGCTCTTGTGGCCTTCGCGTTCATGCGTCTTCCTCTTCCCCCGTGACCGGACCCCAGGGACCGGTCGGTGTGCAACCTCTACAGGCGATGGTGACCGCTGCCTGTCCTCTGTTCACCCCCGCACCCGGGTCTGTTACCGCCCGCGCACGAACTGACTACCGCCGCGTGACGATGCGGCAGCCAACGGCCCGTCGTCGGGGGGGGGCCGTGGCCCCGTGGCCGGCGGGGCGTCGGGATCGTTTCGACGAGCCGTCAGGCCGTGTTTTCCACGGCTCTGCAGCCGCGGGACATGGACTGGTACTGAGAGCGCGCGGCCACGTCCGGCTCGCTGGAACGCATCCATGTCCCGCGCACCGGCACCGGCCGGCCCCGCTCCACACCCGACCAGGTCATCGCCGACAAGGGCTACAGCTCCCGCGGGTTCCGCGCCTGTCTGAGGCAACGCGGCGTCGCCACCAGGTGCGACGAGACCGCTGCCTCGTACGAGGCAGCGTGAAGCAGAGTGGCGGGCTGCCGGTTGCGGTGGCCGAAACCTCATCCTGTGCACCGTGCCGGCAGGCTGCTACTTTCCGCAGGACCCATCGGATCAATCCTCATATGGAGGACCATGTGACGGCCCAACGCTGGTTAACGGTGCTCGGCGCGGCCCTGCTGTGGCTGTCCATGGCGTCCGCCTCCGCCTCCGCCTCCGCCTCGGCGGAGCAGCCGACGGCAACGGCGGCGACGGCTTCTGCCACCACCGGCTCAGTCGCCGACCCGGCCACCGGTCACCGGCCGCCGGCCGCAACCGCGCCGAGCGGGTCGGCTGCGGCTCCTGGTGCCGTCAGCCCGCATGCCGATCCGAGTGGGTGCACCACATCCGTGGCGTGGGTGGTCCAGGGCAACAACTACTTCTACGGCAAGGGCAGCGTCCAGTGCACCACCGGGCGCTACAAGGCCAAGCTCGTCTGCCGCAACAACCAGACAGGCACCGCTTACGCGCTTTACGGCACGGAGGTCGTCAACGCGCCAGCGACCGCCAGCGCGACCTGCAATACCGGGAACACGGCAGAGACCGTGCAGGCGGTGGCCGATCCGGTCGGAACCGGCCTGACCGGCTGTGTCACCTGGGCCGAGTGGGTGACTCAGGGCACCGACCACTTCTACGGCCGCGGCAGCGTCCAGTGCGACTCCGGCCAGTACCACGTCAAGATCGTGTGCCGCAACAACCAGACCGGCACCGCGTACGTGATCAGCGGTACGGAGGTGGTCTCCGCCCCGGCCACGACGAGCGCCGTCTGCAATACCGGGAACACCGCCGAGACCGTCCAGGCCGCCCTCTCCCCGGCGACCGGCACCAGCGGCTGCGTCACCTGGACCGACTGGGTCACCGAGGGCAGCAGCCACTTCTACGGCAAGGGCAGCGCCCAGTGCGACTCCGGGCAGTACCAGGTCAAGATCGTCTGCCGTGACCAGCAGTCCGGCACCGCGTACCTGACCTACGGCGCCACCGTCGGAGCCCCGAACACCTCCATCGCGAC
The DNA here is from genome assembly GCF_036353415.1 of Actinacidiphila polyblastidii. Lineage (NCBI taxonomy): Bacteria > Bacillati > Actinomycetota > Actinomycetes > Kitasatosporales > Streptomycetaceae > Actinacidiphila > Actinacidiphila polyblastidii. The sequence continues at coordinate 101,270 of NZ_JAZEWV010000024.1, forward strand.
CTGCCGAACCGGGAACACCGCCGAGACGGTGCAGGCGGCCCCCTATCCGGCGAGCGGCCCCGCGAGCGGCTGCGTCACCTGGACCGACTGGGTCACCGAGGGCAGCAGCCACTTCTACGGCAAGGGCAGCGCCCAGTGCGACTCCGGCCAGTACCGCGTCCAGGCCACCTGCTACAACAACCAGACCGGCCAGACCTACATCCTGTACGGCCCCACCGTCGGCGCGCCGTCGGTATCGACTGTGACCTGCTACACCGGCAACACCGCACAGAGCCTCGTGGCACAACCGCAGTAAGGAGAACGGCGCCCAGCCCGGTACCTGACCGCCGTGCCACCGCCTTCCCCACAAGTCCGGACGTCGCCCCCGCCCCGGCCCTGGCCACGCGGCGCGCCCGCGACACCGTCGTCGTGGGCGCCCCGCAGGTCACGTACTGGATCACCGCTGGGGACTGCAAAACGTTCGGTGTCACTCCTGATCAAGGAAGACGCATCGCTGTCGGAATCGGTCCGGTGCTTGAACGCGGTGCGGCCGTGTCTGGTGCGGTCCTCGGCCGCGACGGGCGGCTTCGCGAGGGGTCGCGGACCGGCAGGGTGAGGGTCTGCTCGGCGGCGCGGTCCGGGCCGGCCGGCGTGGCGGCGGATGCGGCGGTGGGGGAGATCAGGACGGCAGAGGTGGCCGCAGCGCGGACGGCGACGGCCGCGCGCAGGCGTAGGCGCGTGTTGGTGATCATGCTCATGATGTACGGGTCCGGGCGGTCCTGGTGAGGGATCGTCACCCCCGCGCGGCGATGTCGGGAGTGCCGGTGGGTCCGGGCCGTCCGCGCCCGGGTGCTGTCGCGGTGGCGCCGCTGATGTTCCGGGTCGATCCGCCAGGTGGCCACGGTGGAGTGTCACCCGTGCGGGTGGGGTTCGCTGAGTCTGTGACTCCTTCCGTCCGGGGGGCATGGCGGCGCGGCAAGATCGTTGCCCCGACACACTCCCGCGGAGAGGAAGCCCGTGACACACCACATGCTGACCGGTGCCAGGCGCCTGGCACGGCGCCGTAGCCGGATCGCCCTGGCATCAGCGGCCGCTGTCCTGGGAACCCTGCTCGCGGGCGGTCCGGCCACCGCCGCGACGGGACCCGACGTCGCCGTCTCCCTGGTTCTGGATTCACCGAAGCCCGGAGCGCCGAACACCGTCCTCGGGGGTGCCGGCCGCGGCTGGATCACGAACACCGGGGACACCACTCTCCCCGCGGGCGTCAGCGTGTACTTCACCGTCCGCAATCTCGCCGTACCGCCCCTGATCTGCAAGCACGGCGACTCGAGCCGGATGTGCAGCGAAATCCACGCCGTCGGTGTGCTCGGTGGAGACGGCACCGCCGCGGTGCCCGCCCCGGTCATCGACAACGCTGTGCCGCCGTGGGTGATCATCACCACCAGGGACCTCGCCCCCGGCGAAGCCGTCACCTACCGCTGGTCCGTTGGTCACTACGCGCCTTGGCACCGCGTGGCGGCGGTGGCATCGGTCAGTTCTCTGCCCGCGGGTGTTACCGACGTCGACCAGAGCAACGACACCGCCACCGTCGCACGGCAGGACGGCACCGGCTTCTGACCCCCGCACATTCA
>NZ_JAZEWV010000025.1:0-97155 GCF_036353415.1 Actinacidiphila polyblastidii
CCCCCCACCCGCATGTCCGCTCAGCGCGGGTCGCCGCCGCCGGGCAGCGGCGGCAGCGCCGTGCGATGCAGCCAGCCGTGCAGGAGCGCGTCGAGCGGCCGCGCGGCGTACCGCTGGACGTGGGCGGTGACGTCCGCGGTGGTCACCACGCCGTGGCGGTGGACCACCGTCCACGCCTTCAGCATGCGGAAGAAGGCGTCGTCGCCCAGCGCGTCGCGCACGGCGTGCACCACCAGGCCGCCGCGCTCGTACAGCCGGTCGTCGAACATCAGCCGCCGTCCCGGATCGTCCAGCCGCAGGTCCTGCCGCTGCCGGGTCAGCGCCGCGTGGGCGGTGGCGGCGTGCGCGGCCGCGTCCGGGCCGCCGGAGTGCTCCGACCACAGCCACTCCGCGTACTTGGCGAAGCCCTCGTTGAGCCAGATGTGCCGCCAGTCCGCGATCGACAGGCTGTTGCCGAACCACTGGTGGGCCAGCTCGTGGGCGACCAGCCGCTCGGCGCCCCGCGCGCCGTCCACGTGGTTGGCCCCGAACGTCGCCAGGCCCTGCGCCTCGACCGGCACGTCCAGCTCCTCGTCGACGACGACCACCGCGTACTCGTCGAAGGGGTAGGCGCCGAAGACCTCCTCGAAGAAGTCCATCATCGCGGTCTGCCGGGTGAAGTCCGCGACGGCCCGCGACCGCAGCCGCGCGGGCACGTACACCGTCTGCGGGACCGGCCTGCGCGGCTGCGGCCCGGCCGGGTCGGCGGTCAGCCGCACGCTCTCGTACCGGCCGATGGAGACGGTCACCAGGTAGCTGGAGGTGGGCGCGGGCTGCTCCCACAGCCAGGTGGTGCTGCCCGCGCGGGCGGTCCTCGTGAGCAGCCGGCCGCCGACGACCACGGTGTACGGGGACGGCGCGGTGACCGCGATCTGGTACGACGCCTTGTCCGCGGGGCGGTCGTTGCACGGGTACCAGGACGGCGCGCCGACCGGCTGGCTGGCGACCAGCGAACCGTCGGTCAGCTCCTCCCAGCCCAGCCCGCCCCACTGGCTGCGCACCGGCTGCGGATTGCCGGTGTAGCGCACCTGCGCGGTGAACGCCGCGCCGGCCGCCGGCGCCTTCGCCGGGCGGACCCGCAGCTTCCCGGCCCGGTAGGTGTAGTGCGCGTCGCGGCCGTCCACGACGACGCTGCCGAGCCGGAAGCCCGGGGCGAGGTCGAGGGCGAACTCACGCAGCGGCTCGGGGCCCGCCACCGCGCTCAGCCGCGCGCTGCCCTTGAGCCGGTTGGACGCGGGACGGTAGTCCAGCGCCAGCTCGTAGCGGTGCACGTGGTAGCGGGAGTCGCCGTTGCCGGGGAAGTAGGGGTCGGCGTCCGGTGCCGGCTTCTGACTCAACGGTCCTGCACTCCCTCGCGGTGGGGGACGGACCGTGCCGGGTGCAGCCGTGCCTCATCCTCGTCCAAGCCAGACCTCCGCCGGGTTGCCCAGCCACCGGGTGTCCGGCGGGATGGACTCCGCGCGCATCACCAGTGAGGCCGGTCCCAGCGTGCTGCCGGCCCCGATCTCGCTGCCCGGCAGCACGATGCCGCCCGGTCCGAGCGTCGCGCCCGTGCGGAGGACCACCGTATCCATCCGCATGATCCGGTCGTGGAACAGGTGGGTCTGGAGCACGCAGCCGCGGTTGACGCTCACCGCGTCCTCCAGGGTGACCAGGTCCGCCTCGGGCAGCCAGTAGCTCTCGCACCACACCCCGCGGCCGACCTTCGCGCCCAGCGCCCGCAGCCACAGGGACATCACCGCGGTGCCGGGCACCGCGCCGACCAGCCACGGTACCGCCAGCACCTCGACGAAGGTGTCGGCCAGCTCGTTGCGCCACACGAAACCGCTCCACAGCGGGCGCTCCACCGCCCGGAACCGGCCCACCAGCAGCCACTTCGCGGCCACGGACACCACAGCGGCGGCCGCGCCCGCGGCCAGCAGCACGGCGCCGGACAGCAGCGCCGCCCAGGCCGGTGCCAGCACCGAGCAGAGCCACGCCAGCGCGGCCAGGGTCAGCACGGCCAGCGCCGCCGAGGCCAGCACCGGAACCACCCGGCAGACCTCGACCAGCGCCCGCGCCCACACCAGCCGCACCGGCGGCTCGTAGGTACGGCTCTGGTCGCCGTCGTCGGCCGCGCGCGGCAGCCGCACCGGCGGCATGCCGAGGTACGAACGGCCCTCCTTGGCCTTCTTCGGCGTGGCCGACAGCACCCCGACCAGGCCGCGGTCGGGCACCGCGCGGCCCGGCGCGGTCATCCCCGAGTTGCCGAGGAACGCGCGCTCGCCGATCTCCGCCGGCCCGATCCGCAGCCACCCGCCGCCGAGCTGGTACGGAGCGACGAGCGCGTCGTCGGCGAGGAAGGCCCCGTCGCCGACAGTGGTCAGGCTCGGCAGCGCCAGCACGGTGGAGACCTCGGCGCGGCTGCCGACCTTCATGCCGAGGGCCCGCAGCCACACCGGCGTGATCAGGCCCGCGTAGAGCGGGAAGAGCGTCTGCCGGGCGGCGTCCATCAGCTGGCTGACCGTCCAGGACTGCCAGCCGACCCGGCTGCTCAGCGGATGCCAGCCGGGGCGCAGCCCCAGGCTCAGCAGCCGGACCGCCACCAGCAGCAGCACCGCGTAGACGAGGCCGAAGGCCAGCGTGGCGGGCACGAGCGCGATCAGCGCCCCGCGCACCGCGTCGCCGAGACCGCCGCCGGTCGGCACCACGCAGCCGGCCACGGCCAGCGCGGCCAGCGCCCCGGCCACCGGCAGCAGCGTCAGCCCCAGCGCGCTCGCCCCGTAGGCGGCCGCCCACCGCGCGTGGCGGCGGGGGCGCTGCTTGGGCCAGCGGCGTTCCGCGCTGCCCAGCTTCACCGCGGGCGAGCCCGCCCAGCGCTGCCCGGTCGGCACCTGGCCGGTGACGCTGGAGCCGGCCGCGACCTGGGCGCGCTTGCCGACCCGTGCGCCCGGCAGCAGGGTGCTCCGGGTGCCGACCACGGCGCCTGATCCGACCTTCACCCCGCCGATCTCCAGCAGGTCGCCGTCCAGCCAGTAGCCGGACAGGTCCACCTCGGCCTCGATCGCGCAGCCGCGGCCCAGCTTGAGCATCCCGGTGACCGGCGGCAGCGAGTGCAGGTCGACGTCGGGGCCGACCTTGGCGCCGAGCGCGCGGGCGTAGCTCACCAGCCAGGACCCGGACAGGGTGGCGGCGCCGCAGACCTCCGTGAGCCGCTCGGCGGTCCACAGCCGCAGGTGCACGCCGCCGCCGCGCGGGTAGCTGCCCGGCTGCACCCCGCGCAGCAGCAGCCGGGCGCCGCCGGCCGCGAGGGCCAGCCGGCCCGGCGGGCTGAACAGCAGCAGGCCGCCGGCCGCGACCAGCCACCAGGGCGCGGTGGGCGCCCAGGCGTAGCCGCCGAACCGGGTCAGGACGTCGCCGAGGGCCAGCAGCCCGACCGTCCAGCGCAGTCCCGCCAGCGTGAACAGCGGCACCAGCAGGAGCGCTTGCACGATCCGGGCGCGCAGCGGCACCGGCGCCACGGTACGGGCCTGGCGGTCGCCCTCGACCAGGCCGTCCAGCAGCCGGGCGAGCTTGCGCAGCGTCGGGTACTGGTAGACGTCGAGGACGGCGACCCCGGGGTGGCGTTCGCGCAGCGCCGTGGTCAGCTGCGCGGCGGCCAGACTGCTGCCTCCGACGGCGAAGAAGTCGTCGCGTGCGTCGCCGACCGGTGTGCCGAGGATCTCCTCCCACTGCTCGGCCAGCCACGCCTCGGTCCCGCTGAACCGCTCGGCCGCGCTCGGGCCGGCGGGCACCGCGAGGTCCGGCAGCGGCCAGGGCAGGGCCGCCCGGTCCACCTTGCCCGAGGTGCGGGTCGGCAGGGCGTCGACGACGGCCAGCAGCGGCACCAGCGAGGCGGGCAGCCGCGCGCGCAGGAGCGCCACGGCCTCGTCCCGGTCCCAGCCGTCGCCGGTCACCACGTACCCGACCAGCAGCTGGTTGCCGCGGCGGGCCGTGCGGACGGCCGCAGCCGCGCCGGCCACGCCGGGGAGCGCCTGGAGCGCGGCGTCGACCTCGCCGAGTTCGATGCGCCGGCCGCCGAGCTTGATCTGCTCGTCGGCCCGGCCGAGGAAGACCAGGCCCTCGGGCTCGGCGAGCACCAGGTCGCCGCTGCGGTAGGCGCGCTCCCAGCCGAGCGACTCCAGCGGGGCGTACTTCTCGCGGTCCTTGGCGGCGTCCAGGTAGCGGGCGAGTCCCGCGCCGCCGATGATCAGCTGGCCGCTGCCGCCCATCGGGACCGGAAGCCCCGACTCGTCGACCACGGCCAGCTCCCAGCCGTCCAGCGGCAGACCGATGCGCACCGGGCCCTCGCCGGTCAGCAGCGCGGCGCAGGCCACCACGGTCGCCTCGGTGGGGCCGTAGGTGTTCCACACCTCGCGGCCCTCGGTGACCAGCCGCTCGACCAGCTCCTGCGGGCACGCCTCGCCGCCGAAGATCAGCAGCCGCACCTCGTTGAGCGCCGCGGCGGGCCACAGCGCGGCGAGCGTGGGCACCGTGGAGACCACGGTGATCTCCTGCTCCGCGAGCCAGTCCGCCAGGTCGCCGCCTTCGCGGACCTGCGAGCGGGGGACCGGCACCAGGCAGGCGCCGTGCCGCCAGGCGAGCCACATCTCCTCGCAGGAGGCGTCGAAGGCGACCGACAGCCCGGCCATGACGCGGTCGCCGGGGCCGATCGGCTCGTCCGGGAGGAAGAGCGCCGCCTCGGCGTCGACGAACGCGGCCGCGTTGCGGTGGGTGACCGCCACGCCCTTGGGCCGCCCGGTGGACCCCGAGGTGAAGATGATCCACGCGTCGTCGCCCGGCGCGGGACGCCGGGACGGGCGGCCGGCCCGGCCGGGACCGGTCGGCGTGAGGCTGCGGCCGGCGCCGAGGACGGCGGCGACCCCGGCCTCGCCGAAGACCAGCTCGGCGCGCTCGTCGGGGTCCTCCGCGTCCACCGGCACGTAGGCGGCTCCGGCGGCGAGCACCGCGAGGATGCTGACGTACAGGTCGTTGGTGCCCGAAGGCACCCGCACGCCGACGCGGTCGCCCGCGCCGACACCCGCCTCCGTGAGCCGCCGGGCGAGCGCGCCGACCTCGGCGGCCAGCGCCCGGTAGCTGAGCGCGGACCTGCCGTCGTCCAGCGCCGGCTCGTGCGGGTGGGCCAGCACGGTCGCGTCGAGGACGTCCAGCAGGGTCCGCGGCTCGGCCGCGGGCCGCCCGGGGAAGTGCGCCCGCCGCTCCAGCGGGTCGCCGTACGCGGCCGCGGCGCCGGCCGGGCGGACCTCGTCCGGCAGGGCGTCGATCGGCACGGTCACAGTCATGCGTTCCTCGCTCCTCGTCCCTCGGCCCGGGACACGATCGACGTCCGGTGGCCGCAATGGTGAGTCCGCCGCAGGTGCCGCACTCGCCGCCAAATCAAGACAACCGCCCTATTTTAACGGCTGCTGCTCTGGCGCCCGGCCCCCGGCGGCCGCCGCCCACCGCGTCCGGCGGTTCCCAACGTGCCCGCCCGAACCGGGGGAAGCGCCTCCACCTGCGTGAACTCACCTGCCGGCGTGGGGCGTCGACAGGCGCACTGTGAATCGGGCCACCCCGTCGCGTGGACTCCCGGGCGGCCTCTTTCCGATATCACGCCGCCCGCCCGGCGCGGGCAAGCCGCGCGCACCCGAAGGGGTGGCGGGCGCCGTGCCGGCGGGCTTGCTCATGCTGGTTGACTGGTGTTCTACTCAAGTAGCACAATTTTTCTCGAACGCCTCGGAGAGGAGACCCAGACGTGATCGACTTCCATGTCGACCGGGCGAGCAGCGTCCCCGCGTACGCGCAGCTGGTCAGACAGGTGCGCGAGGCCCTGCGGCTGGGGCTGCTGCATCCCGGGGACCGGCTCCCGACGGTGCGGGCCGTGGTGACCTCCTGCACCGTCAACCCCAGCACCGTGCTCAAGGCCTACCGGGAGCTGGAACTGTCCGGCCTGGTGGAGGCGCGCCAGGGGGCGGGCACCTTCGTCAGCGGGTCGCTGGGCACCGCGGACCCGCACGTCATGGCCCGGCTGCGCGGCGGGCTCGCCCGCTGGCTCGGCCAGGCGAGGGAGGCCGGTCTCGAGGACGAGGACGTCCAGGCCCTCGTCGCCGCGGTGATCGCCGAGGACGCGCACAGCCGGACGCGATCGGCCGGCGCACCGCCACAGCAGCGGCCGGCGCGAGCCGCCGGCGCGCCGGAAGAAGAGGGGGGCGCCGCGTGAGCGGTGAACCGATCGCTGTGGAGGCGGACGGCGTGAGCAAGCGCTACGGCGAGGTGTGGGCGCTGCGCGAGTGCGCCTTCACGGTGCCGGCCCACCGCGTCGTCGCCCTCGTGGGGGCCAACGGCGCGGGCAAGTCCACCCTGATGAGCATCATCAGCGGCATGCTGCCCGCCACCGGCGGCACCGTGCGCGTCAACGGCCGCACGGTCGCGCGAGGCCGCGGGGAGGCCGCCCACGCGGGCGGCAGGGTCGCGATCCTGGCCCAGGACAAGCCCCTGTACCGGGACTTCAGCGCCGCCGACATGCTGCGCTTCGGCCGGAGCACCAACCGCGTCTGGGACCAGCGGCGGGCGACGTCCTGGCTGGCCCGCTTCGACGTGCCGCAGGACCGCCGCTGCGGCAGGCTCTCCGGCGGCCAGCGCACCCAGGTCGCCTTGGCCGTCGCGCTGGGCTCGCGCCCCGAACTGCTGTTGCTCGACGAGCCGTTGTCCCACCTCGACCCGGTGGCGCGCACCGAGGTGATCGGCGAGCTGATGGGGGAGGCCGCCGACACCGGGATGACCGTCATGCTGTCGACCCACATCGTGGCGGAACTGGCCGGCGTCAGCGACCACTTGCTGCTGCTCGCCGCGGGGCGTCCGGTACTGGCGGGCGACGTCGAGGAGTTGCTGGCCGGCCACACCCGGCTCAGCGGGCCGCGCGCGGACCTGCCGCCCAGCCCTGGCGCGATCGTCTCCGCGCAGCACACCGCCCGGCAGTCGACGTTCGTCGTCCGCACGCCCGACGCGGCGGCCGCCACCCCGGTGGTCGCCCCCGGCTGGAACGCCCAGCCGCTCTCCCTCGAAGACCTGGTCGTCACCTACCTCAAGTCGTCCGCGGCGACCCGCACGAGCACGGAGGCCGCAGCATGACCCCACTGGCTCCCGCCCCGTTGACCGCCGACTCCGCCGGCGGCGACTCCACCACCACCGGACAGGGCGGCGGCCTGGCCGGCCTGCTGTGGCTGACCTGGCGCCAGCACCGCTGGGCGCTCGCCGGCTCGGTGCTCCTCGCGGCCGCGCTCACCGGCTGGATCGCCTACCTGGCCGCCGACATGACCGCTCTCCACCACCAGTGCCACGACCTGCCCTGCGCCAGCGGCAGCACCCAGGAAGCCGCGCTGACCGCGCCGTTCGGGCCGCTGCGGGTCGCCAACGACCTGCTGCAGGTGGTGGAGTTCCTGCCGCTGCTGGTCGGCATGTTCCTCGGCGTCCCGCTGCTGGCCAGGGAGCACGAGCAGCGCACCCTGCTGCTGGCCTGGAGCCAGGACGTGTCCCCCGCGCGGTGGCTGTGGACCAAGCTGGCCCTGATCGGCACGGTCGTGGCGGTACTGACCGCGGCGCTCGCCGCGGTCTGCGACCACCTGGCACACGTGATGGCCGACGTCAGCGAGGGCGGCCTGTTCGACGGCTCCATGTTCCTGGACTCCGGCATGCTGCCGCTGGCGCTCGGCGTCGCCTGGTTCGCGGTGGGCGTCGCGCTCGGCGCCGGCATCCGGCGCGTCCTGCCCGCCGTGGTCGGCGCCGTCGCGGGCTACGCCGCCCTGCTGGCGGTCGTCGAGTGGCGCTACCCCACCTTCGAGACGCCGGTGTCCCGCTTCCGGCCGATCGCCCCGCTGGGGGACGCCGGACCCATCGGGAGCGTCAACGACCTGAAGATCAAGGGAGGTTTCCGGATCGGCCCCGGCGAGGTGCAGAACCTGTACGACTCCTCGGGGCACGCCGTCGACTACACCCGCCTGAAGGGCCTCTGCTCGACCGACCTCGGCCCCGACACGCTGCTCCCATGCCTGTCCCGCCACCACATGCAGACCTTCGTGAAGTTCCAGCCCGCCGACCGGATACCGCAGTTCCACCTCATCCTCGCCTGCGGCTACCTCGGCATCGGCGCCCTGGCCCTGGCCGCCGTCTGGCTGATCGTGCGCGGCACCAGCCTGAGCGCGGGGTGAGCGGCCCGCCCGCCGCGGGGGCAGCCGCCCACCCGCGACCGGCCGTCCACTACAGGCTCTTGCGGGCGCCCACGTCGATCAGCACGTCCTCCAGGGAGAAGTTCTCCGCCAGCAGCGCGCGCAGCCGCTCCAGCGAGGAGCGGATCTCCGCCACCCGCCGCTGCGGCGCCCCGGAGCGGAGGTAGCGGCGCACCTGGGCGACGACCGCCTTCGTCGCGTCCTCCGGGTCGAAGACCACGTCGGTGCGCCCGCGCCCCAGCAGGCGGGCGCGACGGGTGGGCGCCGACGGGAAGTCACCCAGGCGCACCCGGTGCCGGGCCAGGTCGCCTGCCAACGCGTCGACGTCGCTGAGCTTGCCCCACACCATCCGGCTGAGCAGGTCGTACTCCGCCGCCTCGATGATGATCAGCTGCGCGCTCCTGGCGGCCATCGCCCTGCTGACCAGGCGCAGCGTCCGACCCTGCTGGGTCAGCCGCATGTGCAGCTTGCGCGTCGCCTCCTCGCGGTGCCTGCCGCCACGCCGCACATACGCCGCCAACAGCGCGAGGATGTCCTCGGCGTTCACCATGGCCTCGTTGAGGCGGACGTAGATGAGGAACAGGTCGACCGCCAGATCGCGCCGCCGCTTGTCCCTGCGGTGCGCCGCCACCCCGGACAGCGCCTGGGTGGTCGTCTCCGTCATGAGCTTCAGGAACTCGAACATGCCCTCCCCGCCCGGTGGTTGGGTGCCCCAGCGTGCCAGAGGGCGCGGTCGCCTTCCAGGGGACCGGCCGCGCCGGCGATCGCCGCCGCATCAACGGGCTTCGGGAAGGGCGACTTCGGCCCAGACGGTCTTGCCGACGTCGCGGGAGGACACGCCCCACGCGCGGGTCAGCGCCTGGACCAGTAAGAGGCCGCGGCCGGACTCCGCGTCTCCGTCGGGCGGTACGGGCGGTGTGGCCGGGCGGCGTTCGGCGCGGGCGTCGCTCACCTCGACACGGATCACCGCGGCGTCGCGGTCGAGGGTGAGCCGCAGTTCGAAGTCCCGTCCGGCGACGCGGCCGTGGGTCACCGCGTTGGCGGCGAGTTCGGCCACGACCGAGGCGGCGGCGTCGGCCGGCTCGCTGTCGTGCGGCACGTCCCAGGCGGCCAGCTGACCGAGGGTGAGGCGTCGCGCCATGCCGGCGGCCGCGCGGGTCGCGGGGAGCATGCGGACGAAGACGCAGGTCCGGGTGGAGATTTCGGAGTTCACGTGACAGAGCGTGGCCGTCCGTGCATAGGCTGACCAGTGATGAGGCCGGGACGGAGCGTGACCTGTCCGGCCGTCCCGGCTCTGCGTCCGGGCGTCCGGACACGCACGGCGGAGGTGGATCGATGACGACGGGTACGGAGGCCGCGGGCACGGCCGGGCAGGCCGGCAGCGGCACCGAGGAGCAGGACTGGGACGAGGGCGCCACGGACATCCTCAAGACCGTCGGGCGCCAGGTGAAGCTGTGGCGCGAGCGGGCGGGCCTGCGGCAGGCGGAGCTGGGCCGCCAGATCGGCTACAGCGAGGAGTTGGTCTCCTCCGTCGAGCGCGGACGGCGGGCGCCGAAGGCGGAGTTCCTCGACGCCGCGGACGACGTGCTGGCCGCGGGCGGGATGCTCGCGGCGTTCAAGGAGGACGTGGAGCGCGCGCGGTACCCGAAGAAGGTGCGGGACCTGGCAAAGTTGGAGTCCCTCGCCGTGTCCATGGGCTCGTACAGCAACCACAACATCCAGGGCCTGTTGCAGACCGAGGAGTACACGCGAGCGCTGTACCGCATGCGTCGGCCGCTCCTCGACGAGGAGACCATTGACCGGTACACCGCTGCACGCATGGATCGCCAAAGCATCTTCGACCGGTGGCCTGCCCCCATCCTGAGCTTCGTCCAGGAAGAGGTGACCCTGCGCCGACCAATCGGCGGGCGCGACGTACTGCGTCGCCAGCTCGAACGGCTCCTGGACGTCGGCCAGTTGAGGAACGTCGAAATCCAGGTGATGCCGACGGATCGCGAGGACCATGCCGGGATGGGCGGTCAACTTCGTTTGCTGGAACCCGGGAACGGACCCACCGTGGGACACGTCGAGGTGCAGAACTTCAGCCGTGTTGTCACCGGCCGCAGCGAGGTCAGGACGCTCGAAGCGCAATATGGGATCATCCGCGCACAGGCTCTCACCCCACGGGAGTCCTTGGCGTTCATCCAAAAGGTCCTGGGAGAGACATGACGATCAACTCCTCTGCCGGCAGAGTTGAGTTGCGCTGGCATAAGAGCAGCTACAGCAGCAACGAGGGGCCGGACTGCGTCGAGGTGGCGACCTCCTCCCGTACGGTCCACGTCCGCGACTCCAAGGACCCGGAGGGTCCCCAGCTCGCGTTCGGTGCGGCGGAGTGGACCGCGTTCGTGGCGTACGCGGCCGACCGCGTCTGAACGACTCGCGAAGGGCGGCCCGGGGCAACCGGGCCGCCCTTCGCCACGTTCACCCGTCCACCGTGCCGGATGCGAGGATTTCGCGAACCCCGGGAACGGCGGCATCGGCACCGTCGGGGGCCGAACTGGCACGCAGACCTGCCCCGGTCCGAGGCATGCCCCCGTTGGCAGTACCCTCTTGATCCTCACGGCTCCCCTCTCGGACGTGCGAGCGATTGCCGGGCCGACCGGCCGATCCCTCGGCCCCGGCCGTCCCGGAACGGAGCGGACCGGACCGCCTCGGACCTGACCGGACCGGACGCCGTGGGCCCCGGCGGATTCAGCCCGGCCGCCGGTGGAGTCGAGCAGGGAACCGGGCGTCGAGGAGCCGAAGACCAGCGGCTCCTGCACAAGGGCAGCGCGAGGGGCGGATCAGGTGGACGACCACGACGGCACGGGCATACCCGGCGAGGACAACGGCACGGACGGAACGGCCGCTCAGGCCGCGACGCCGGCCGCACGGAAGCAGCCGGCGCAGAGGAAGCCCGCGACGCCGGCGGCACGGCCGACCGCGTCCCGGGGGCGCAAGCCCCAGGCAGCGTCGGAGGTTCCGGACACTTCGGCGCGGAGCGGAACGGACGCCGCCGAGGAGAACGCCGCGGCCACGACTGCGGCGGCTGCCCCGGCAGCCGATGGGGCACCCGTCGCGCCCGCCGCGAAGAGGGCGACCGCGAAGACCGCGGGCGGCAAGGCCGCTGCCCCCGCGGCGAAGAAGACCTCGGGCGCCCCCGCGAAGAAGGCGGCACCTTCGGGCGCGGCCAGGGCGACTCCGGCGAAGGCGACTCCCGCCAAGTCCACCGCGGCGAAGAAGACGGCTGCGAAAGCCACCCCCGCGAAGACGACCCCCGCCAAGGCCACCCCCGCCAAGGCGACGCCCGCCAGGACCGCCGCTGCCTCGAAGCCGGCCGCGGCGAAGAAGGCCCCCGCCACGTCCCCTGCGGTCGCGAAGACCGCCGTGGTCGCGAAGACCGCCAAGGCGGCGAAGTCCGCGACGTCCGGCGCCGCCGCCAGGAGCACCGCCACGTCGAAGGCGGCGGGGCCGCGGAAGGCCGCCGCGCAGGGGAGCGCCGACGCCTGGCAGGCCCCGGGCTACGTGCACGACCGCGACCTCGGCACCGGTACGAACGGCCGCGTCGTCAGCGCCCTGCACGAAGGCAGCAGCGTCGCGGTCACGATCACCTACCTGCCGGCCGCGCTCGCCCAGGACGCCGCCTTCCGCGCGGAGTTCCGCGACGACGCGCAGGCGCTCGGCGGCGTCGCCGCGCCGTACCTCGCCCAGCTCCACGCCTACGTGGAGGACGGTCCGCACGCGGCGATCGTGCGCGAGCCGGTCGACGGCGTCGCCCTGAACGCCCTGCTGGGGGCGACCGGCGCGCTCCCTCCCGAGGCCGCCCTCGTGGTCCTCAAGGACTCGCTGCTCGCCCTCCACGCGGCACACGAGGCGGGCGTCCTGCACCGCGCCTACCGGCCGGAGCACGTCCTGGTGACCGCGGAAGGCGTCACGAAGGTCGTCGACTTCGGCGTCGCGTCACGCGGCGAGGCGGTCGCCGCGCCCGCTGGCCCCTACACCGCGCCCGAGCGGTCCGCGGGCGGCCCGGCGACGGTGGCCGCCGACCTCTACGCGGCGACCGCGGTCTTCGACGAGTGCCTCGCCGGCGCCACGCCGGCGACGGTACGCCCCCTGGTCGCCTGGGGGTTGGCCGCCGCCCCCGCCGAACGTCCGGAGAGCGCGGCCGACTTCGCGGCCGAGCTGGAGACCGCCGCCGTCGCGGCCTACGGTGCGGACTGGGAGGAGCGCGGGCGGCGTGAACTCGGCGCGCTGGCCGCCTCGTTGCCGGTCGCGGACGCCGTACCGCAGAAGCAGCCCGTGCCCGCGCTCGTGCCGGTCCCCGCCCCGGCGCCGCCCGCCGCTCCGCCTGCTGCGGCGCCCGGCGCCCGCGCGCAGCGGCCCCGTCTCGGCCGGCGGGCCAAGATCCTCGCCGTCGCCGTGGCGGCGGCCGTCGTCGTCGCGGGCGCCGTGGCCATCACCGCCGCGGCCTCCGGCAGCGACGGGGACCCGGCGAGCGCCGCGCCCGGCGCCACCACGCCGCGGACCTCCGGCCCGGCACCCACCTCGCCCACCGCGGCCGCGACGACGGCGTCCCCTCCGGCGAGCGCCAGCCCCTCGGCGACCGCGACGACCACCGCCCCGGCCACCGGAACCGCGAGTCCGACGCTCGCGGCCGCCGACCCGACGGGCACGGCCACCGGCAGCGCGACCCCGACCACCACCGCCCCCACCACCCCGGCCAGCCCCACCACGACCACCGGCTCGGCGGCGGCGCCGCACGTCGCCTCCGTGGCCGTCACCGGCCTCACCTGCTCCACCGGCGGCAAGCGGACGGCCAAGGCCACCGTGCTGGTGCAGTACGACGGGACCGCGGCGGGCACGCTGCACCTCACCTGGTGGCGCAGCGCCACGGGCGCGCCGCAGGGCGCCGTCACCCAGCCCGCGCAGACCGCCGTCTTCCCCAAGGGCTCGCAGACCTACACCTTCACCGACGCCTTCACCTTCACCGCGGACAGCGCCCGCCCGTATGTCGGCCTGACCGTCTCCACCGACCCGGGCGCGGCGTCCGGCAACGGTTCCTACCGGGTCGGCTGCCACTGACCCCGCGCACCGGGCCGGACCGGCCCCTGACCCGACCGCACACCCCGGCCTCACGTCCCGCGCCCGGTCCGGCAGCCGCTCCACGGCCGCAGGACCGGGCGCGCGGGGGTGACACGGGTACGTTTCCCCGGCTCCGGCACGGGTGTCGCAATGCCTTGACTGGCCGATCTGTGAACGCTAACAATGACAGCATCACGGATCGGAGAACCATGTCACAGACGGCGGAGAGCACCGGACCGCGCCGGGCGCCCACCATGGCGGACGTCGCGCAGGTCGCCGGGGTGTCCCACCAGACCGTTTCCCGGGTGCTGAGCCACCACCCGAACGTCAAGGAGACGACCCGGGCCGAGGTGCTGCGGGCGATCGAGGAGCTGGGCTACCGGCGGAACTCCTCGGCACGGGCCCTGGTGACCCGGCGCACCCTGACGCTCGGCGTGGTGGCGTGCAATCCGACGCTGTTCGGGCCGGCCAGCACCCTGTTCGGGCTGGAGGAGGCGGCGCGGGACGAGGGCTACATGGTCTCGGCGGTCACCCTTCGGCGCTACACCGCGAAGGCGCTGGAGGAGGCGATCGACCACCTCAGCGACTGGGGGGTGGAGGGCATCGTGGTGATAGTCCCGCACCGGGCGGCCGTCGCCGCGCTGGCCGAGCTGAAGCTGCCCTTCCCCGTGGTGACCGTCGAGGGCGGCCACACGCTGCCCATACCGGGCGTCTCGGTGGACCAGGACCTCGGCGCGCGGCTGGTGACCGGCCATCTGCTCGGCGCCGGGCACCGAACCGTGTGGCACGTGGCCGGGCCGCCGGACTGGCTGGAGGCCGGGGCCAGGGTGGCGGGCTGGCGCGCGACCCTGGAGGAGGCGGGCGCCGAGGTGCCCGCGCCGCTCGTCGGCGACTGGACGCCGCTGTCGGGCTACCGGGCCGGACAGGAGCTGGCGGGCAGGGTCGCGGCCGGCGCGGCGCGCCGCAGGGCGGCCGAGGTGACCGCGGTGTTCGTGGCCAACGACCAGATGGCGCTGGGCGTGATGCGCGCCTTCCGGGAGGCCGGCCTCTCGGTGCCGGGACAGGTGGCCATCGCCGGCTTCGACGACATCCCGGAGGCGGAGTTCTTCGCCCCGCCGCTCACCACCGTCCGCCAGGACTTCGCCGCGGTCGGCCAGGCCAGCATCCGGCTGCTGATCAGCCGGCTGGAATCCGGGAACGCGGGCGACGCCGAGCGGATCGTGATCGAGCCGCGGCTGATCGTCCGCGGCAGCAGCACCCCTTCCTGACACCCCTCCTGACGCCCCTTGCCGACACCGGTCCCTGACACCGGGCCGCCCCGCTCCGGTGCTCCGCCGGACCCCCCTTCTGGAGACCACAATGACGACCGTTCCGCCCGCCGTCACGGTCGGCATCGACTTCGGGACGCTGTCGGGCCGCGTCCTCGTCGTCGACGCCGCGGACGGCAGGGAACTGGGCAGCGCCGTCCACGCGTACCCGCACGGGGTGGTGGACCGGGCGCTGCCCGACGGCACAGAACTGCCGCAGGACTGGGCGCTGCAGATCCCCCAGGACTGGCGCGACGTGCTGCGCTTCGCGGTGCCGCGGGCGCTGCAGGCCGCCGGAGTGCGGGCCGATCAAGTGGTGGGCCTGGCCACCGACTTCACCGCGTGCACGGTGCTGCCGGCCACCGCCGAGGGCGTCCCGCTGTGCGAACTCCCGGGCTACGCGGACCGGCCGCACGCGTACCCCAAGCTGTGGCGGCACCACGCCGCGCAGCCGGAGGCGGACCTGATCGTGCGCCGGGCACAGGAGTCGGGGCAGCGCTGGCTCGGCCGGTACGGCGGCAGGATCTCCAGCGAGTGGCAGTTCGCCAAGGCCCTGCAGGTGCTGCGCGAGGACCCGGCGGTCTACCAGACGGCGGACCGCTGGATCGAGGCCGCCGACTGGATCGTGTGGCAGCTGACGGGGGAGGAGAACCGCAATCCGTGCACCGCCGGGTACAAGGGCATCCACCAGGACGGCGGTTACCCCGACGCGGAGTATCTCGCCTCGCTGCACCCGGACTTCGCGGACTTCACCGCCAAACTGGCGCACCCGCTCTCCCAGCTCGGCGCGCCCGCCGGCGGACTCACCGCCGCGGCCGCGGAGTGGACGGGCCTGCGGGCCGGGACCGTGGTGGCGGTCGGCAACGTCGACGCCCATGTCACCAGCGCCGCGGCCCGGGCGCTCGACCCCGGCCACATGCTGGCCATCATGGGCACCTCGACCTGCCACATCATGAACTCCGACGTGCTCGCCGAGGTCCCCGGCATGTGCGGGGTGGTGCGCGACGGCGTCGTCCCCGGGCTGTGGGGGTACGAGGCCGGCCAGAGCGGCGTGGGCGACATCTTCGCCTGGGCGGTGCGGACGGCGACGCCGCACGCGTACGCGGCCGAGGCCCGGCGGCGCGGTCTGTCGGCGCACGAACTGCTCACCGAGAAGGCCGCCGGGCAACCGGTCGGCGGGCACGGGCTGCTGGCGCTGGACTGGCACAGCGGCAACCGGTCGGTGCTCGTCGACCACCACCTGTCGGGGCTGATCGTCGGCCTGACGCTGGACACCCGCCCCGAGGACATCTACCGGGCGCTCGTCGAGGCCACCGCCTACGGCACCCGCACCATCATCGAGGCGTTCGAGGAGGCGGGCGTGCCGGTCACCGAGTTCACCGCGGCCGGCGGCCTGCTGAAGAACGACTTCCTGATGCAGACCTACAGCGACGTGCTCGGCCGGCCGGTCAACCTGCTGGTCTCCGAGCAGGGACCGGCTCTGGGCGCGGCCATCCACGCCGCGGTCGCGGCCGGCGTCCATCCCGACCTCCGCGCCGCCTCGGCCGCCATGGGCCGCCTCCAGCCGCGCGCCTACACCCCCGACCCGGCGCGGGCGGCCGCCTACGACCTCCTCTACGCCGAGTACCGCCTGCTGCACGACCACTTCGGCCGTGGCGGCAGCGACGTCATGCACCGCCTGCGGGCGCTGCGCGACCAGACCTAGCAGCCCTCGTACCTGAGCGCGCATGTGAGCGCTCACCTCGAATGTTAGCGCTCATCCCGACCCGCGACAGAGGTGTGCCCGTGCCCGACAACCCTCCACCGCCCTCCGGCGCAGCCACCCGCGCCCCCGCCCTCGCCCGGCTGCGGCAACAGGTCAGCGACCTGCACCGGGAGCTGGTCCGCTACCGACTGGTGGTCTGGACGGCCGGGAACGTCTCCGCGCGCGTCCCGGAGGCCGACCTGTTCGTCATCAAACCCAGCGGCGTCGACTACGACCGGCTGACCCCCGACAGCATGATCGTGTGCGATCTGGCGGGCGCGGTGGTCGAAGGCGACCTGTCGCCCTCCTCCGACACCGCCGCGCACGCCTACGTCTACCGGCACATGCCGCAGGTCGGCGGGGTGGTGCACACCCACTCCACCTACGCGTGCGCGTGGGCGGCCCGCGCCGAGCCGGTGCCGTGCGTGCTGACCGCGATGGCCGACGAGTTCGGCGCCGAGATCCCCATCGGGCCGTTCGCCCTGATCGGCGACGACTCGATAGGCCGCGGCATCGTCGACACCCTGAAGGGCCACCGCTCGCCCGCCGTCCTCATGCGCAGCCACGGCGTGTTCACCATCGGCAAGGACGCCCGCGCCGCCGTCAAGGCCGCGGTGATGTGCGAGGACGTCGCCCGCACGGTGCACATATCCCGCCAGCTCGGCGAGCCGCAGCCGATCGCCCGGGAGGACGTGGACCGCCTCTACGACCGCTACCAGAACGTGTACGGACAGCAGCCCGCGCCGTCCGCCGACCGAGGAGCCTGAACCATGACGTCGAACTCCGAGCGTGAGGTGTGGTTCCTCACCGGCAGCCAGGGCCTGTACGGCGAGGACACCCTGCGCCAGGTCGCCGAGCAGTCCCGGCGGATAGCCGACCGGCTCGCGGCGGTCCCCGGCGCCCCGGCGGCCGTCGTCTGGAAGCCGGTGCTCACCGACGCGGCCGCGATCACCGGAGTGGTCATGGCGGCCAACGCCGACCCCGCCTGCGTGGGCCTGATCGCCTGGATGCACACCTTCTCGCCCGCCAAGATGTGGATCTCCGGCCTCGACCTGCTGCGCAAACCGCTGCTGCACCTGCACACCCAGGCCGACGTCCAACTCCCCTGGGCCACCCTCGACATGGACTTCATGAACCTCAACCAGGCCGCGCACGGCGACCGCGAGTTCGGGTACATCCAGTCCCGGGTCGGCGTCACCCGCAAGACGGTGGCAGGCCACGTGTCCGACCCGGCCGTGGCGCCGCGCATCCACGCCTGGATGCGCGCCGCGATCGGCCACCACGCCCTGCGCACCCTGCGGCTGGCCCGCTTCGGCGACAACATGCGCGACGTCGCGGTCACCGAGGGCGACAAGGTGGAGGCCCAACTGCGGTTCGGCGTCTCGGTCAACACCTACGGCGTCAACGACCTGGTCGCCGCCGTCGACGCGGTCGACGACGCCGCTGTCACCGAACTCGTCAAGGAGTACGCGAGCCTCTACCGGCTCGCGCCCGAACTGGCCGCCGGCGCGGACCGGCACGCGTCCCTGCGGTACGCCGCCCGTATCGAACTGGGCCTGCGCACCTTCCTCACCGACGGCGGCTTCGGCGCCTTCACCACCAACTTCGAGGACCTGGGCGGCCTTCGGCAACTGCCGGGCCTCGCCGTGCAGCGCCTGATGGCCGACGGCCACGGCTTCGGCGGCGAGGGCGACTGGAAGACCGCCGCCCTGCTGTACACGCTCAAGGCCATGGGCGCGGGGCTGCCGGGCGGCACCTCCTTCATGGAGGACTACACCTACCACCTGGCCCCCGGCAGCGAACTCATCCTGGGCGCGCACATGCTGGAGGTCTGCCCGACCATCGCCGCGCACCGGCCGTCCTGCGAGATCCACCCGCTGGGCATCGGCGGCCGGGAGGACCCGGTCCGGCTGGTCTTCGACGCGCGTCCCGGTCCCGCCGTCGTCGTCGGCCTGGCCGACGTCGGCGACCGATTCCGCCTGGTGGCCAACGAGATCGAGGTGGTGCCACCGCTGGAGCCGCTGCCCCGGCTCCCGGTGGCCAGGGCGGTGTGGAGGCCGTCGCCCGACCTGCGCACCTCCACCGAGGCGTGGCTGACCGCCGGCGGTCCCCACCACACCGTGCTGTCCAGCGCCGTGGGCACCGAGGAACTCACCGACCTGGCCGACATGCTGGGCACCGAACTGCTGCTCATCGACGCGGGCACCACCATGCGGCAGCTGAGCAAGGAGATCCGCTGGAACCAGGTCTACTACCGGCTGGCGGGCGGCCTCTGACCCCGTCCGGCCAGGCACGTTCCGGCGGACGGGCGTCGCGCGCCCGTCCGGGCGCCGGCATGCCCTCGGCCGTGTCCCGGCGGCCTCCCGGGCTGCTCTGCCACGGCTCGCCCCGGCCGCTCCACCCGCCCTGTTTTTCTTCGGCGTAACACCTTGACGCCATGGCGGTGAACGCTAACAATCTCTGCCAAGCGACGGAGCACAAGGCGAACGTGGGAGCGACCCTTCGGACTTGGGGCCCCCGGTGGACCGGGGGAGGAGTACCTCGCCCTGGTCCACCTGCGAAAGGAAGCGGCGGCGCGGCAACGGGCCACCCCGACTCGCTCGTGACACCGGGGAACCGCTGCCGGCCGTCCGGTACGGCGTGATCGTGTACGACGTTACGGGTTCGGGCATCGGTCGTCGGTGGGAACAACACTCTGCTCTCCATCATGTGAGCGCTAACAAGGCCGTGAGGCCCTTCTGGACAGGAAGTTGATCATGCGTGATGAGCGGTCCGGTAGCCGGAGATGCGGACGCTGGGGTGCTGCCGTGATGGCGGTGGCGGTCGTCGTCACCGCCGGCGCGTGCAGCAAGAGCGGGGCGGGCGGCTCGTCGAGCGGCGCCGACCCGTCGGGCAGCGGCTCCTCCACGGCGGTGACCATCCAGGGTGACATCACCTTCAACGACGCCGACCTGGCGAAGATCGACGCGGCGCTGAAGGCCGCGCTCGCCGGGAAGGACCTGTCGAAGCTCGACCAGGCGATGGTGGTCAACGTCGCGGTGGACTACTGGAACGCCGGCAAGATCGGCTTCAAGAAGGGCCTGGCGGACCTCGGCGTCAAGGGCACCTACCAGGCGCCCGCCAACGGCCGCCTCGACCAGCAGCTCTCCATCATCCAGACGCTGCGCGGCCAGGGCGTCACCGGCCTGAGCGTCTCCGCCATCGACCCGACCGCCATCAAGGCCCCGATCGCCTCCGCGAACTCGGCGGGCATCCCGGTGCTGGCCATCGACTCGCCGCTGCCCGAGGAGGACGGCGCCGCGCTCTACCTCGGCACGCCCAACTACCAGGCGGGCCAGAAGGCCGGCGAGGCGATGAAGCAGGCGCTGGGCGGCAAGGGCCAGGTGGTGGTCCTGGTCGGATCGCTGACCACCTCCAACGCGGTCGAGCGCATCCAGGGCTTCGAGGACGCCATCAAGGGCACCGGCATCAAGGTCGTGCAGAAGCTCAGCGACGGCATGGACGCCTCCAAGGCGCTGACCAACGCGCAGACCGCGATCCAGACCAACCCGAACATCAACGGCCTGTACGGCGTGTACTCCTACGACGGCCCGTCGGCCGGCCAGGCGGTGCAGGCGGCCGGCAAGTCGGGCCGGGTGAAGATCGTCTCGGACGACAGCGACCCGCAGACCCTGAAGTTCATCCAGTCCGGCGTCATCCAGGCCACCGTCGTCCAGCAGCCGTACCAGCAGGGCTACACCGGCGCGTACCTGCTGACCGCCTTCAAGGTGCTCGGCAAGGCGGCCACGCTGAAGATCGTGCAGCCGTACCTGGAGTCCGACGGCACCACACTGTCCTCCGGCGTCGGCCTGGTGACCGGCGGCAACCTCACCGACTACCAGGCCAAGCTCAAGGCCCTGGGCATCGGCTGATGCGTCCCGCCACCGACCCCCGACCCGAGGCGCCCGAGCCGGCGTCGAGCCCGGCGCCCGGTCCTGCGTCCGGTCCTGCTCACGCCCCGGCCCCCGGCGACCTGGCCGTCTCGCTGCGCGACGTCAGCAAGGCGTACGGCCCGGTGAAGGTGCTGGACATCCCGCGCCTGGACCTGGCGCGCGGTCAGATCGTCGCGGTGGTGGGGGAGAACGGCGCCGGCAAGTCCACCCTGATGGGTGTGCTGTCCGGCACCGTGACCCCCACCACCGGGAGCATCGACATCGCAGGCGTGCCGCTGCACAGCGGCCGCCCCGACCACTCCCAGGAGCTGGGAGTGGCGCTGGTCGCGCAGGAGTTCCCGCTGGTCGGCCAGTTGAGCGTGGCGGAGAACCTGCTGCTCGGCCGGCGCCCTGCCCGGTCGGGATCACGGCCGCTGGGCCGTGTGGTCTTCGACCGGGCCGGCACCCGCGCCGAGGCCAGGGCGCTGCTCGCCGAGGTCGGCGTGACCGGCGTCGACGTCGACCGCCCGGTCGAGCGGTTCCCGGTGCCGGTGCGGCAGATGATCGAGATCGCCAAGGCGTGGGGGAAGCGGCCGGTCGTGCTGATCCTCGACGAACCCACCTCGTCGCTGGGACCGGTGGAGGCCGAGCGGGTCCTCGACCTGGCCCGCGGCCACGCCGCGGCCGGCGGGGCGGTGCTGTTCATCGGGCACCGCCTGGACGAGGTCCAGGCCGTCGCCGACCGGGTCGTGGTGCTCCGCAGCGGCCGGCTGGTGGCCGACCTGGCACCGGGCGAGGCCACCGAGGAGCGGATGATCCGCGAGATGGTCGGCAGCGAACTGGCCCGCGCCGACCTCGCGCCGCCCTCCTCCGTCGAGCGGACCACCATCCTCGGCGTCCGCGGCCTCACCGCGGACGGGCTCGGCCCGGTCGACCTGGACGTGAGGGCCGGCGAGATCGTCGGCGTCGCCGGGCTGATGGGTTCGGGACGCAGCCGGCTGCTGCACACCGTGATGGGCGCCCAGCCGCGCACCGGCGGCTCGGTGTCCTTCGACGGCGGCGACTTCCGGCCCCGCCACCCGGCCGACGCCGTCGAGGCCGGGATCGGGCTGGTGCCCGAGGACCGCAAGGTCCAGTCGCTGCTCCCCGCGCACTCCGTGCGGTGGAACGTCACCCTCGCCACCCTGCGCCGGATCAGCACCCGCGGCGTGCTGCGCCCGCGCGCCGACAAGGAGCACGCCGCAGGAATCGTCAAGGACCTCGGGGTGCGGCTGCACAGCCAGGAGCAGCCGATCGGCGACCTGTCGGGCGGCAACCAGCAGAAGGCGGTCTTCGGCCGCTGGCTCGCCGCGAACCCCCAGCTGCTGCTGCTCGACGAGCCGACCCGCGGCGTCGACGTCGGGGCGAAGGCGGAGATCTACCGGCTGATCGACACCGCCGCGCAGGACGGCCTCGCCGTCCTGGTGGCCTCCTCCGAACTGGAGGAACTGCTGTGGATCTGCCACCGCATCGTGGTGATGTCCCACGGGCGGGTGGTCGCCGACATCCCGCGCGACCGGTTCAGCAAGGAAGCGATCATGACCGCGGCGGCGGGCACGCAGTCCGGCCCCGGCGCCGGCAACCAGGGGAAGGCACGCGCATGAAGACCACCACCGCGCCGGCGACGACCGAGGCGGACGCCGCTCCGCCGCCGCGCACCTCGCTCCCGCGCCGCCTGGCCGCGACACCCGAGGTGGGCGTGGTCGCCGCCTGCGTCGTGGTGTTCGTCTCGCTCGCCCTGGACAAGTCGACGTTCGCCAGCGCGGTCAACCTCCAGGGCATGGGCTTCGACCTGGCCCAGTACGGGCTGATCGCCATCGGCGAGTCGCTGGTGATCCTCACCGGCGGCATCGACCTGTCGGTCGGCGCGCTGCTGGGCACCAGCGTCATCCTGATGTCCTGGTTCAACGTGCGCGCCGGGCTGCCGGCGGCGGTGGCGATCCTGATCACCCTCGCGATCGCCGGCACCGTCGGCCTGATCCACGGACTGGCCGTCACCCGGCTGAAGATGGCGCCGTTCGTCGTCACGCTGGTGACGTACACCGTGGCGCAGGGCGTCACCCTGGCCATCACCTCGGGCACCTCGATCACCGGCATCTCCGGGCTGTTCGGCGACGTCGGGCAGAGTTACGTGGCGCAGATCCCGCTGCCGCTGATCATCTTCGCGGTGGTCGCCGTCGCCGCGTGGTTCTTCCTGGAACGCACCTACGCGGGCCGGCAGGTCTACGCGGTCGGCGGCAACGCCGAGGCCGCGCGGCTGGCCGGCATCCGCGGCGACCGCCGCATCGTGTCGATGTACGTGACCAGTTCGCTGCTGTCCGCCGTCGCCGGGATCATGGTGCTCGGACGGATGGGTGTGGGCTCGGCCAGCGGCGTCGGCGTCGGCTGGGAGCTGTCCGCGATCGCCGCGGCCGTCATCGGCGGGGTGAGCCTGGTCGGCGGGCAGGGCCGGATCATCGGCATCGCCGCCGGCACGATCCTCCTCGAACTGATCAACAACGGCCTGACCACCCTGCAGATCAACTCCAACTACACCAACATCGTGCTCGGTTGCGTCCTCGGCCTGGCCATCACCGCCGACCGGCTCCGCGCCAGGAGCGTGGCGCGGCGCAGCTGAACCGCGCCGGGTGGGCTTCCCGGAGCCCGCGCGCCGTGACGCCGGCGCTCCGGCGCCGGCGCGGTGAGCCTCGCCCGGTGGGCGTCGCGCCGTGACCTCGCGCTGCGCTGCCCGCGGCGACGCGCGGCGCGCCCACGGGCGGTCCCTCCCCCGCTCAGGGACCGCCCGCACCCCCGCACGCGCCGGAGCCGGCACCCACGGCTTCCGGCCGTCCATCCCCAGGCCGGGCCCCACGCCCGGCACCCCCCACGCAAGGAGGACACGGTGTCCGCACCCGCAACGTCCCGACTGCTCCACCACCTCAGAAAGTGGGGCCTGTCCGCAGGCGCCACGGCGACACTGCTGGCCGGCGTCCTCGTCGGCGGCACCCAGTCCTCGCAGGCGGCGGGCTCGCTGCCCTGCGACCTCTACGCCAACGGCGGCACGCCCTGCGTGGCCGCGCACAGCACCACCCGCGCGCTGTACTCCTCGTACAACGGCCCGCTCTACCAGGTCAGGCGCGCCTCCGACAGCGCCACCCGCGACGTCGGCGTGCTGAGCGCCGGGGGCTACGCCAACGCGGCGACGCAGGACTCCTTCTGCTCGGGCACGACCTGCGTGATCACGGTCGTCTACGACCAGTCGGGCCGCGGCAACAACCTCACCCAGGCGCCCGGCGGCGGGGCGGCCGGCGGCCCCGACAACCTCGCCAACGCCACCGCGGCGCCCACCACCGTGGCCGGCCACAAGGCGTACGGCGTGTATGTCGCCGCGGGCACCGGCTACCGCAACGACCACACCAGCGGGATCGCCACCGGCGACAACCCCGAGGGCATGTACGCCATCTTCGACGGCACCCACTACAACGGCGGCTGCTGCTTCGACTACGGCAACGCCGAGACCAGCAACAACGACACCGGCAACGGCCACATGGAGGCCATCTACTTCGGCAACATCAAGGTCTGGGGCTACGGCGCGGGCAACGGCCCCTGGGTGATGGCCGATCTGGAGAACGGCCTGTTCTCCGGCGTGAACCAGCACTACAACGCCAACGACCCGACGGTGAACTACCGCTACCTGACCGCGATGGTCAAGGGCGGCGCCAACCAGTGGGCGATCCGCGGCGGCAACGCCCAGTCCGGCGGCCTGTCCACCTTCTACAGCGGCGTGCGCCCCAACGTCTCGGGCTACAACCCGATGCACAAGGAGGGCGCGATCATCCTCGGCATCGGCGGCGACAACAGCAAGGGCTCCGCGGGCACCTTCTACGAGGGCGTCATGACCTCCGGCTACCCCTCGGACGCCACCGAGAACGCCGTGCAGGCCGACATCGCCTCCGTCGGCTACGCCAACTCCTCGTCCGGCACGGGGGCTCCCGCGCCCGGTTCGCGGATCTCGCTGAAGGCCACGACGTCCTGCTGCACCACCGACTACGTCCGCCACGACGACGCGGACGCCAACGTGGTCATCTCCCCGATCTCCTCGTCCAGTTCGGCCACCGACAAGGCCGACGCGACCTGGACGGTCCGGGCCGGCCTGGCCAACGGCTCCTGCCTGTCCTTCGAGTCCGCGAACAACACCGGCCAGTACCTCAGGCACTCCAACTTCCAGCTGCGCCTCAACGCCAACGACGGCACCTCGCTCTTCGCCCAGGACGCCACCTTCTGCCCGCAGCCGGGCAACAATGGCCAGGGCCTGTCCTTCCAGTCCGCCAACTACACCGACAAGTACCTGCGCCACTACAACTACACCGTCTACGTCGCCGGCGACGGCGGCTCCAACGCGTGGGACTCCGCGACCTCCTGGGCCGACGACACCAGCTGGCTCGTCGCCGGCCCCTGGTCCTGACCCCGGGCCGGCCACCGACCGGCATCCGATCGCCCCACGAAGGGCGCCGGGCCGCCGCTCCTCCGGCGGCGCGGCGCCCGCCGCCGGCCGGCCCGGCGTCCGCACGTCGCCCGGCTCCGGGCACTCCCGCGCTCCCGCCCCTGCGCACTCCCGCCCTCGCGCCGGGGCGACGTACCCTTCCCGCATGGACACCACCGCCAGCGCCCCTCCGGCCGAGGCAGCGGCCGAGGCGCCCGTACCCGCACCGGCGGTCGAGGCGATCGCCGGGGTGCTGGCCGGGCGCGGCGTGCTGGTGCTCAGCGGGGCGGGGCTGTCCACGGAGTCGGGGATTCCGGACTACCGGGGCGAGACGGGCAGCCGTCGGCGCGGCACACCGATGACGTACCAGCAGTTCATCGGCGGTGAGAGCGACCGGCAGCGGTACTGGGCCCGCAGCCATCTCGGCTGGCGGACCATCGCGGGCGCGCGGCCGAACGCCGGGCATCTGGCCGTGGCGCGGCTGGCCGGGGCGGGCCTGGTCTCGGGGGTCGTCACGCAGAACGTGGACGGCCTGCACGCCGCCGCGGGCACGCCCGAGGCCGTCGAGCTGCACGGCAGCCTGCACCGGGTGCGGTGCCTGGAGTGCGGCGACCGCAGCTCCCGGGTGCACCTGGAGGAGCGGCTCGACCAGGCCAACCCGGGGTTCCGCGGGCCGGCCGCGGTGGCGAACCCGGACGGCGACGCGGACCTGCCGCAGGAGCGCGTCGCGGCCTTCCGCACGGTGTCCTGCCAGGTCTGCCGCGCCGGGACGCTCAAGCCCGACGTGGTCTTCTTCGGGGAGAGCGTGCCCAAGCCCCGGGTGGAGCGCTGCTACGCGCTGGTCGACGCCGCCTCGGCGCTGCTCGTGCTCGGCTCGTCGCTGACGGTGATGTCCGGGCTGCGCTTCGTGCGCCACGCGGCCAAGCAGGGCAAGCCGGTGGTGATCGTCAACCAGGGGCCGACCCGCGGCGACGAACTGGCCGCGCTGCGTGTCGCCCTCCCGCTCGGCGCCACGCTCACCGCGCTGGCCGACCGCCTCGGCGCCTGACCCCCCGCGCCGCGCGCACGCCGTCAGCGGGCGGGCAGCCTGCGGACGAACCGGTAGGCGGCGAGCAGCCGGCGGCACTGCCACAGGGAGCGTGCTCCGGGAGCCGGCGGTTCGCCGGGCGGCCGGGCCGGTGCCGGGCCGGGGTTTGCGCCGGACGGCGCATCGCGCGGCCGCCGCCGGGCCGGGGCGGGCGCGGCCTACCGGGGCGGCGGGGGCGGGTCGGACCGGGTGGGGCGGCCGGCGATCGCGTTGTAGACCGTGATCCTCACCGTGCGCTGCCATCCCTCGCGTTCGTCGCGGGTCCTCGCGCGCTGCTCCTTGTGGCTGCCCTCCTTGTACAGCCGCCGCGCCCAGGGTGACCCCGGGCGGGCCAGCCGGACGGCGCCGATCAGCGCGACGAAGGGCACGAGGATGCCGATCAGCCCGGTGAACGCCTTGCCCTTGCCGAGGCAGACCACGGCGAAGAGCGCGTTGAACACGAGGGTCAGGGCGTACCCCCAGCCCGAGGCAGGCTCCCCGTTGGTGGAGGTGTCGTCCGCGCCGAAGGGCAGGGCGCCCACCAGCAGCAGTCCGCAGGCGGCGGTGCCGAGCACCACGGTGTCCACCGAGAGCCGGCCCTGCTCCGACCAGTAGACGTCCTCCAGGTGCAGCACGAGCGCGAACTCGTCCAGGACGAGCGCGGTCCCGACGCCGAAGAGCGCGCCGAGGATCTCGCCCCACGGCCGGTCGTGCCCCGCCGGCGAGGCCAGCCCGAAGCCCGCGACGATCATGAAGACGATGCCGAACACCACATGGTGGATGTGCAGCCCCCCGGATGCCTCGACGTTCTTCGGCCACCACGACACCTCGGAGCGGATCATCCGGACGCTGAACCGGATGAACAGGAAGGCGGCGAGCAGCCCCACGAAGACGAAGAGCAGCGGCTGCTTCCCGGGCTCGATGATCTCGCGGTGGTACCAGTCCGAATTCGCCATACGGAATGGTGGCATCCGGAACCCCGGAGTCTCCGGCGGCGCACGGGGGGACGGCGCCGGCGCACTCGCCGGGCGGTCAGTCGCGGGGGACGCGGGCGCGCGGCGGCCAGGCGGAGGGGTCGAGCACGCCGGTGACGTACGCGCGCGCGACGAGGGCCGCGCGGCTGCGAGCGGCGAGCTTGCGGCGCAGCCGGTCGATCCGGTAGTCGAGCCCCTGCCGGGACAGGTGCAGGTCGCGGCCCAGTTCGACGTTGGTCAGCCCCAGCGCCAGACCTTCGACGATGCGGGTCTCGGAGCCGGTGAGGGACGGGAGGCCGGGTCCTTCGGCCGGGTGGGCCGAGGGCGGCGTGAACGGGAACAGGCAGCAGATCACGTCCTCGCCCGGCGGCCCGGCCGGCCAGGTCACCGCGCGCACCGGCACGCGCAGGCCGTCGGAGCGGCGCACCGCCGCGATGGCGTCCGCATAGCCGTCAGGGCGGGCGGCGCGGCGGGCGGCGAGCAGCGCGCACGCCTCGGGCGGGAGCAGCCGGGCCAGCGGCGCGCCCGTCAAACTCTCGGCCGAACGGCCGGTGAGGCGGGCCGCGGCGGGATTGGCGTCCCGGACGACACCGGCCGGGTCGGTGACCACGGTCGGCGTCCAGGCACGGTCGAACAGCGCGAGGGTGGTGTCGATCATGTTTTCGTGGTGCTTCCGGGTGGCGGGGGCCAATCCTGTTCGGGGCCGGGGTTCACCCACGGGTGGATCTCTTGCACGCGTACGGGGGACATCGGGTTTGCGGTGTGCGGGAGCGCTCCCGCACGCCCCGGGCGGCGGCGGGGTCAGTCGCCGATGCGCCGGTGGAGGGCATCGGCGTAGGGGGCGAGGCGGCGCAGCAGGGCGTGGCCGATGTGGTCGGCCTCGTCGCGCGCGAGCAGGGCCGAGACCTCCCGGCGCAGCTCGGCCGGGAGGTCGTGCGCGACCCAGACGCGGACGGCGCGGCGCAGCCACGCCCGCTGGAGGAGGACCGCCGGGTCCTCGTCCGCGGTGCCGGCGGTGGCGGCCTGCAGGACGGTGGCCGGATCGCCGGGACCGGCCGACGACAGCAGCCGGCGGCCGAGCACGATGGGCGCGGTGCCGCCGGCCGGGCGCAGCCGCCGCGCGATCGCGTGCCGCTCCGCCGAGGTGAGGGTGCGGCCCAGCCGCTGCGTCTCGGCCTCGACCCTGGCCAGGTATGCCGTACGGGCCTGGCGTTCGCCGCGGGTGAGGGGGTCCTCCGCGCGGGCGGCCGCGCTCCAGGCGGCGCGCAGCCGGGCCTTGAGCAGCGCGGGCCAGACGTCGTACCGCTGCCAGTCGATGCGGCGGACCGCCTGGTAGACCTCCCAGAGGATCTCGCCGTGGACGGCGTCGCGGTCCGCGCCCGGCGGCAGCCGGGCCGCCTGGGCGCGGGCGGTGCGTACCGCCCACGGCCACAGCGCCTCCAGCAGCAGGTCGTTGGCCGGGCACGCGGCGCGGTCGGGCGGGCCGGCGGGCTCGTCGCGGCCGCTGTGCTCACGCGTGCCCCGGACGCCGCCGCCGGGGCCGGGCGGGGCGCAGCGCAGAGCGCGCTCCGCGAGCGAACGCAGCGCCGTGCCGACCCACAGCGGATCGAAGGGGTCGGCGGCCGGCTCGGCTCCCCGGCCGGAACCGCGGGCGTATCCGCCGTCGTCGCCGCGTGCGGACCCCGGGCGGGTCGCCGCCCTCGGCTTCCACGGCGCGCTGCCCGCCTCGGCGGGATGGGCGCGGCCGCCCGCGGTGTGCTCGCGAGCGGCCTCGCGGGTTTCGTACGGTGTGCGGGGCGCGCCGCCGTACGGCGGGTGGCCGCCGTACGGCGGGTGGCCGCCGCGCGCGTCCTGGTTGTCCGGGCCGCCGGGCGAACCCGGTTCCGGCGGACGGCCGTTGGTGCCCTGTGGAGTCCGCGCCGTCATGAAGGCCTCCCTTGCTGCGGTCGTGCTCGTGGTGCGGGTGCGGGTGCGTGCGGCGCACGGGGTGCGCGCGGTGCGGGGTTCACGGCGGGAGGCGTCCGGCTCATCCGGTCGGGACGACGAGCGCCCGGCGCAGCCCGTCCAGCGGAACGGCGGTGACCCGGGGGTCCTGCCAGGACCACCCGGTGTCGATGTCGTAGGCCAACTCGACGCGACCGCCGGCCTCCAGGTCGGCGAGGACCGTGGGGCCCGGCAGGTGGCGTACCGCCGTGCCGGCGGTGAGCGGGAGCGCGGTGAAGGCCAAAGCCACCCTGGGCAGCGGCGCGAGGAAGACGAAGGCGCCGCGGTGCAGCGGGAACGAGCAGTAGGGCGCCGGGACGTCGGAGCCGACCGGGGGCCGCTGGGCGGTCCCGCACGCCATGGGCGTGGCGGCGCTGCTCCGCACGGTGACGTAGCGCGGATCGCCCGGCGCCGGATCGAGGGAGGTCAGGGCGTTGGCGGCGACGTCCAGCAGCTGTCCGAGGGCGACCGGCCGCATGTCCAGGGCCTCGATGGGGCCGCCCTGCGCGCTGCCGGTCGCGGCGTATCCGTACGGCGACGCGGTCCAGGCCAGGACCGTGGTGGGCGCGTATCCGGAGGTGGTCGCCCAGACCAGCGGCACGCCGTCCGCGGTGTCGCAGCGGACGGCGTGCATCAGGCACAACCGGAAGCCGCCGGCGGCCAGTTCCCTGACCGTCTGCGGCGGCAGGGTCAGGGAGATCCGGTACGAAGGGCCGTCGGCGGGGAGCGCAGCGGCGGACGAGGCCGGAACGGCGCCCGCCGGCCGCGCCGGGACGAGGGCGGACGCCGCCGCCCCGCCGCGCCCGCCCCGCGCCGTTCCCTCCGCGTCCATGCCGCCTCCCCGTCGAGCCCTCGAACCGTCAACCC
Source organism: Actinacidiphila polyblastidii (assembly GCF_036353415.1). Taxonomy (NCBI): domain Bacteria; kingdom Bacillati; phylum Actinomycetota; class Actinomycetes; order Kitasatosporales; family Streptomycetaceae; genus Actinacidiphila; species Actinacidiphila polyblastidii. The sequence continues at coordinate 29,736 of NZ_JAZEWV010000025.1, forward strand.
GTCGGCCCCCGTCCGTCCCCGCCCGTCCGGCGCCCCGGCCGCGCCGCCACGCGCGGCCGGGGACGCCGGACGCCGGCGGTCAGAGGTCGTCGGCCCGCTGGATCTTGGCGAAGTCGTACGGGTTGTCCGGCGAGCCGGGCACGTAGGTGCACCTGACCTGCCAGGTCTCGGTGGAGTTGTCCTCGTTGCGGTAGGTGGCCAGGTAGATGCCGTCCTTGACCACGGGCGCGGCGTTCGGCGCCGAGGCCGTCAGGCGGCAGGCGAGCGAACGGGCGTCGGTGTAGCCCGAGGTGGACGTCGCGATCAGGTTGAGCGGCTGGTACCAGCGCGCGGGCGACGGCGTCCAGATGCCGATGGACCGCACGGGCTCGGTGGCGAAGGCCGACGCCGGGCTGTCCGCGCTGTCGGAGGTCGGCACGATCAGGGTCTGGACGAACTGGTCCGCCGGGATGTCGGAGGCCACGTTGCCCTTCCAGGACCAGCCCCTGTTGACGTCGTACCCCAGTGAGGCCGCGTTCTGGTTGGTGAGGTCGACCAGGACGGCCGGGCCGATGGAGCTCTCGATGACCATGCCCTGCTCCAGCGGCGCCGCCGCGAAGACCAGCGCGACCTTCTGCAGCGGAACCATCAGGTCCATGTTCTTGCCGTACAGCGGGAACGCGCAGATGGGCGCCGGCTCGGCGCTGCCGGGGCCGGGCTGCGCCAGGCCGGTGCTGAAGGGCGTGGTGGTCAGGTTGCGCGAGGTGATGCCCTGCGGCGTGGCGCCGTTGCTCACCGAGACCAGGGCGTTCGCCGCGACGTCCAGGTACTGGCCGAGGTTGATCTGGGCGGTGTCGCTGCCCATGAAGTTGACGCCGTTGCGGATCTCCTGGGTCGAGGCGTACGCGTAGTACTGCTCGGTCCAGTTGACCTTCGTCAGGGCGGAGTACCTGCTGGTGGCGGACCAGACGGTCGGCACGCCGCCGCCGACCGCGCTCTGCACCGCCTTGAACATGAACAGCTGGTAGCGGCCGTCGGCCAGCGCGTTCACGGTGGCCGGGGACATGGTGATGTCGATGCTGTACGGACTGCCGGTGACGTTGACGTACGGCAGAGGGGCGTCGGAGCCCACGAAGGTCTCGGTCATGGCGCCCACCTCCTTCGGTGCGGGCCGGACCGTCGTCGGTCCGGCATCACCCGTTCCAGTAGGCACACCCCACCGCACCCGGCGCCGACGCGCGCGCGTGTCCCGGCGGATGCCGGTGCCGAAACCAGGCAAACGCCAGAACTCCGCCGCTGAGCGGTCCCGGACGCGTCGCCGCTAGGCGCTCAGCGCCTCGCCCTCGGTCTCCAGGACGCACGCCGCGGCCAGGTCGTCCAGGGACAGGTCCAGCGCGGCCGTCAGCGCAGCCACCGTGAAGAAGGCGGGCGTCGGCGCCCGGCCGGTCTCGATCTTGCGCAGCGTCTCCGCGGAGATCCCCGCCCGTGCGGCGACCTCCACCATGCTGCGCTCGCCGCGCGCCTGGCGCAGCAGCGCGCCGAACCGCTCGCCGCGGTGTCGTTCCCAAGGGGTCAACGGAGTCCTCACCATGCCTGTGATACTAATACCGGTATAAGAATTGGGTGCGGGCGGTGCCGGTGCGGGCGCCGCCGCTTCTCGCCGAGGAGTCGCAGGACATGGTGGAGATCAAGACCGACGCCGCGCTGGACGCGATGCGCGAGGCCGGGCGGGTCGTGGCCCGGGCGCTGGCCGCCGCCCGGGAGGCGGCGGCCGTCGGGGTGTCGCTGCTGGACCTGGACGAGGCGGCCCGCGCCGTGCTGGCGCAGGCGGGCGCCCGCTCACCCTTCCTCGGCTACCAGCCGTCGTTCGCGCCGACCCCCTTCCCCGCGGTGATCTGCACCTCGGTCAACGACGCCCTCGTGCACGGCATCCCGACCGGCTACCGGCTGCGCGACGGCGACCTGGTGAGCGTCGACTGCGGCGCGGAGCTGGACGGCTGGACCGGCGACGCCGCGATCAGCTTCATCGTCGGAGCCGCGCGCCCGGGCGACCGCGAGCTGATCGACGCCACCCGGCGCGCGCTCGACGCGGGCATCGCCGCCGCCGTCACGGGCAACCGCGTCGGCGACATCTCCCACGCCATCGGGGCGGTCGCCCGCGCGGCCCGCTGCGGGATGCCCGCGGACTTCGGCGGCCACGGCATCGGCCGGCGCATGCACGAGGACCCCCATGTCCCCAACCGGGGCCGCCCCGGCCGCGGATACCCGCTCCGGCGCGGCGTGGCGCTCGCCATCGAGCCGATGCTCATGGCCGGCGGCCACGACGCCTACCGCACCGGGCCCGACGGCTGGACCCTCAGCACCGTGGACGGCAGCCGGGCGGCCCACATCGAGCACACCGTCGCCGTCACCGAGGACGGCCCGCGCATCCTGACGCTGCCGTGACCCGGCGTCGGGGGTACGGCGGACCCGGCGGACCCGGTGGGCTTCGTGCGTGCCGATCCCGCTCGTGGCCGCGGCGGCCTACAGGTCGAGGAACATGTCGGTGGCGGGCCGGGAGCAGCAGATGAGGACGCTGCCCGGCTCGGGCGGTTCGAGCGGCGCCGGGTCGTACGCGACGTCGCCCGCGATCAGGGGCGTCACGCAGGTGTGGCATACGCCGGTGCGGCAGGACCAGCGGGTCGGGACGTCGCACGCCTCGGCCAGTTCGAGCACCGAACCGTAGCCGGGGGACCAGGGGGTGGCCAGGCCGCTGCGGGTGAAGGTGATCAGCGGGCCGGTGCCCGGCGCGCCGGGCGGCTGGTGCGGGCGCGCGTCGGAGGCCCCGGCGATGCCGGGGGTGATCCGCTCGCGCGCGCCGAACAGCTCGCTGTGGACGCGCTCGGGGCTGACGCCCGCGCCCTCCAGCGCCGCGCGGATGTCGGTCATGAAGGCGTCAGGACCGCAGACGTAGGCGTCCGCGCCGGTCGGGACGGTCAGCGCGGACAGCGCCTGCGCGGTCAGGCGGCCGAGGACGACCGCCGGATCGTGCGGTGCGCCGGCGAGCGCGGGCCCGGTGTAGAAGGTGTGCTCGCGTGCGTCGGGCAGCGCCGCCAGCAGCGCGTGCGCCTCCTCGGCGAAGGCGTGCTGGGCGCGGTCGCGGGCCGTGTGGATCCACCAGACCTGCCGTGTGCTGTGCGCGGCGGCCAGCTGGTGCAGCATGGCCAGCACCGGGGTGACGCCGATGCCGGCCGAGATCAGCAGCACGGGTTCCGTGCCGTCGGCGAGCACGAAGTCGCCGCGCGGGCCGGCGATGTCGATGACCGCCCCGGGCTTGAGTGCGGTGTGCACGTAGCCGCTGACCCGACCGTGCGGTTCGCGCTTGACGCTGATCCGGTAGCCGTCGGCGCCGGGCGCCGAGGACAGCGAGTAGCTGCGCACCGGCGGGGGAGCGGGGCCGTCGGTGATCCGCACCGAGAGGTACTGGCCGGCCCGCGCGACCGGCAGCGCCGTCCCGTCGGCGGGCGCCAGGTGGACCGAGCAGACGCCGGGCGTCTCCGGCACCATCCGGGTGACGCGCAGCGCCTTGAAGCCGGGCCAACCGGTGTCCGCGGCCCCGGCCTCCGCTGCCGCCTCCGGCGGCTTCCTCTCGGTCATCTCGCGGAAGGACTGCCGCCAGCCGGGGCTGAGCGCGGGGACCGCCAGCGCGGTGCGCAGCCGGTCGGGGTCGGGGTCGGGCAGGTACAGCAGGGCGTCGGTGTCGGCGACGCTCAGCGCGCCGGGGCCGGTCCGGGTGCGGACGATCTCGTCGCCCTCCTTGACATGGCCCTCGGCGATGACGCGCAGGTAGAAGCCGGGGCGGTGGTGCGCGACGAGCAGGGCCGCCATCTTCGGCTCGCCGAGCCGCAGGCCCACCCGGTAGCAGGTGACACGCGGCTGGGTGACCTCGAACTCGGCCTCGCCGATCCGGTAGCGGTCGCCGATGCACACCTCGTCGTCGGGGAGGCCGTCGACGGTGAAGTTCTCCCCGAAGTCGCCGAACTCCAGATCGCGCTTGAGGTGTTCCTCCCAGTAGCGGTAGGAGGCGGTCTGGTAGACGAGCACCGCGCGCTGCTCCCCGCCGTGCCCTGCCAGATCGCCCTGCCCGTCGCCGTCGACGTTGAGCCGCCGCACCATCCGCCGACCCGCGACCGGCTCCTTCCACGCCCCGGTGTGGACGGTCCGCCCCTGCCAGTCGACGTCCCTGGGCTTGCCGACGTTCACCGACACCAGCGTCGCCATGTCGCTCTCCCGGTCGCGTTTTCCGGAGTCGGCCGCCCGGACGCGGACGCGCGTCCGGCGGTCCGCCTTCCACCGTAGCCCGGGGCCGGCTACTCCGCCGGGGGGACGCCGTGCACGCGCTCGTAGTGGCGGCGCGCCTTCATCCGGTTGCCGCAGACCGCCATCGAGCACCAGCGGGCCTTGTTCGTCTTGCTGCGGTCGAGCAGGAACAGCCGGCACTCGGGGTTGGCGCAGGGCCGCAGCCGATCCGGCCGGCTGCGGCGCAGAGCGCCCCAGGTCAGCACCGCGCGCACGGCGGGCCCGCGCTCCTCGGGGGCGTCCAGCCGCCAGCCGAGCCCCTCGTCGCCGACGGCCGGGCGGCAGACGACGCCTTCGAGCAGCGCGGTGAGCGAGGAGGGCGCGCGGTCCGCGCGGATCACGGCCCAGAGCGCGTCGCGCGCCTCGACCAGATGCCGGCGCTCGGTCTCGGTGCCGGTGCCGCCGTGGGCCCGCTGCCAGGCCCTGGCGGTGTCCGGACGGGAGAGCCGGTCCTCCACGGCGCCCTTCACCACCGGCGCGGTGTTGAGCAGCTCCAGCAGCGCGTCCTCCTGCGCTGTGTCGATCAAGGCGGTGCCCGTCGCATCCGTGTCGACCACCATGGATCCCCTAACCGTAGACGCTGCCTTGACAGGTTACACCGCCGTCGCGCGCGGTCGGTGGAGCCGCCTGCGGTAGCGGCGGGCGCAGGGGAGGGCGGGAAGGGGGCGGGGCTCGTCGCGCCGTCGAAACTAACCATCAAAATCACGTTGACAGGTTATGCGTGGCGTGGTCGACTGGCTTTGTAACCCCAGAAATCAGCCATGGAGGTTAGGCGCATGACCGGCACCGTGCACCACCGCACCGTCACCGTGAACGGCCTGGACGTCTTCTACCGGGAGGCAGGCGATCCGCAGGCGCCCGTCCTGGTCCTGCTGCACGGCTTCCCGACCAGCTCGCACATGTTCCGCGACCTCATCCCGGCGCTCGCCGACCGCTACCGGGTGATCGCCCCCGACCACATCGGCTTCGGGCAGTCGGCGATGCCCGGACTGGACGCCTTCCCGTACACCTTCGACGCGCTCACCGACGTCACCGCCGGGCTGCTCGACCAGCTCGGCGTCGACCGGTTCGCGATGTACGTCCAGGACTACGGCGCCCCGATCGGGTGGCGGCTGGCCCTGCGGTCCCCGCAGCGCGTCACCGCGATCATCACGCAGAACGGCAACGCCTACACCGACGGATTCGTGAAGCCCTTCTGGGACGGCGTGTTCGCGTACACCGACGCCCCCGGCCCGCAGACCGAGCCGGCCGTGCGGTTCGCGCTGACCGAGGAGGCCACGCGCTGGCAGTACCTGAACGGCGTCGCGGACCCCACGCTGGTCAGCCCCGACACCTGGGTGCACGACCAGGCGCTGCTCGACCGGCCGGGCAACGACGTGATCCAGCTCAAGCTGTTCCGCGACTACCCGACCAACGTCGAGCTCTACCCCGAGGTGCACGCGTACTTCCGGGACTCCCAGGTGCCGCTGCTCGCCGTGTGGGGTGCGAACGACGAGATCTTCGGCCCGGACGGGGCCCGCGCCTTCCAGCGCGACCTGCCCGACGCGGAGATCCACCTGGTCGACTCCGGGCACTTCGCACTGGAGAGCCACCTGGACGCCGTCGCCCAGTACATCCGCGCCTTCCTCGGACGCGTCCTCGCCTGAGGCGCGGCCGGCATCGAAAGGACGAGGCCATGGGACTGTCATGGCAGCAAGGACCGCTCTCCACCACCGCGATCGGCCGATTCCTGACCCCGGAGCCGCTCCCCGAGCGGATGCTGTTCGCCGAGCGGCTGCGCCGCCGGATGCGGGTGCGGCTGGGCGGCGAGTGGATCGCCGACAGCGAGGACGTCGTCCTCCTGCACGAACCTGGCCGCTACCCGGTGGCCTACTTCCCCCGCGCCGACGTGCGGGCGGACGCGCTGGTCGCCGGCGACCGCGTCACCCGGCACAAGGACCTCGGCGACACCGCCTGGTACGCCGTCCGGGCAGGCGGCGGCACCGCGGAGCGGGCGGCCTGGGAACACGTCGGCCTGCCCGGCCACGCCGCCGAACTCGCCGGCCGGATCGCCTTCGCCTGGCGCGCGATGGACGGCTTCTACGAGGAGGACGAGCGGATCCTCGGCCACGCGGCCGACGCCTACCACCGCATCGACGTCCGCGACACCTCACGGGTCCTGGAGGTCCGCTCCGAGGGCCGCGTGGTCGCCCGCTCCGAGCACCCGGTCGTGCTCTACGAGTCCGGCTTCGCACCCCGCTGGTACGTGCCGCGCGCCGACGTCGACGAGAGCCGGCTGCGGGCCGTCGAAGGGCAGACCTTCTGCCCCTACAAGGGACTCGCCGACTACTACGACATCGGCGGCGCCGAGCGTGCCGCCTGGTCGTACCGCCGCGCCTACCGCGAGGTCGCCCGGGTCGAGGGCCTGGTCTCCTTCGAGGCCGACAAGGTCGAGGTCCGGCTCGACGGCAAGCGCCTCGTACCGGAGCCCGGCCAGCAGGTGAGCCCGCACGGCGTCGACCGCGGCCTGGACGCCGACGAGGTGCGCAGCCGGTGACGGCGGCGCCGCCGCCCGGACAGGCGAACGCGGCGCTCGCCGACTCGGCGATTCGGCGCTCAGCATCGCTCCGCAACTCCGCACTCTGGAAAGGACACCGTCATGTCGGCACCGTTGCAGGACAAGACCGTGCTGGTGGTCGGCCGCGGCAGCGGCATCGCCCGCGCCGTCGTCGAGGCCGCGCGGGCGGCCGGTGCGCGCGTCGTCGCCGCCGGCCGGGACCTGGCGGCGCTCCAGGAGGGCTACCGGGGCACGGACGTGACCGCGAAGGCGGTCGACCTCACCGACGAGGACTCGATCGCCGCGCTGGCCGCCGACCTCGGCGGCGTCGACCACGTGGTCTCCACCGCCTCGGCCAGGGCCCGTGGGACGGTCGGCGAACTGACCCCCGAGGCGATCACCCTGTCCTTCCGGACCAAGGTGGTCGGGCCGATCATGCTCGCCAAGCACTTCGCGCCGAGGATGCCCGCCGACGGATCGTTCGTGCTGTTCTCCGGCGTCGCCGCCCTCGAACCCGACCCGGGCTTCCTCGCGGTCGCCGCGACCAACGGGTCGGTCAACACCGTGACCCGCTCACTCGCCGTGGAGCTCGCGCCGATCCGCGTCAACGCGATCTCCCCCGGCACCATCGACACCGGCGCGTGGGACGCGCTGGGCGCGGAGAAGAAGGCCGAGCTGTTCGGCCGCCTCTCCGCGGCCAACCCGTCGCGCCGCATCGGCACCCCGCAGGACGTCGCGCAGGCGGTCGTCTTCGCGCTGACCAACACCTTCATGACCGGCGTCTCCCTCGCCGTCGACGGCGGCCAGCCGCTGGTCTGAACACCTCCGCGCCGCCACCGGCTGCGCGGACCGCCTCAGCTGAGCAACGAGAGGTCGACCGCGTTCTCCAGCGCCTGCATGCCGGCCTCGTCGGGGTGGAGGTGGTCGCCGGAGTCGTAGGCGGGGGCGAGGGCGGTGGGATCGGCCGGGTCGGCGACGGCCCTGTCGAAGTCGACCACGCCGTCGAAGGCCCCGCTGGTGCGGAGGTGGCCGGCGTCCTGGTCGAGGTAGAACCGCCCCGGTGCGCCGAGCAGTTGGCAGCCGGGGTCGACGCTGAGGTCGGAACCGCTGGGGGCGGGCGAGAAGCTCCGACCTTTTCTCGGGGGCCGCCGCGAAGTCGTGCCGCGCCAGGCGCTGTTGTGCGGTGCTGTGCGCCGCTGTGCACTGCCGTGCGGGTTGACATGTACTCGGGCGTGACCCACCATATGTCACCATCCGAGTGAGTGAATCTGATCACTCAACCCCACAAATGAGCACATCTGAGCACAGCTTGGCAGGCGTCGAGCATCCACCGGTCGTGTCGACGCGCGTCTCCCATCCGTACGAAAAAGGCGGAGAACCCATGTCACGTCCCCGCGCAGGACTCCTGTGCGCCGCCGCGGCGGCCGCACTGGCCGTGATCGCCGGAGCACTGACCGCCGTGCCACCCGACGCGGCGGCCGCAGCGGCCACCTACACCGTCAGCGTCGGCGCGAAGGGGTCGTGGACCCATCCCGACGACACCCCGCCCAACCCGTACCTCGACAAGGACGGCACCTTCTGGTTCCAGGAGGCGCACTCCCTCTACGGCGCGGCCGACGGCCGCGCCTGGACCTTCTACTCCGGCGCCGACATGGACACCGCCACCCGCTCCGGCGTCAGCGACGCCGTCAACCCGGCCAACTCCAGCGACCGCAACGCCGACACCACCTGGCGCTGCAACAACAGTCCCACCGGGCTGGAGTCCAGCTACGCGCCCGCCGGCTCCGGCTACGCCCAGCGCAACTACTGCGACCTGTCGGGAGTGTGGGTCGACCCGGACACCGGCGACTGGTACGGGCTGGTCCACAACGAGTTCACCCCGCAGCCCTTCGGCGACGGCCTGCACTACGACGCGATCGACACCGCCCTCTCGACCGACCAGGGCCGCACCTGGACGATCAGAAGCCACGCCATCACCTCCCCGTACAGCACCAAGCGCGGCGACACCACCGCCTTCCCGCAGCAGACCTACTCCTACGGCGACGGCGACCAGCGGCTCTTCGCCGACCCCGCCTCGGGCTACTTCTACGTCTTCTACGGCGCGCGGCTGGTGGACAAGGGCGGCAGCTGGCGGGCGTTCTACGAGCACGCAGCCCGCGCCCCCATGTCGGGCAAGATGGCGGCCGGCAGCTGGCAGAAGTGGTACGACGGCTCCTGGTCGCAGCCCGGCGTGGGCGGCAAGGAGAGCACCATGATGCCGGTGACCGCCGCCGCGCCCACCGGCTACACCCCCGCGGCGTCGGAGTACAACCCGGCGAACACAGGCACCGTCGACCAGCAGATCGCCGCGGGGAAGACCCCGCCCACCTCACCGCTGTTCGTCATGGACATCACCTACGACGCCTACCTCGGCCTGTACATCGGTGAGCCCCAGGCGGTCGACCAGAGCGGCTCGGCGCCGCAGCAGTTCTACGCCACCGACAACCTCGCCACCCAGAAGTGGACGCTCATCGGCGACACCGGCAGCTACACCGACGCGTCGTGGTACCGCGCGTTCCTCGACAGCGCCACCAGGACCGGCTCCACCATCGTCGGCAGGAGCTTCCGCTCCTACTGCTCCTACGGCTGCTCGAACGGCGCCGGCTCGGAGTACCTCAACGTGACGATCGGCTCCTCCACGCCGGCCGCCGCGCCCTTCGACCCGGCGAAGACGTACCGCATCGGCTCCGGCGGCGGACGCGTGCTCGCCCAGGTCTCCGGCAGCGCCGCCACCACCTCGCTGGCGGCGGCCACCGGGTCCACCCTCGAAGCCTGGTCCTTCGCCGCGAACGGCGACGGCTCCTACCGCGTCGCCAACGCCGCCACCGGGCAGCTGCTGGGCGTCGCCGCCACCTCCAGCGCCACCCGCGCCTGGGGGACCGCGCCGACCGCCACCACGGCCCCGGCGGGCGGCCCCACCGTGGGACAGCAGTGGTTCGTCGTGCCCGGCAGGACCGCCGCCGGGGTGGCCGACGGCAGCTACCGGCTGGTCAACCGCTACAGCGGACTGGTGATCGGCCTGTCCGCCACGGCCGGCAGGCTCGCCGAGACCACCCCGGCCCGCTCCTGGACCAACACCACAGGCAACGCCGTCGGCGGCACACGCACCGCCGCCGACCAGACCCTCACCATGACCGCGGTCGGCTCCACCGCCGGCGGTCTCGACGGCGCCCACACCCTCAGCACCGGCGGCAAGGCGCTCGACGACCCCGACCACAGCCGCACCGCGGGCGACCAGCTCATCACCTGGACCGCCAACGGCGGCGCCAACCAGACCTGGCAGTTCACCCGCCAGGCCGACGGCTCCTACCAGCTCGTCAACGCCGAGTCGGGCCTGTGCGCCGACGTCAGCGGCGGCTCGACCGCGGCGGGCGCCCAGGTCATCCAGTACACCTGCACCGGCGGGAGCAACCAGCACTGGAACGTCACCCGCCTGGCGAGCGGCGCCGCCACCGTCGCGTCGGTGAAGAGCGGGCTGCTGCTCACCACCGCCTCCACCGCGGACGGCGCCCTGACGACCCAGCAGAAGGACACCGGCTCGCCGCTCCAGCAGTGGACGATCGGCTGACCCGGAGGCGCGCCGCCCTCGCCGCCCGGGGTCACCCGGACCTGAGCCGGTCCCGTTCGCGGGCGCGGTAGCCGATCAGGAAGGCGAGGGCGGCGGCGTAGACCTCCAGGACCACCGAGACGATGCCCCAGGGCTCGGCCCAGTCGCCGACGTCGTCGGAGAGCTGGGGGAAGGCGAAGAGCCGGGTCGCCGCGTACGCCAGCAGGGCCAGCACGCACAGCGCGCCGGCCCAGGCGACCGGCTCACGGCGGCCGGACAGGGCGACCGCCGCGGCCAGCGCGGCGGTCGCCACGGCGAACGCGGCGAACAGCGAGCCCATCCACGCGGCCTCGCGCAGATGCTCCTCCATCACCGGCAGATGCGCGGCGCCCGAGCCGAGCAGCAGCACGGCGAGAAGGAGCCGGAGCTGGAGGCCGCGGACGTCGTCGGGATCGGCGACTGCGGCCTCGCCGGGGGAGAGCGGTGATGTGGTCACGGTGTGGCTCCGCGCTGGTGCAGCATCTGGGTCATCTGGGCGATCTCGGCCTGCTGGCTGGTGACCATGGTCTGCGCCAGCCGGTCGACCTGTGCGTTGTCCGTCAGGTCGAGCGCCATCTGCGCCATCGCCACGCCTGCCCGGTGGTGCCTGACCATCAGCTGCAGGAACAGCACGTCCGCCTTCGCGGGCGCCAGCGTGCGCAGCCGGTTGACCTGGGCGGTGGTGGCCATGCCGGGCATCAGCCCGTCCGGGCCCAGCCGCATCATCGCCGGGTCCATCCCCGCGGGGACGCTCCCGCCGCCCCCGGCTCCCATGGACATGCCGTCGCCGCCCGCACGCATCCAGGCCATCGGCTGACCGGTACGGCCCAGCGGCAGCCGCCACGCGTCCAGCCAGCCCTGCATCTCGCCCATCTGGCTGGTCTGGGTGAGCGCGATGTCGGTCGCCAGGTAGCGCACGTCCGAGGAGCGCGTCCGGTCGTGCACGATCGTGGCCATCTCCACCGCCTGGGCGTGATGGTCGATCATGTCGCGGGCGAACCCGGCCGACACGGAGCTGCCCGAAGGGGCCTCCGGCCCGCCCGCCGCACGGCCGACGATCCCCGCGGTGACCAGGACGACGACGGCCGCCACGGCCACCACGAGGACCTGCACACCGCGGTGCAGGCCGGACGGTCGCCGTCCGGCCGCCGCCGGCGCATCCGCCGCGGACCGCCCGGCCTGCGCGGTCCGCTCGGTGGGCGGGACGCTCACCCGGGTCATCCCGTGGGGGTGCCCGTGCCGCCCGTGCACGGCGCGCCGGGCTCGGGGGTCTGCGGTCCCTGCTTGTACTTGGCGATGAACTCGGCCAGCCGCGGGTCGGTCGCCGACTGCAGCTTCAGCTGCTTGCCCCACGCGGAGGCGACCACGGGCGCGGGCAGGCCCGGGTAGGGGCTGAGGTCGAGGTAGGTCTGGCTGCCGACGGTCTTCTTCAGCGAGGCGACCTGGGCGGCGGGCAGATCCGGCTTGTACGTGATCCACACCGCGCCGTGCTCCATGTCGTGCACGGCGTTCTCGTTCGCGACGGGCTTGTCGTAGACGCCGCAGTTCAGCCAGACCGGGTTGTGGTTGCCGCCGACCGGCGGGGTCTGGGGGTACTTCACCTTCGTCGTCACGTGGTTGCGGGCGAGGTTGCCGTAGCTGACCACGCCGGCTATCGACCCGGACGACTTCTGCGACACCAGCAGCGCCGTCACGCCGCCGCCGAGAGCGATCACCGCCGCTCCCACACCGCCCCATATGTATATCGAGCGACGCCGCTGCCGCCGCTGCTCGACGGCGCGCTGCTCGGCTATCTTCCGCCGCCGGTCCTCCGCCGCCTGTGTCCTCGCGGCCTTGGCGGCCTTTCCGCTGGTCACCCGTTGCTCCTTCCAGGCGGAGGTACGCCGCCAAGACTGTCACTGCACGCAGGAGGAGCGTAGTCCACAGCAGGGTGACTGCACGATGCCCCGGTACCGGGACGACCGCCTGTCCCAGCCCCAACAAGGGCCCCGCCGTGCGGGGTTGGTCGGGCCGCGGCAGCGGCGGCGCCCGGTCGGGGCCGCCGGGGGCGGCCGGGCGGTCGCGGCGGGTGTCTCAGTCCTCGCGCGGACGGCTGCCGAACCGTGCCCACAGCGGCACCGCCACCCAGCACAGCACGAACCACAGCACCATCGCGCCGACCAGCCAGGCGGCGACCGCGTCCCGTGTCGCCAGCCGCAGCACCAGCAGCAGCGAGCTGGCCATCGTGCACAGCAGCAGCGCCAGACCGAGCAGGGTCAGGCGCGACGCCCACGCCACGGTCTCCGGCTTGAGCCTGCGGCCGGTGAGCAGCCGGTGTATCGCCACCGGGCTGACGAGCGCGCCGGTGGCCGCAGCGCCGAGCACCACCGTGACGACGTAGATGTGCCGGTCGGTGTCGGTCAGCCGGGTGAACCGCTGCTGGAAGACCACCGTGAGGAGGAAGCCGAAGAGGATCTGCACCCCGGTCTGGGTCACCCGAAGCTCCTGGAGGAGGTCGCCCCAGCGGCGGTCGGCCCGTTCCTCGGCGGTCTCGTGCCGCCCGAAGCCGGTCTCCCGCCGCTCACCACCGGCCGGCGGCTGCTCCCCTGGCATGCGCACTCCTTCGCTGCGGCTACGGGTCCTTCGGGTCGTTCAGCCGAACAGGGCGACCAGCTGGGCGATCATCCCCGCGACGACCAGGGCGACGACGCACATGATCAGGGTGATCGGCACCGGCCCCCAGCCGCGGCGCAGCGCCTGGCGCTCCGGGCCGTCGAGGTCCGACACGCCCGACTCGGCCGGCGGGGTCTGCCCCGGCCCCTGGACCGCGTCCTCGGGAACGCTCAGTCCTTCCTCCGCCACATGCCGAACGCCCGGCTCGGCGTGGGTCTGCACCATGGTCGTCCTCCTGTCTCGCGGCTCCCACCAGGTCTTCCACCAGTGTCGCGCAGGACGCCTACCCAGCGCGGGGGCCGCGAAGCGCGCGGCGCGCTCCGGTCCGCGGGCGGTCAGGCGGGCCGGTCCGCGGGCACGTCACCGTGCCAGGAGTGCCACAGCGCGGCATAGGCGCCGCCGGCCGCCACCAGCTCGTCGTGGCTGCCGACCTCGGTGAGCCGGCCGCCCTCCATGACCGCCACCCGGTCGGCGTCGTTCGCGGTGTGCAGCCGGTGGGCGATGGCGATGACCGTCCTTCCCTCCAGGACGCCGGCCAGCGCGCGTTCGGTGTGGCGGGCGGTCCGCGGGTCGAGCAGGGCGGTCGCCTCGTCGAGGATCAGCGTGTGCGGGTCGGCGAGGACCACCCGGGCCAGCGCCAGCTGCTGGGCCTGCGAGCCGTCCGGCCGGTGCCCCGCCGCGCCCAGCGGGGTGTCCAGCCCCTCGGGCAGCTCGCCCGCCCAGTCCGCCCCGACCGCGGCGAGCGCCGCCCACAGCTCCCGGTCGCCCGCCGCAGGCGCCGCGATCAGCAGGTTGTCCCGCACGGTGCCGAGGAACACGTGGTGCTCCTGGGTGACGAGCACGACCTGCCGGCGCAGCTGGTCCGGGCTGAGGTCGGCGATCGGGACGCGGCCCACCGTCACCGACCCCGCGTGCGGCGTGTCGATGCCGGCCAGCAGCCTGCCCAGGGTGGTCTTCCCGGCCCCCGACGGGCCGACGAGCGCCAGCCGCTCGCCCGGCCGCACGGTCAGGTCCACACCGCCCAGCACGTCGTGCACCCCGTCGTAGGAGAAGCGCACGCCGGCGACGTCGATCCGGTCGTCGACCGGCGTCGGGGCGGCGGCCGCGACCCCCTGCGCGGTGCCGGCCAGGCCCTCCACGCGGGCGAAGGACGCACCGCTGCTCTGCAACTGCTCGACCCGCATCAGGACGACGTCCAGCGGCCCCGACAACTGCCGCAGGTACAGCGCCGCAGCGACCACCGCGCCGAGGCTCATCGCGCCGTGCGCGTGCAGCGCCCCGCCGATCATCAGCACCCCGGCCACAGGCACCACGTAGGAGATCTCCACGGCCGGGAAGAACACGCTGCGCAGGCCGAGCGTCCGGGTCCTAGCGCGGCGGGAGACCTCGACGGCCTCCCGGCACGCCGCGATCCGCCGCTGCTCCAGCCCGAACGCCTCGACGGTACGGGCGCCGGTCGCGGTGGCGGCGAGGATCTCGGTGACCGCCGAGTTCGCCGCTCCCTCGTCGAGATACGCGGTACGCGCCCTGCGCAGGTACCAGCGCAGCGCGCTCCTGATGCCGGCCAGCCCGGCCAGGCCGCATCCGCCCAGCAGCGGGTTGAGCGTGAAGACCGCGCCGAGGATGAACAGCGCCTGGACCGAGGCGGTCAGCGCCTCGGGCGCCGCGTCCCGCAGCGTCGTGCCGACCATGGCGACGTCGGAGGTGCCGCGGGCCAGCAGGTCGCCCGTGCCGGCCCGTTCCACCACCGAGGCCGGCAGCGCCAGCGTCCGGTCGACGAACTGCTCGCGCACCCGGGCGAGCGTGCGCTCGCCGAAGCGGTGGCCGACGTAGCGGGCGTAACGGGACAGCATGATCTGCGCCACGGTGCACACCAGGATGCCGAGCGCCAGCCGGTCCACCGTGCCGGTGCCGCCGCCCGACTGCACCCGGTCGACGATCCGCCCCACCAGCCACGGGCCGACGAGTCCGGCGCCCGCGGCCAGCGCGTTGAGCGCGAGCATGGCGGCGAAGGCGCGGCGGTCCGCCCCGACCAGCCGCAGCGCGGCCCGGCGCACGGCGTCCGGCGCGGCGACGGGGAGCCTGCCGCTCATGTCACGGCCTCCTCGCAGGCCCGCGGACCGGCCGGCGGCGGGGCGTCCGTGCCCGCCCGTGCCTCCGGGCCCGACCGGGTGCCGGGTCCGCCGTCGTCCGGCGCGTCGTCGCCGTCGCCGCGGGCGACCAGCGCGCGGTAGCCGGGTTCCGCGGCGAGCAGGTCGCGGTGGCGTCCGGCGGCGGCGACCTTGCCGTCCACCAGGTGGAACACGGTGTCCGCGCGATCGAGCACCAGCGGGGAGGTACTGGTGACGACCGTGGTGCGGCCGGAGCGCGAGGCGCGCAGCCGGTCCGCGACGGCGGCCTCCGTGTGCGCGTCGAGCGCCGAGGTCGGCTCGACGGCGAGCAGCACCTCGGGGTCGGCGAGCAGCGCCCTGACCAGCCGGACGCGCTGCCGCTGGCCGCCGGAGAGGTTGCGGCCCTGGCCGTCGAGGACCGAGTCGAGCCCCTCCGGCAGCGCCGCCAAGACGTCCTCCGCGACGGCGGCGTGCACGGCCCGCACGATCGCCGGGTCGTCGCGGTCCCGGCGTCCCGAGACGACGTCGCGCAGCGGACCGGCGAACAGGTCGGCCGCGTTGTCCGCGACCACGATCCGGTCCCGTACCTGCGCCGCCGCGACGTCGCCGAGACGCACCGGCCCCCAGGTCACCGCCGACTCCTCGAACCCCCCGAGGCGGTCCACCACGGCGGCGGACTCCGCGGGCCGCGCGCTGACCAGCGCGGTGAGCCGCCCCGGCGCCACCTCGACACCCGAGACGGGATCCCGCAGGGCGGACGGCGACGCGGGCGCGTCGGCCGCCGACCGCCCGCCACGGGGGGCCGGTTCGAGGGACAGGAAGTCGGTGACCCTCCTGGCGGCGACCAGGCCGCGGATGATGTCGTAACCGCACTCGATGAACAGCGCGACGGGCGTCACCAGGACCGCCGCATAGCCGTAGACCGCCGCCAACTGGCCCACGGTGATGGTTCCCTGCGCCGCCATCCGCCCGGCGAGCCACGTCACCACGGCCAGGAACAGCGAGGGCAGGCCGACGCCGAGCGCCTGGACCCAGCTGGTCACCGCCCCGACCCGGTACCCCTGCGCGACCAGCGCCCCGGACTCGCGCCGGAACCCCTCGGCGTACAGCCCCTTGCCGCCCAGGCCGTTGAGCACCCGCAGGCCCCCCGCCAGGTCGCCGATACGGGCCGTCAGGCCGCCCTGCTGCGCCCGGTACGCGGTCTCGGTGCCCCGCAGCCGGCCGAGCAGCGGCCCGAGCGTCAGCGCGATGACCGGCACGCCCAGCAGCACCACCGCGGCGAGCGCGGGCGAGACCGCCAGCAGCAGCACCGCCACCAGGAGGTAGGCCACCGCCCCGCCGAACCCCGGTCCCGTCATGGTCAGGGACTGGCTGATCGCCTGGACGTCGGTGACCCCGATCGTGACGACCTCTCCGGCGTCCGCCTGGCGCGGCAGCGCGGCGCCCAGCCGCGTCGCGTGGTCGACCACGGCCTTGACGGTGCGGAAGGTGGCGTCCATCCGCAGCCTGGTCATCGTGCGGTGCCGCATGATGCTCACCCACGCGTTGAACCCGCCGAGCCCCAGCAGCACCGCGGTCCAGCCGCTCAGCGCGGCCATGTCGCCCGGCCTCAGCCCGTCGTCGATCGCGCGGGACAGCACGTACGGGGCGAGCGTCAGCAGCACCATCCACACGGTGCCGAGCAGCGCGCCCGTCGCGGCTCTGAGCCGCTGGCTGGACAGCAGCCACCACAGGTACCTGGCGGGGCTGCGGCGATCGGGCGTGCCCGGGTCCCCGTACGAGTCGATCATTCAACACACCTTCGGCTCCGCGACACCGGCCTGGCCACCATCCTGGCACCCTGGCAGAGCCGCACCACGGCGTGCCAGCCGATATTCGACGAGCCCGCGGGGGCGGGCGCGGAGGGTGGGCCTGCGGGGGCGGGTGGGCGTGCGGGGGCGGGCGCGGCACGCGGTTATCGTGGCTCCGGGGGAGGAGACACATGCTCGAGACGACGTTCAGCAGCGCGGGCCTGCCACCGCGGGAGCGGCTCGCGGCGACCGAGGCGCTCTTCGCCGCCAGTCCGCTGCCGATGCGGGTGGTCGCGGAGAGCGCCGCGGGCTTCGACGCCACGCTCCGGCAGCTGGACATCGCCGCGACGAAGCTGATGGAGCTGGCCGCCTCACCGTCGGCGTTCCTGCGCACCCCGCGGCTGATCGGCCGGAGCGATCCGGAGATGCTGTCGGTGCTGCTGGTCCTGGACGGTACGGCCCTGCTCAGCCAGGCCGGCCGGGACACCGTTTTCGCGCCGCACCAGGTCGGCCTCTACGACAGCTCGCGGCCCTTCCGCATCCAGCTGGGCGCGGGCAGGGCCGGGGAGGGTCTGGGCACCGCGATGGCGGTGCACGTGCCGCGGGCGCTGGTCGGCCTGCCGCTGCGCAGGCTGGACGTGCTGCTGGCCCGGCCTCTGGGCGCCGCCACCGGCTCGGGCTTCGGCGGGATGCTCGCCCAGTTGCTCACCGCCGTGGCCACCGGCTCCGGCGGCTACCGGCAGGCCGACGCCGGCCGGGTCGGCATCCTCACCCACGACCTGCTGACCGCACTGATCGCCCACCACCTGGACGCCGAGACCGCGGTGCCCGACGACTCGTACCACCGCACCCTGCTGCTGCGGATCGAGGCCTTCGCCCAGCGGCACCTGGCCGACCCCGACCTGACGCCGCGAACCATCGCCGCCGCCCACGGCATCTCCGTCGGCTCGCTGCACCGGCTGTTCACGGCGCGCGAGACCACCGTCGCGGCCTGGGTCCGCGGGCAGCGCCTGGAGCGTGCGCGGCAGGACCTCGCCGACCCCGCGCTGCGCCGCCTGCCGGTGCACCGGATCGCGGCCCGCTGGGGGTTCAGGGACCACGCCACCTTCACCCGCGCCTTCCGCTCCGCCTACGCGATGACCCCGAAGGACCACCGGGCGGCGGCCGCGGCCGAGCCGCACGCGGAACCGGAGGGGCCGCGGCGCAGCCCGGAGCGGTGACCGCGGCGGTGACGTGCCCGTCACGCACCGGCCGTGTGCCCGTTCCGCGTGTGTCCTGCGTGCGTCCGGCACCCGTCCCGCGTGCGTCCGGAACCCGTCCCGCGTGCGTCCGGCGCTCGTCCCCCGCGGACGCTGGTGCGGCGTCAGCGGAGCTGCTACAAACGGGTCCGCCGGCTGAATCGTTCCATCCCCGCTCGCGCACGCCGTGCCGGGCCGGGACCGCCACCTCCGGGGTGGGCCACGACGGGGTCCGGCCCCCGCATGGGGGCGGGGGCCGGACCCGCAGCGGGATCACGCCATAGGCTGGCGCCGTGCATCTGTGCTTCGTCTGCTCGGGAAACATCTGCCGGTCGCCTTCCGCCGCGCTGGTCGCCGCCGAGCGGCTGCGGGAAGCGGGCCTGGGCGATCGGGTCCGCGTCACCAGCGCCGGCATCGGCCCCTGGCACGTCGGCGAGTCCATCGACCGGCGCTCCGGCGAGGTGCTCGCCGCGCACGGCTACCCCGTCGAGCACGTCGCCGCCCAGGTCGGCGCCGAGCACCTGGACGCCGACCTGTTCCTGGCGATGGACCGCGGCCACGAGAAGGCGCTGCGCGCCCTGGTCGACGGCACCTCCCGGATCAGGCTGCTGCGCTCCTTCGACCCCGACGCCACCGGCGACCTGGACGTGCCGGACCCTTATTACGGCGGCCGGGCCGGGTTCGAGGAGGTGCTCGCGATGATCGAGGCGGCGACTCCCGGGCTGATCGCCTGGGTGCGCGAGCGCCTGCAGGCATGACGCGGCGCGCGGCGGGCCGCCAGGACCCGGCGGGCGGCGAGTCCGCGCAGGCCGCGGCGGCCCGAGTGACCGGACGGGCGGTGAGCGGCGGCCGCACGCTCTCCGGAGCGCTCACCGCGGCCGTGCTGGACGACGGGACGCCGTTGATGGTCAAGCGCGGCGACCGCCGCGGCGCCGTGCGGGCGGAAGCCGCCGGACTGCGGTGGCTCGCCGCCGCCGGGACGGTGCCGGTGCCCGCGGTGCGCGGGCAGGACGAACGGTGGCTGGTCACCGACCGGATCGCGACCGGGCAGCCTAGCCCCGGGGCCGCCGAGCGGTTCGGCCGCGGCCTCGCCGCCCTGCACGCCGCGGGCGCCCCCGCGTTCGGGGCGCCACCGCCCGGAGGTCCGGTCGAGGCGTACATCGGCTCCGCCCCGATGCGCAACGCCACCGGCCCCGACTGGCCCCGCTGGTACGCCGAGCACCGGGTGCTGCCGTACCTGCGGCGCGCGGTCGGCGACGGGACGATCCGGCCGGCCGAGGCGGCGGTGGTCGAGCGGGTCTGCGACCGGCTGCCCGCCCTGGCAGGTCCCGCGGAGCCGCCGGCCCGGCTGCACGGCGACCTGTGGAGCGGCAACGTGGTGTGGGGCGCCGACGGCGTGGCCTGGCTGATCGACCCGGCCGCGCACGGCGGCCACCGCGAGACCGACCTGGCCATGCTCCGGCTGTTCGGCTGCCCCCACCTGGACCGGGTGCTCGCCGCCTACCGCGAGACGGCGCCGCCGGCCGACGGCTGGACCGCCCGCGTCCCGCTGCACCAGCTCTTCCCGCTGCTGGTGCACACCGTGCTCTTCGGCCGGGGCTACGCCGAGCAGGCCCTCGCGGCGGCCCGCGCGGCCCTGTCGGCGTAGGAAGGGCAGGAGACCGGCGTCGGCCGACCGGTGGCGCGGCCGACCCGGTGGCAGCCCGTCAGCCGGCTGCCGTCGCGGCCCTCAGCTCGACGAGCGACTCGCGTACGAAATAGGTCAGTTCGCGCTCGTCGGGGTCGTCGAGCCAGCGCTCGAAGGCGATCTTGAAGACCGCGATGCCGGCCTCGGCGACCAGGCTCGCCGCCGGTTCCCGTACGCCGCGGTCGTGCAGGGCGGCGGCGAGCGCGGCGGAGAGCGAGGCCAGTTTGATCAGCTCGCGTTCGCGCAGGTTCGGGTTGGAGGTGACGACGGCCTGGCGCCGCAGCGCGTACGGGCGGCGGTCGCGGAAGAACTCCCCGACGGTGTCGAGCGCCGCGGCCATGGCGTCGATCGGCGCCGCGGTGTCGGGAGCCCCGGCGAGCGCGCCGGTGAACAGGTCCTGCAGGGCGACGGAGCCGGAGAAGAGCACCTCGCGCTTGTCGGCGTAGTGCCGGAAGAACGTCCGCTCGGTGAGCCCGGCCCGCTCGGCGATCGCCGCGACGGTCGTCTGCTCGAACCCGCGCTCGCCGTAGAGCTCCATCGCCGCCTGTTCGAGCCGCTCGCGCGCGTTGGGCTGCCATCGACTCATGCCCGCGATCCTACGTGATGGCAGGCGCTGACATCGAGTGCTACGTTTGATGACAGCAACTGACATCGCTCGGCTCGTACCGCGCCGCACCGGCGGGGCGAACCGGGTCGACCGCTAGGAGTCCTCCTCATGCGTGTATTCGTCACCGGCGCGTCCGGCTGGATCGGTTCCGCCGTGGTGCCCGAACTCATCGGGGCCGGTCACGAGGTGGTCGGGCTGGCCCGCTCGGACGCCTCCGCCGACGCCCTCGTCGCGGCCGGCGCGGACGTCCGCCGCGGCACCGTCGACGACCTGGACGTGCTGCGGAGCGCGGCCGCCGCCTCGGACGGCGTGATCCACCTCGCGTTCAAGCACGACCTCGCCTTCTCCGGCGACTTCCAGGGCGCTGCGGACGCCGACCGCCGCGCCGTCGAGACCTTCGGCGAGGTGCTGGCCGGGTCCGATCGGCCGTTCGTCATCGCCTCCGGCCTGCTCGGCGTGCTGCCCGGCGCCGTCGCCACCGAACGCGACGGCCACGGCGACGGCGCGGCCCTGCCCATCGCCGGCCCCGAGACCCGCCGCGGCACCGCGGAGGTGACGCTCGCGCTCGCCGACCGGGGTGTGCGCTCCGCGGCGCTGCGCCTCCCGCCGACCGTGCACGGCGACGGCGACGGCGGCTTCGTCCCGGCGCTGATCGCGGTCGCCCGCGCCAAGGGCGTGGCCGGCTACGTCGCGGACGGGTCCAACCGGTGGCCCGCCGTGCACCGCGACGACGCCGCGCGCCTCTTCCGGCTGGCGCTGGAGAAGGCCCCGGCGGGCTCCACGCTGCACGCGACCGGCGACGACGGCGTGCCGATCCGGTCCGTCGCCGAGGTGATCGGCCGTCACCTCGGCCTCCCGGTCGCGTCGGTGGCGCCGCAGGACGCGGCCGGGCACTTCGGCTGGCTCGGCGGGTTCATCGGCGCCGACAGCCCCGCGTCCAGCGAGCTGACCCGCGAGCTGCTGGGATGGCAGCCGACCGGCCCCGGCCTGCTGGACGACCTGGAGAAGGGCCACTACTTCCACTGACCGGCCGGCCATGGCCCGCGGCCTGTCCGGGCCGGCCGGTCCGCCGGCCCGGAGGCGACCGCGGTGTGGGTCGTTCCCCCGGGCGCCCGGGGGAGGGTCATGCCACCTTGAGGGTGCCCATCATGAACTGGTGGATGCTGCAGATGTAGTCGTACGTGCCGGGCTTGCCCGGCGCGGTGAAGGTCGCCGTCCTGCCGGGCGGGACGTCGCCGGTGTCGAACAGTTTGCCGGTGGTGGCCGTCACGGTGTGGGTGGTCGTGTCCTGGTTGGTCACGGTGACCTTCGCGCCGGGGCTCACCGCGAGGGTGGCCGGCACGAACGTGAAGTTCTTGATGCTGATCCGTGCGGCGCTGCCGACGGTGGCGGACCCGGACGCCGAGGCGGACCCCGAGGTGGCCGCCGGAGTCGAGGTGGCGGAGGCCCCGCCCGAGCCGGACGAGGAGGAGCAGGCGCTCAGGGCGAGGAGCGCGGCGGTGGCCGTGAGGCCTGCGGCCGTACGGCGCCGGCGGGTGGTGGTGCGGTCGGTCATGAGGGATCCCGGTTCGGGAGGGCGGCGGCCGCCGCGGGGTGGCGTTCGGCCGGTGCGGGACGGTTCGGGAGCGCCGGGCGCGGGCTCGCGCGGTGCGTCGGCGCCGCCTGCGGGCGGCAGCCAGGTGGCCGCCCTGCGCGTGCGGGCGGCGCACCGGGCTGCCGCGCCCGGGTCCCGGCGGTTTCGTGCGGCGGGGTCAGACGGTCAGGAGCGCGGGGCTGGCCGCCTTGTCGGTCGGCAGGAAGTCGTCCGGCACCGGGTACTGGCCGAGGATGAAGTGGAGGATCGCCGCGTGCATCGCCTCGACCGGCGCGATGCTGGCGGCGGTGGCGATGCCGGCCGCGGCCTTCACGTTGGAGGTCGCGAAGAGGTAGGTCTGCGCGGCCTGGTCCTCCAGTTGCAGCGCCAGCTTCGCGACGTCGGTGTAGTTCTTGGCCTTGCCCAGGGCCGCGAGGGTGGCGGGCTGGTTGGACAGCGGCACGTTGTGGATCGCCGGCTTTCCGGCCGCGGTCAGGACCGAGTTCCACGCCTTGGCGTGGTCGGCGTGCTGCGCCATCGCGGTGGTCACGAAGGTGGCCACCGCCGGCGGGACCGTACCGAGCTTTCCGGCCTTGGCCGCGTTCAGCGTGGCCTGATAGGCGCCGACCGCCTGGTTCTCCAGCGCCACCGCGAGTGCGACGACCTGGAGGTCGCCGGTGTACTGCCCGGTGGACGAGGCCGATGCGGACGCCGAACTCGACGGCGCCGCGCCGACGCCCTTCGTCGACGACGCCGAGTTGCTCTTGCCGTCGTTGGAGCACGCGGCCAGTACCAGGCCGGCGGCCAGTCCGCCGGCGCCCAGCAGGAGGCGGCGGCGGTCCGGGTGCTGTGCGCGGTCGCGGGCGTCGCCCTGCCCGGAGCGGATGTCCTCGGCCAGGTCCGCCGCGTTGGCGCGCATGGCCGGCAGGGTGTCGCGGTGCGCGGTCTCCAGGTCGCGGGTGAGCCGGGAGAGCTGGTCTTCGCTGATCGGCAGGTGCCGGCCCTCGCGTGCGGTGGTCACTTCACGGCCCCCTCGGAGATCGGCGATGCGTTCGTGGTCGGGTAGAAGGCGTTGGGGAACCCGACGCTCCCTGCGGCCGCCGGGAGCTTGGCGACGTCGGTGGGGATGGCGATCAGGTTCGCCATGTTCCCGGCGAGCAGGGCCTGCACGGCCAGCAGCGTGGCGCGGTGCTGGGCCTCCACCGGCGCCACCGAGGCGAACAGCTTGCGCAGTTGGGCGCTGCTGACCTGGCTGACGTTCTTGGTGTACGTCTGCGCCGCCACGTCCTCCAGGGTGAGGGCCAGCTTGACGACGTCCGCCGTGTTCTTGATCGACGGCAGGGTCTTCTTGACGACCGCGGCGTACTTGGGGTCGGGCGCGTTCTGCGCCTTGCCGCCGGCCTGGGTGACCGCGGCGTTGAACGCCTTCGCGTGCGCCTGGTGCTGCGTGGTCGTCTTCGCGATGAACTCCGCGATCGTCTTGTTGCCGTTCTTGATGAACGACAGCCCCGACGCCGTCTGGTACACGCTGATCGCGAGGTTCTCGATCGACGCCGCGGTCTGCAGCGCCATGATGTCGGTGCTCGACGCGGCGGCGGCAGCGGTACGTGTGGAGGCCAGGCCGACGGCGCCTGCCGCCGCGGCCATCGTGCTCCCGCGTCGCCACCAGTGCCGCGGCTGCGGCCCCGTGGCCGCGGTGAAGTCGCTCAGCGCGTCGCGGGTGATCCGCACGGCGTCGCTGTTGAGGTCCTGTGACTGCTCGCTCAGCTCTTCGAGCAGTCGGGTGTCGATGTCCACTACGCCGATCACGCCCCATCTCTCCGGCCGCCCACTCGGTCCGCGGGCGCGCCACTCCACCTTCGTGACGGCCGGCGGCACCGATTGGCCGCAACACGAATGCCGCAGCAAATGTCACTCTCCAGGACGAAGGGCGCAGTGGAATCCGGACGGGCGTTCGGGCGCAACGAGCGGGTGGACGACGGACCGGCCGGGCCCCTGCCCGGCCGCCGCGCCGCCGCCCTGCCCGCCGCACCGAGGTCCCCTCGCGACGTCCGGGCGGGGCGGCGGCGCGGACCTTAGTGCAGTGACCGGTTGTGCCGGTGGAAAATGCCAGAAATACCCCTTGCCCGGTTGCACGGTGCGTAACTTCTCCGTCACCCGCTGAGCTGCGACGGCTCAACCGGGCCTGCGCCGAGGGGAGTCGTGTGTCCGGGATCGACGAGTGCCTGCTCGAAGCCATGACGCTGCCGGGGGCCAGAGGCGCCGCCCTGGTGGAGTGGATCAGCGGACTGGCTCTCGGCAGGATCGGCGAGGTGCCGGACGGCGACCACGAGACGACGGCCGCGCAGACCGCCGAGTTCGCCCGCTGCGCCGCCGAGCACCCGGTGTTCACCCGGGGCGGGCACGACCCGGCGCAGGACGGTCCGGCCGACGCGGCGAAGGGCCCGCAGATCGAGGACGTCATCGTCGTCTCCCACGGCGGCTACCACCTGCTGCGGTTCCTCGAAGCGCCGTACGAGGGAGGGGTGTTCCTGCACCTGTGGCTCGACCGCACGCACGCGAACCTGGCGCTGGCCCTGATCCGGCTGCGCGACCTCGCGGAGCGGCTGGTGCTGGAGTGAGCACCCCGACCTCCCCGATGCTCGCCCGCCTCGCCGAACGCGGGGCCACCGGCGCCCTGTTACGGGACACCGGCGTGCTGTACCTCGCGGACGGCGCCGTCGTGCACGCCGAGAGCCCGGCCGCGCCGGGCATCGAGATCCTGCTCACGGTGGGCGGGCAGGTGTCGGGGGAGGTGTGGCGCGAGGCGGTGGACCGGGCGGGACCGCACTGCCGTATCGCCCGCTACCTGGTCGACCACGGCCGCGTGTCCGGCGGGCAGTTGGAGATCAGCCACCTCGCGGCGCTCTACGACGCGGCCTACTTCGTCCTCGCGCCCGGTGGCGGCCCTACCCGCTTCCGGCACGGCGCCGTCCACTGGTTCGGCGCGGTCCGCACGGTCGGCGTGCACGACGTGGACCGCGAGACCAGGCGCCGGCGCCGGTACCTCGCCGACCTGTGGCCGCACCCGCACCTGGACACCGCGCCGCCCGTCCGGCGCGACGACGCCGGGCTGCCGCCCGCCACCCGCAGGCAGCGGGACGTCCTGGACCTCGCCGACGGGCGGCGCACCCCGAGCGAGATCGCCGCCCGCCTGGGCCGCCCGGGGTTCCACACCCTGGTCGACATCCGCCGGCTGGCGGCCGCCGGGCACCTCGAGACCCCCGCTGCCGTACCGGCCGTGACCGTCACCGCGCCGGCCTGGGTGCGGGACGTCGCCGACGATCCCGACACGGCCCTGCTGCACCGGCTCCGTGACGCCTTGGAGGCCCACCTGTGAAACCCCCAGCCGCTCCAGCCGCCGCCGGGGCATGGTCCGCGCCGTCATGAGGCGGGGGCTCAGACACCGCGCCGAGAGGAGGAAGCCGATGCCGCCCGAGGCCGAGGCCGAGGTACGCGAGGAGCTGGCCCGGTTGCGCGCCAGGACCACCGAGGTGACGGCGGTGGTCGCGGCCAGCGTGGACGGCCTGGTGCTCGCCGCCGACCCGCCGCTGCAGGACGCCGAGAGCATCGCCGCGCTCACCGCGGCGGCGCTGGGGGTCGGGCTGCGGCTCGCCGACACCACCGGGCGCGGCGGGTTCCGCGAGCTGCTCGTCCGCGGCGACGAGGGCTACGTCGCGACGTACGCCGCCGGCTCCGCCTGCGTGCTGACCGTGCTGGCCGGACCGCGGGTCAACGTCGGCCGGCTGCACATGGAGGCACGCCGCTCAGGGGCCCGCGTCGCCGACCTGATCCACTCCGCCGCCGTAGGACCGGAGGATCCCTGACCGCCATGACCACCCCCCGCCGCCCGAGGCCGCGCGGCACCGCCGCGCACGCCCGGTCCCCCCGCACCGCACACCAGTCCGCCCGGCAGAACCCGCCGGACACACCGGAAACCCAGCAAGGGAGCCAGCTCACCGTGGCCAACACAGAAACCACCCTCAAGGACGCGATGACCTCGATCGAGGGGGTCATCGGCGTGGCGCTCGTCGACTACACCAGCGGCATGGCACTGGGCACGATCGGCGGCGGCAAGGAACTCGATCTCACGGTCGCCGCCGCCGGCAACACCGACGTGGTCCGCGCCAAGGCCCGGACCATGGAACTGCTCGGCCTCAAGGACGAGATCGAGGACATCCTGATCACGCTCGGGACGCAGTACCACCTGATCCGGCTGCTCAGGGGGCGCGGCAAGAACGGCCTCTTCCTCTACCTCGCCCTGGACAAGGGCCGGGCGAACCTGGCGATGGCCCGCCACCAGCTGCGGTCGATCGAGAGCGACCTCGACGTGTGAGGCGGTCCCGACGCCGCCGGCCGCACCGGACCCCGTCCGGTGCGGCCGCGCGCGCTCAGAACCCCTGGGCCCCGTGCCGACGATCCGGCTGGCGTCCATGCCGTACAGGGCCCTGGCGAGGCCGACTTCGACCGGCCCGGCGCCGGGCGCGGCGCGGGCGCGGCCGCGGAGCTAGGCTGAACGCAGCGTTCAGTCATCAGCGAGGTCGTGCAGGCAGGAGGCGGACGGAGGTGAGTGCCACGACCGGGCACAGCGGGCAGGCCGCCGCCGCGCCGGCCGCCGCCGCGGGCGCGCACGGCGAGGGGGCGGCGCGCGCCGGGCGGCCGCGCAGCGAGGAGCGGCGGGCCGCGATCCTCGCCGCCGCGGGCGCCCTGATGATGGAGGGCGGCCTGCGCGCCGCCACCATGGAGGCGATCGCGGCCCGCGCCGGGGTGGGCAAGGCCACCATCTACAAGTGGTGGCCGTCGCGCGGCGCGGTGGCGCTCGAAGGGTTCATGCTGCGGGCGGCCGGCTCCTGGACGCTGCCGGAGGGCGTCGACGCCCCCGAGGCCCTGCGCATCCTCGCGGTCGCCGCCGTCCGCCTGTTCACCGGAACGCCGGCCGGGCCGCTGATGCGCGCGCTGGCCGCGGACGCGCAGTCCGATCCGGAGGTCGCCCAGGCGCTGCGCGAGCAGTGGCTCGGTCCGCGGCGCGCGGTCGCGGCGGAGGTGATCCGGCAGGGGATGGAGCGCGGCGAACTGCGCCCAGGACTGGACGTCGCGGTCACCCTCGACCTGGTCTTCGCGCCGGTCTACTACCGGCTGCTGTTCAGCCACGACGCGCTGGACGAGGAGTTCGCCGAGCGCGCCGTCGAGCAGGTGCTCGCCGGGATCGCCGGCGACGCCCGCCCGCCGGACCGCCCGCCGCGCGAACCCCCGGCACGCGAAGCCTCGGAGCGGGCACCCTCGGCGCGGGAATAGCCGCCGTGCCCTCGGCGCTCTTACTGAACGCAATGTTCAGTAATTGGCCGCCCGGCAACCGACCCGCGGAGTCCCGATGACAGCGCGTACCGCGTCCCCCTCCCCGAAGCCCCAGCCGGAGACCGATCCGGCGATCGAGCCGGACGCCGAGTGGCAGCCGCATCCACAACCCCCGGCGCGCGCGCTGCGCTGGGTGATCCTCACCCTGGCCGTCGCCTGCGGTGCGAGCGTCGCCAACCTGTACTACGCGCAGCCGCTGCTGGACCTGCTCGGCCGCACCTTCGGCGTCGGCCAGGGCGAGGCCACCGTCGTCGTCACCGCCACCCAGATCGGATACGCGCTGGGCCTGGCGCTGCTCATCCCGCTCGGCGACCTGCTGGAGAACCGGCGTCTCGCCTCACGCACGCTGCTCGTGACGGCCGCCGCCCTCGCGGTGGCCGCGTTCGCCCCCGACTTCTGGGTCTTCCTCGCGGTGTCCGCGGTGATCGGCGTGACCTCGGTCGTCGCGCAGATCCTGATACCGCTGGCCGCGCACCTGGCGCCCGAGGAGTCGCGCGGCCGGCTCGTCGGCCAGGTGGTCAGCGGCCTGCTGCTCGGCATCATGCTGGCCAGGTCCGTCGCCAGCTTCGCCGCCGCGGCGTGGGGGTGGCGCAGCATCTACGCGATCTCCGCCGGCGTCATGCTGCTCACCTCGCTCGCGCTGATGCGCATCCTCCCCGAGCGCCGCCCCGCGCACGCCGCGCGCTACGGCGAACTGCTCGCCTCGGTCGGCCGGCTGGCCCGCACCGAACCCCTGCTGGTGCGCAGGGCGGTGACCCAGGCGGCCCTGTTCGGCGCCTTCACCGCCTACTGGACCGCGGTCGCCTACGAACTCGCCGGCCGCCACCACCTGTCCCAGTCCGGCATCGCCGTCTTCGCGCTGGTCGGAGCGGCCGGTGCGGTCGCGGCCCCGCTCGCGGGACGCCTCGGCGACGCCGGCCACGGTGTGACCGGACGGGCCGCGGCCCTCGTCCTCGGGCTGCTCTCCATGCTCGTCGCCGGTCTGGGCGTCTCCCACCTCTACGTCCTCGCGCTCGGCGGCGTCCTGCTCGACTTCGCCGTACAGGGCCACCAGGTGCTCAGCCAGCGCGACATCTACGCGCTGCACCCGGACGCCCGGGCCCGCGTCAACTCCGTCTACATGACCTCCGTCTTCCTCGGCGGCGCCGCGTCCTCCGCCGCGACGGGCGCGGTCTACGGCGCCTGGGGCTGGACCGGTGTGACCGTGATGGCCGCGGCGCTCATGGCGGCCGGCCTCGCGGTGTGGACCCTGGAGAACGCCGCGCGCCTGGTCCGCAGGAGCGCCGCGCCGGCCGCCCGCTGAGACGTACGCCGTACCGCCGGGACCCGCCGCGGCCCCGGGCGCGAGGCGGACGGACCGCGCGCACCGGGACCGCCCGGCACCGGGACGGGCGCGCCCGGTCTCGTACCGTACCCCCGGGCTGCGCATCCGGTCGACGACCAGGCTGCGCACCACCTTCAGCAGCCGGCCGCGGACCGATCCCTCGGTGCTGTACAGGCGTTCGGCGTGCGGCCACGCGCGCAGCAGCGCCTCCTGGACGACGTCCTCCGCGAGGTGGTGGTCGCCGAGCAGCCTGGCGCGTACGCCGTCAGGGGTCCCCGGTGGTCACGGACCAGGCAGCGGAACGGGTCGGGGCGCGTCCACCCGGTGGTCGGCCGGGCCGTCGTGGGCGTGCCCATGGCGCGGCTCCCCGGAGATCGCGGATCGTCGTCGGACCCGGCCGTGGGCGGAGCGCGGTGCCGAATCGGTGCCGTCGCGGTGCCGCTCCGCGAAGAGGACCGCGGCGGGCTCGGCCGCCACGGTCCGCAGGTCGTCGACGAACACGCAGAAGGGCGCGTCGCCCTCCGGATTGATCCACAGGGCGGTGGTCTCCGGCAGCGCCGCGAGCAGCCAGTCGGCGGTGACCGCGATCAGCCCCGGCGCGCCGGGCGGCGCGTGGCGCGGGTCGCTGAACACCGTCGCGTACCCCATCCGCCCACCCGCGTGCGCGGCCGCCGCGCCCGCGCGGTCGGCGGGCAGGTACAGGGGTGAGCCGAGCAGCGCCCGCAACACGCCCTGCGCGCCGCCTTGTTCCGACACCCTGCGGCGCACGGCCGCGTCCACCGGATCGGTGGGCATGCCGAAGTCCGGTGTCTCGTCGTCGTCGACCGGGGCCGGCCGCACGGCGGCCAGCCAGATCCCGTTGGGCGTGCGCCGCCGGGCCGGCGCGCCGGTGGCGGCCGCGCCCGGCCGGGGGCCGGCGTGCTCTGCTGTGGTCATCGTCGTCTTCCGCGGAGTAGGGGCGTGGGTCCACCCGTGACACGGACCGCCGCCGCCGAAAGGTTCACATCGGCGAACACGACGTCCCCACTCCGCGGCCCGGCGTCCCGGGAGCGGTCAGCGGCGGCGCCGTCTGTTGGAGTAGGACCAGCCGGTGCCGACTCCCGCCATGTGCAGAGCGACGAAGAAGAGCCCGGCGATCATCAGGCTCAGCGGCGTGAACGCCGCGTCGGTGTCGGTGCCCGTGACGTTGATCAGATACGCGATGGCGAAGATGACGGCGCCTACGGCAGCCAGCATGCGAATCCCTCCCTGACGTGGGCCGGCGTTGCCGCCGGCGGTCCGTGGGAGCGCGATCTCGCGCTCCCACCCGACCGACTGCCCGCCAACCGGCGAGTGACGCACACCAGTTCGCCGGGCGTCGTCAGGGGGGCGGCGCGGCGGAGACGGTGAACCCCTCCGCGTCCATCTGGGCGAAGCGCCGATCGGCGAGGGTGAACGCCGTCGCGCGGACGCCCAGCGGCCGCTGGAAGGCGTTGCCGAGCTGGGCGGCCAGGCAGATCGCGAAGGCCACGGCGGCCCCCACGCAGCACAGCGCGGCCAGTTGCCGCATCGTCACCGCCACCCCCAGCAGCGCGGGGAAGACGATCAGCAGGCCGCCGCCGACCAGCATCGCGTACCACGTCACACCGGGCATCCGGCCGCCGGCCTGGGCGGCCCGGTCGGTCCTGGTCTGGTAGACGGTGGCGAGCGAGTCCTGCGCCGCCGACCTCGCCGCCTGGCGCGGCGCGGTCGCCGCCGAGGCCGTCCCGATCGCGGCCCTGATCCGGTCCAGGTCCTGCCAGGCCGCGGGGCTGGTACGGCCGTGTGCCAGCTCGGGGAACTCGACCGTGCGCACCGCCGTCGTGTACTGCCGCAGCAGCGAGCGGACCCGCGCCCGGTCGGCCGGTGCCAGCCCGCCCGCCGCCCAGTAGGTGTCGGCCAGCGCCCGGGACTCGTCGTACGTCCGCGACCGCGCGCTGCTGAGCGCGGACCATCCGCCGGCCACCTGGAAGCCGGTCAGCAGGATGAACGAGCTGAGCAGCACGGCGCCGATCAGCGACTGCGCCTGCCCGGTGAACTCCCCGGCCTTCGCCCGCCGCCCGCTGCCGAGGAACTTCCCGGCCAGGAAGGCGAAGGCGACGCCGCCGAGCGTGGAGAGCAGCGACACGACGTACAAGGACATGGCACTCCCGGCGGGCAGGCGGACGGTTCTGGCGGACGGGTCTGGCGGAAGGCTCGGTGGACGGGTCTCGCTGGACGGGTGGGCCGTGCCCGGTGGGCGGTACGGATCAGGTGCGGCGGCCGCTGCCGCGGGGAAGGGCGGCGGTCAGCGCGGCGGGCAGCATGACGCCCAGCAGGGACAGCAGCCACCAGCGGGCCGCCTCGGCGTCCCGCGGGTCCCCGAGCGGGCGAGCGCCCGGCTCCGGGGCGGTGAAGGAGAAGGGAGCGGGCGATCCGGCCGGGGCCGATCCGCCGGGCGGCGCGGCGGCGCCGGACGCGGCAGCCGCGGGGACCGGCCCGTTCGCGGGGGCCGCGGACGCGGCGCCGGCCCGGCCGCCCCGTCCGGAACGCGCCGACGGGGAGACCGCGCCGGGCGGGGACCCGGCGCCGGACGCCGGGCCGGTCGCAGGGCCGGACGGCGTGGCGGGAGCGCTGCCCGACGCGGGGGGAGCGGAGCTCGGGCCGGTCGCCGTCGGCGAGGCGGTGGGCGGCGCGGAGGTGGGCGGCGCCGAGGTCGGGGGCGGGGCCGTCGGCGGCGGGGAGGTGGGCGGGGGCGCCGCGGTCGCGCCGGGACAGGCGGCGCCCACCCGCACCACGAGCCCGCCGGGGATGGGCAGCGGGAGTCCCAGGAGCGCGACGGACGTGACGGCCCGTCCGTCGCCGCCGCACACCACCGCCAGCACCCCGCAGCGGTCGCCGCCGGCCGGGCGGCCGGGGAGCGCGTCCAGACAGCCGGCGACCACGGTGACGCCCGCGCCCCCTGCGGTCGCCGGGGACGCCGCGGAGGCGGTGGCCGCGTCCGGCGCGGCGAGGACGAAGGCGGTCCCCAGCGCCACGATGGTCAGCGTGCCCGCAGTCCGCAAGCCCCGTATTCCCGCCGGTAACAGAACGTCGCCGATGGAGGGCCGGCGCACAACGCGGCGCGCCCCGCTGTCCGTTGTCACGACTATGACGGTAAAGGGGTGACCTGGGACGTGTCAGGCGAAGAGGTATTCCCGGAACAATGGGCGGATGCATTCCTTTCCGATAATGCGATTAATTGGTGGATGAATGCGCCCGCTTGCGAACCGGCTCCCCAGAAACAGGCCGGATGCGCCGTTCCCGCGCCCTGCCCGCGCCGCGCACGGGCCGCGCACGGGCCGGTGGCCGCGTACCGCCTCCGCGGGCGGGGCGGGTGAGCGGCCGCACCGCCTCCGCATTCCGCGCCCGCTCCCGCTCCGAAGGGCCGGGCGCCGGGCCCGGCGTTACGGTGGAAAGGGCGTCAGCTGCCCGACGGGAGCGCATATGGTTCGGTCTGGCGAGGATCCGGGCGACGCGGGATTCTGCTTTGCCCGCCTGGCCGCCGCCGTCGTGGACCGGGACGGAATCGTGGTCGAGTGGTCCGCCGAGGCGGCCGCCATGCTGGGTCTGCCGGCGAGCGCGGTGAACGGTCGCCCGTTCCGCGCCCTGCTGGCGGACATGTCGAAGCGCTCGCAGATGCCGGACGTACCGGTCGGCGGTGTGGTGGAACTGAGGCACGGCTCGGCCGGCCGGCTGCGCGCCGCCCTGTACGCCGTACCGCTGACGGGCGCGGCCGCCCCGGCCACCGCGGGCATTCCGGCCGGCGCGGTCACCGCGCGCACCCTCCTGCTCTTCGCGCCGGCGGAGGCCGCGGTCGAGTGGGGCCACGGCGTGTCGCTGCTGCGCGCCCTGATGCGGCAGGGCGCGATGGGCCTGGGAATCCACGGCACCGACCTGTGCCTGGAGCAGACCAACGTCACCCCCGCCATGTTCGGCGGCCCGTCCTACCGCCCCGGCCAGCGGCTGCGGGACGTGCTCACCGAGCCGCACGCCGCCGAGCTCGAGGCGGTCCTGCTGCGGGTGCTGCGCACCGGCGATCCGGCGTTCACACAGCGGCAGAGCGTCCGCGACCAGCGCAGAGGCCACCGCCGATGGGTGCTGTCGCTCTCCGCGTTCCGGCTGGAGGACGCCGACGGCCTGCCCACCGGCGTGGCGGCGATGATCGACGACGTCACCGAGCAGGAACGCATCCGCCGCCACCGGGACCTGCTGCACCACGCGGCCACCCGCATCGACTTCTCGCTGGACGTCCACCGCACCTCCCAGGTGCTGGCGGAGGTGGTCACCAACGGCCTCGCCGATCTCGCCGCGGTCGACATCGCGCCGAGCGTGCTCGTGGGCGACGAGCCGCCGCGCACCCCCGCCCGGCTCGGCGCCCGGCTGCTGCGGGTCGCCGCCACCGGCAGCACCGGGCCGTGGCCGGCCGGCCTGCTGCAAGTCGGTTCCATGCACCCGCAGTTGCGCGGCAGCAGCGAAGTGCGCGACATCCAGCGCGGGGAGGGGGTCACGCTCGACCGCCACGCGATACTCCAGGCGCTCGGCGACGAGGACCTCGTCCGGCTGCTCGTCCCGGAAGACGCGACGTCGCTCGTCATCTCGCCGCTGTACGCCCGCGGCCATCTGCTCGGCACCGTCACCGCCTGGCGCACCGGCGCCTCGGACCCGTTCGACGCCTCGGAGGCGGAACTGCTCGGCGACATCGCGTCCAGGGCCGCCCTCGGCATCGACAACGCACGCCGCTACACCCGCGAGCACCGCGCCGCGGTCGCCCTGCAGGAACGCCTGCTGCCGCACGCGCGGGCCGACCTGCCGGCCGCCGAGACCGCGGGCGTGCACCGGAACTCGGGCGGCGGGACGGAGGTGAGCGGGGACTGGTTCGACGTCATCGACCTGCCGTCGCTGCGCGTCGCCTTCGTGGTCGGCGACGTCATCGGCCACGGGCTGGGCGCGGCCGCCACGATGGGACGGCTGCGGACCGCGGTGCAGACCTTCGCCGAACTCGAACTCGACCCCGGGGAACTCCTGGCGCACGTCGAGGACCTGGTCCAGCGCATGGCGAACGAGACTCCGGCGAGCGAGCGGGACTCCGTCGGCGCCACCTGCCTGTACGCCGTGTACGACCCGACCACCCGCCGGTGCACGCTGGCCAGCGCAGGTCACCCGCCGCCGGTCATGGTCGGTCCCGACGGCGCCGCCGAGGTGCTGGACGTGCCCCCGAACCCGCCACTGAGCGCGGGCGCCGAACTCTTCCAGTCGGTGACCGTCGACGTGGCGCCCGGCAGCGTCATCGCGCTGTACACCGACGGGCTGCTGGCGCTCGACCGGTACCGCGGCGGCCGCGACGTCCAGCGGTTGCGGGACCAGCTCGCCGTACGCTGCCGCCAGGGCGGCGGGCTGCCCGAGCTGGGCGAGCGCCTGATCGCGGACGCCGAGGAGGCCGCGCAGGAGGCGGCCGCCGGCTCCCCGGCCGACGAGGCAGGCCCGGACGGCGACGACATCGCCCTGCTGCTGGCCCGCACCCGTACGGTCAGCCGGGACGACGTCGCCGGCTGGCAGTTCCCCGCCGAGCTGGCGTCGGTCGCGGCCGCCAGGACCGCCGTCGCGGGCAAGCTCGCCGACTGGGGTCTGGACGAGCTCGCCTTCAGCACCGAGCTGGTGGTCAGCGAGCTGACGACCAACGCCATCCGGTACGCGGGCGGCCCCGTCGCGCTGCGCCTGATCCGCGGCGACGTGCTGATCTGCGAGGTCACCGACCCCAGCAACACCCAGCCGCGCGTGGTCAAGGCGGCCGCGACCGACGAGGGCGGCCGCGGCCTGTTCATCGTCGCCCAGTGCACCTCCCGCTGGGGCTGCCGCTACGGGCAGCAGGGCAAGACCATCTGGACCGAGCAGCCGCTCCCCGCCGCCCCGGAGACGAGGGCGTCCGCGGCGCCGAGCGGGCGCTGACTCCGGGAGCGGCCGCGGCGGGCCCCGGCCGCTCCCGCGCCCCCCGCGGTCGCCCGCCGTCCCCTGGCAGCCCCCGCCGCCCCGGCCGGTCCGGCCCGCGGAGGTAGGCTCGCTGAGAGGATGAGAGTTCAGCCATCGCGTGGTCATGGACGTGCGGGAGGCGGCAGGTGCCGGGTACGGAGAGCGGAGCGGGGTCGGCGGCGGCCCGGCGCGCGCTGTGGATGACCGCCGCGGCCGGGCTCGCCCTCGACCAGACGACGAAGGCCCTGGCGGCGGTGTACGTGGAGGGGCACGAGCCGCGGCATGTGCTCGGCGGCGCGGTGACCCTCACCGCCTACCGCAACTCCGGCGCGGCCGGCTCCTTCGCCCCGCACGCCACCCTCGTCTTCACCGTGCTGGCCGTCGGCGTGCTCGCCTTCATCGCGTGGACCGCTCCGGCGCTGCGGTCGGTGGGCTGGGGAGCCGGCCTCGGCCTGCTCTTCGCCGGCGCCGGCGGCAACCTCGCCGACCGCCTCTTCCGCACCCCCGGCTTCGGACGCGGCGCGGTCCTGGACTTCCTCCAGATCGGCCACTCCGGCATCTTCGACCTCAGCGACCAGTGCGTGACCGCCGGCCTGGTGACGGTCCTCGTACAGACCTTCCGCGGCGTCCCCCTGAAGGCCGTGGAGGAGGCCCACTGAGCCCCGGGGCCCACTGGACCGAGCGCGTGCCAGCGGCCGGCGCCGGGCGATCAGGCGCCGGCGTCCGCGGCGGGCGGCCGCGCGTCGCACTCGGCGTTCTGCACGGCGACGAGGTTGCGCTCCAGATGGGCCAGGCTGCGGAGCAGGGCCTCGCGTTCGGCCGGGGGCATGTCGCCGGTGGTCGCGGTCTCCAGGTCGGTCCACAGCTGCTCGACCTGCCCGCGCAGCGCGAGCCCGGCCTCGGTGCTCTCCACCAGGCCGGCCCGGCCGTCGCTGGGGTCGCGGCGCCGCCGTACGAAACCGGCCCGCTCCATCCGCTGCACGGTGCGGGACATCGACGCGGAGTCGGTGTCGAAGACGGCCGCGAGGTCGCTCTGGCGCTGCGGCCCGGTGTCCCACAGGTGCATCAGCAGCAGCTCCTGGCCGGGGTGCAGGCCCAGTTCGCGGAACAGCTGGCGGACCCGCAGGATGTGCAGCCTCGTCACCCGGACCATCGCGTTGCTGACCGGTCCGCCGGCCGCCGCGGTGGGCGACGGGACCCGCGCTCTGCTGTGCGGCGCCGCTGTCATGCCCTGACTTTACCTGTGCAGAACAGAAGTGCGCCCCCCCGACCGACCGGACGGCCGCTGCGGCGCGACCAGGGAGCCACGGGCCGCTCCCGCCTCGGGTTCGCTGACCGTGGCAACCGGGGGCAATGGAGTCCCCCGGAGCGGGAATGGATCGCGGCAGTGGCCGGTTACCTGTGGCGAACAGCTAATGAGCCGTGGCCCGCCCACGGCCGCTTGAGAAGAGGAACCACCATGGCCGACCTGAAGATCGCCGTCATCCTCGGCTCCACCCGCCCGGGGCGCAACGGCAAGGCCGTCGCCGACTGGGTGCTGGCCAAGGCCAAGGACCGCACCGCCGCCGACTACGACCTGATCGACCTGGTGGACTACCCGCTGCCGCACCTGGACGAGGCCATGCCGGCGTCCCTGGGCCAGTACGCGGGCGACCACACCAAGGAGTGGGCGGCCACCATCGCCCGCTACGACGGGTTCGTCTTCGTCACGCCCGAGTACAACCACTCGACGTCGGGCGTGCTGAAGAACGCCATCGACTACATCTACGGTGAGTGGAACAACAAGGCCGCGGGCTTCGTCAGCTACGGCGGCGTCGGCGGCGCCCGCGCCATCGAGCACCTGCGCGGCATCACCAGCGAGCTGCAGATCGCCCACGTGCGGCAGCAGCTGAGCTTCTCGCTGTTCCACGACTTCGAGAACTTCTCCACCTTCACGCCCGGCCCGCAGCACGACGGCGCGGTCGTCACGCTCTTCGACCAGCTGGAGTCGTGGGCCGGCGCCCTCAAGACCGTCCGCGCCTGAGTGCCGTACGGGCTGGCAGGCTGACCGGCTGACCGCGCCGGACCCCGCAGCACCACGGCGGCCGTCAGAACGCCGAGCCGGTCAGCGCCCCGAGCCGGTGACCGAGGCCGGGCCGGTCACTGCAGCGAGGCGAAGTCCTGGGTGAGCCAGACCGAGCCGGAGCCGTCGCGGTGCACGGCGATGCCGACGTAGACGAAGCCGGAGCTGAGGATGTTGCGGCGGTGGCCGTCGTTCGGCGCCTTCTCGTCGAGCATGCCCTGGGTCAGCCCGACGGCCATCGTCGCGATCGCCTGCGGGGTGTCGGCCACCGGGCCGCCGACCCCGATGTTCTCGCCCGCGGACGACCAGTGCACACCGTTCGCGGTCTCCCGGTCGCCGAACGGGTCCTCACCCGGGCACTGGTGGGACAGCCCGCAGCCGGCCTCCATCACCTGGTTGTGCTGTGTCGCGCTCGCGGTGAGTCCGGCGAGCAGCTTGTACGCGGGCAGGCCCTGCTGCGCCCGCGCCGTGTTGATGAGGTCGAGGACCTGCTGGACGGCGGAGCCCGCCGTGGTGGCGGTCGGGGCCGGCGTCGGCGTCGGCTTCGCGGTGGGGGTCGGTGCCGGAGTCGTCGGCGCCGGCCGGGTCGCGGTCGGCCGCGGGGTCGGCCGGGAGGAGCCGGCCGACGGCGCGGCGGTCGGCGGCGGGGTGTGGTGCGCGGGGGTGTGGTGCGGCGGGGTGGGATGCGCCGAGGAGTGCCCGCCCGGCCGCCAGCCGGCGGGCTGCGCCGCGTGCCCCCAGGCCGTCTGCGCCTGATGGTGCTCCGGGTGCCCCATGCAGGCGAACGCGGTGCCGCCGCCCACCACGGCCAGCGCGGCCGCGCCGGACAGGGCCATGCGTATCCGGGGCGTGCGCGGGGCGCGGTGGCCGGCGGACCGGGAGGTACGGCGGTGGCTGCTCATCCGGGGCTGCTTTCGTGGGAGGGCCTGGACGCCCGAGCGGCCGCGGCCGGCGCGTGGTGGGGTGGGGACGCAGCCGGGGGCAAGGGGGCCGACCGCTCGGGCCCGACCGAATCTAGGGCTGAGCGCCCCTGGTGAGGGGCCTTCGGACCCGCGCTTAAGGTTCCGCTGAGAAAGCCCGCATGCCGCACTTCACTTCGCTGCCCGCCACCCGGCCCACCGCCCCACCAGGACGCCGGCCACCCCCGCCAGGACAGCGGACGCTTCTACCAGGACACCTCGGAGATCGCCGCCTTCGGCTGCGGGTGGAGCGTCGCGGTGATCTGCGAGCGGTGGTGCGAGCCGGAGAAGGTGACCACCAGCTCGTCAGGGGCGTGCTGCGCCGTCTGCGTGGTGAAGCCGGGAGCCGGCACAGCGGACACCAGGCACACCGCCTCGGCGCCCCAGCGCGCCGTGACCTGCCCGCCCTGGGAGTGCACGGTCTGCGCGCCGACGCCGCCGTCCCGGCAGTCGGCGGACGGCGTCGCCGACGGCTTCCGCGGGGTCGGGGCCGGACGGCTGGGCGTGGCCCGGTGGGACGGCGACGCCTTGGGCTTCGGGGTGGTCGTGCGCGAGGGCGAGGGCGAGGGGCTCGGCGAGGTCGTGATCGGCGCCAACGTCCCGCCGCCCGGCGCGATCGGCAGCGCGCGGGCGGTCGGCGGCATCGGCGCGGTGGAGTGCACCACGTAGCGGACCGTCAGGAACACGGCGGTGACCGTCACCGCCGTGCAGGACAGCCAGACGAGGAAGTAGCGCAGCAGCCGGGACACGGCCCCATCATGGCCGATCCGCTACGGTGTGCCGCATGGCCAGCGTCCTTGTCATCGAAGACGACCCGGTCATCCGCTCCTCTCTCATAGAGGCGTTGACCTCCTTCGGGCACGTCGTGCGCAGCGCCGCCGACGGCTTCGGCGGCCTGCGCGAGGTCACCCGGGCCCGGTTCGACGCGGTGGTCCTCGACCTCGGGCTGCCCGACATCGACGGCAGGGACGCGCTGCGGATGATCCGCGGCATCTCGCACGTCCCGGTGCTCGTCGCCACCGCCCGGGACGACGAGGCGGAGATCATCCGGCTGCTCAACACCGGCGCCGACGACTACCTGGTCAAGCCGTTCTCCGGCGGCCAGTTGGAGGCCCGGCTGGCCGCGGTGCTGCGCCGCTCGCAGCCCTCCGACGGGTACGCCCGCGGGCCCGCCCCGCAGGCCCCCGCCGCGCCGCCGCTGGAGGTCGGCGACCTGCGGATCGACGAGCAGGCCCGTACCGCGCTGCTCGCCGGACGTGAACTCGACCTGACCCGGCGGGAGTTCGACCTGCTCGCGTATCTCGCCCGGCGCACCGGAGCGGTCGTCTCGAAGCAGGAGCTGCTCTTCGAGGTGTGGCGGGAGCCCTACGTCGACGACCAGACCGTGCACGTCCACCTGTCGGCGCTGCGCCGCAAACTGGGCGAGCGGGCGGTCCGGCCGCGCTATCTGCACACCGTGCGCGGCGTGGGCTTCAAGCTGGTGGCGCCGCATTGAGACGGACCCTCGCCGGCATAGCCCTGGCGGTCACGACGATG
Source organism: Actinacidiphila polyblastidii (assembly GCF_036353415.1). Taxonomy (NCBI): domain Bacteria; kingdom Bacillati; phylum Actinomycetota; class Actinomycetes; order Kitasatosporales; family Streptomycetaceae; genus Actinacidiphila; species Actinacidiphila polyblastidii. The sequence goes on from NZ_JAZEWV010000025.1 coordinate 69,153, forward strand.
GTGGCCCTGTCGTTCCTGATACCGCTGTCGCTGCTGGTGCGGTCCGAGGCCCGCACCCAGGCGATCACCGCCGCCGAGCAGCGGGCCGCCGCCCTCGCCCCGGTCCTCGCGCTCACCACCGACACCGCGAGCCTGCGGCAGGCCGCGGCGAGCGTGGACGCCGACGACCGGCTCGCCGTGCACCTGCCGGACGCGCCGCCGATCGGCACCAGCCACGCGCCCGCCGCGCTGCTGGGCCGCGCACAGCGCGAGGGGGCGGCGCTGACCGGCGACGTGCCGGGCGGCTGGGCCTACCTCCAGCCCGTCGTGCTCAACGGCGGCAGGGTCGCCGTCATCGAGGAGTTCGTGCCGCGCGCCGAGCTCACCCGCGGCGTCGCCGAGTCCTGGTGGGTGATGGCCGCGCTCGCCCTCGGCCTGGTGCTCGGCTCGGTCCTGGTCGCGGACCGGCTCGCCGCCCGGGTGGTGCGCTCCTCGCGGCGGCTCTCGCACGCCGCGCACACCCTGGGCGCCGGCCGCCTGGACGCGCGCGTCGAGCCGATGGGACCGCCGGAACTGCACGAGGCGGGGATCGCGTTCAACGCGATGGCCGACCGGATGGTGCACCTGGTCGCCACCGAGCGGGAGCTGGTCGCCGACCTCTCGCACCGGCTGCGCACCCCGCTGACCGTGCTGCGCCTGGCCGCGGAACAGGCCGCCACCAGCGCCGACTCGCAGCGCATCACCGCCGCCGTCGGCCAACTGGAGGCGGAACTCAAGTCGATCATCGAGACCGCCCGCGCGCCGCTGGCCGTCCGCCCGGCCGGCGGCACCGTCCCGGCGGCCGGCCTCGGCGCCGCCCACCACTCCGGCGCGGGCGGCGCGGCGCAATGCTCGGCGGCCGAGGTGACCGCGGCCCGCGCGGCGTTCTGGGCGACCCTGGCACGCCAGCAGAACCGGCCGTTCGACCTCCAGATCACTCCCGAACCCACGACCGTCGCCGTCCCCGAGGACGAACTGACGGCCGTGATAGACGCGTTGGCCGGCAACGTGTTCCGGCACACCCCGCCGGGCGCCGCCTTCGCGATCCGGCTCGAACGCAGCGCGAGCGCCGTCACCCTCACCGTCACGGACGCCGGCCCCGGCATCGCCGACCCCGAGGCCGCCCTCGCCCGCGGCGGCAGCGACGGCTCCACCGGCCTCGGCCTGGACATCGCCCGCCGCGCGGCCGGCGCCGCCGACGGCTCCGTGCGCCTCACCCGCGGCCCGCTCGGCGGCGCCGACATCGCGGTCACCTTCGGCCTCGCCGACGAGCCCGTGCGGCGCGGCGCCCGCACCCGCCGGCGCAGACGCCGCCGCGGCCTGTGGGCGTACCGCTGAGCGCCCGGCCGGCGGCGCACGGTCCGCGCGGGTCGCCCGGCCGCGGTGGCGCGCTCGGCCGCGCTGGCGCCGTGCGACCGATCACCTAAGCTGGTCAGCAGGAGACACAGCGGACGGCGACACCTCCTGCGGGGGCAGGAGCGCGGCGCCCGACCCTGTCCGGCGCCGCACCCGCGGCGTGCCGCAGCGGAGCACGACGGACGGCTCGGTGAGGAGCATGGTCCACGCACCTGCCCCGGGCCCCCCGCCGGGCGCCACGCGAGGCGGCGACCCGCCCGCCCGCACACTGCCCACCACCGGTGACCCGGTCCTCGCGACCCGCTTCTCGGTCCCCGCCGTCCCGGCGACCTTCGTCCGCAGGGCGCGCCTGGCCCGGCTGCTGGGCGACGCCGTCCGCAAGCCGCTGATCCTGGTCAACGGCCCCGCCGGGGCCGGCAAGACGCTGTGCGTCGCCGACTGGCTCGCCCAGGACCCGCTGCCCTGGCCGACCGCGTGGCTCACCCTGGAGCGCGGCGACGCCGCCCCCGGCCTGTTCTGGTCGTACGTCCTGGAAGCCCTGCGGCACCACGGGGTGCCGCTGCCGCGCGAGATCGGCAGCCCCGCGCGCGCCGACGCGGTGGACCGGGCGATGCTCGCCCGGCTGGCGGCGTACCTGCAAGGACGCACCGAGCCCGTACTGCTGGTGCTGGACGAGTTCGACCGGGCCGACGCGCGGGAGGTCGCCGACCAGCTGGAGTTCGTGCTGCGGCACGCCGGGGACGGACTGAGGCTGCTGCTCGTCAGCCGTACGGAACCGCTGCTGCCGCTGCACCGCAGGCGCGCCGCCGACGAGATCGCCGACATCCGCGCCGCCGACCTCGCCTTCACCGCGCGGGAGACCGCGCTGCTGCTGGCCCGCCACGGTCTGGGCGCCGGGCACGAGGCGGCGCTGCTGCTCACCCGGCGCACCGAGGGGTGGGCGGCCGGGGTGCGGCTGTGCGCCCTGGCGATGGGGCAGTCGCACGACCCCTGCGCGTTCCTCGCCGACTTCGAGGCGGGCCACAGCGCCGTCGCGGACTTCCTGCTCGGCGAGGTGCTGGCCGGCCAGCCCGACGAGACCCAGGAGCTGCTGCTGCGCACGAGCATCCTGGACCGTGTCCATCCCGACCTGGCCGACGCCCTGACCGGCCGCGGCGAGGCCGCGCGCATCCTCGCCGGCCTGGAGCGGGCGAACGCCTTCGTGACCTCCGTCGGCCACTCCTGGTACCGCCTGCACCCCCTTTTCGCCGAGATCCTCCGCGTCCACCTGGGCGCCAGGCACCCCGGCATCGAGCAGGACCTGCACCGGACGACCGCCCGGTGGCTGAGCGAGGCGGGACAGCTCGACGCGGCCCTCGGGCACGCGGCCGCCGCCGGCGACTGGGAGTTCGCCGCCGGCCGGTTCATCGACGGCCTCGGCATCGGCCAGCTCTTCACCGGCCTGGACACGCAGCGGCTCGACGACGTCCTGTCCCGCATGCCGCCGCACGTGCGCGGCCAGGCCCCCGACATGATCCGCGCCGCCCGCAGCCTCGCCCGCTACGACGTCGGCCCCGGCCTGGCCCATCTGCGCCGGGCCGAGCAGGCAGAACAGGCCGAGCAGGCCGCTCGGGCCGCCGGATCGGCCGCCCCCGGCGGCCACCGCGGGGACCGCGCCCCCGACCGGGTGGCCGTGCGGCTGAGCCTGGCGCTGCTGCGGGTGACGGCCGGCGGGCTGCTCGGGTCCGCCGACACCGCGGAGGCCGCGGCCGTGGAGGCGGAGGCGTTCGGGAACGCGCTGCCGCCCGAGCAGCTGCGGCGCCATCCCGAACTGCCCGCACTGCTGCTCACCAGCCTGGGCGCCGCGGAGCTGTGGGCCGGGCGGCTGGACACGGCGACGGAGGCGCTGTCGGCCGCCGCCGGGACGGCGGACCTGCCGGTCACGGTGTCGCCGCGGCACGAGGCGCTCGGCCGGATCGCGATGATCGACTTCCTGCGCGGGTGGCCCGCACGCGCCGAGACCGCCGCACGCGCCGCCATCGCGGTGGCCGAGCAGGGCGGTCTGCCGCCGGCCCGCCGCAGCGGCGTCGCCCACCTCGTCCTCGCGGCGGTCGCGGTGGACCGGGACGAACTCGACGCGGCGCGCGCCGGCCTGTGCCGGGCGGCCGCGTCGCCGGGCGCCCGCCACGACCCGGTCGTCATCTCCGGCATCGCCCTCCTGAACTCCCGGCTGCTGCTCGCCCACGGCGACCCGCAGGGGTCGCTGCGCGCGCTGTCCGGAGCCGACGACCGCTCCCCGGTGGGAGTGCGCTCGCCCTGGGTCAGAGCCCGGCTCGCGCTGGCCGCGGCCGCCGCGCACCTGGCGCAGGGCCGCCCCCGGGACGCCCTGGCCGCCCTCGAAAGAGCCGACCCGACCGCGACCGGGACACCGGAGTGCGCCCTCCTCGCGGCGCGCGCCCGGCTCGCCGTCGGCGACGCGGCGGCGGCAGCCGGCATCCTGGACGCCCTCGACACCCCCGACTCCGTCGCGCGCGACCCCTCCGACCGGTCCGAAGGGCCGACGATCACCGTGCGCACCCTGCTCGCTCGGGCCGAGGCAGCCGAGCGCGCCGCGGACGCGGTCACCGCGCGCGACCTCGCGGTCCGCGCCCTCGACGCCGCCCGGCCCGAGCGGTTGCGCCGCCCCTTCCTGGAGGCCGGTCCCTGGCTGGCCCGCGCCCTGCGCGGGCACCCGGTCCCCGACGACCCCTGGCTGCCGCCCGCGATCGTCGGGCGGCGCCCCGGCGCGGCGCCCGACGGCGCCCGTCCCGTGGTCGTCGAACCGCTCAGCGACCGCGAGTACGAGGTGCTGCGCTGCGTCGCCCAGATGAAATCGACGGAAGAGGTCGCCGAGGAGCTGTTCCTGTCCGTCAACACGGTCAAGTCGCACCTGAAGAGCATCTTCCGCAAGCTGTGCGCCACCCGCAGGGGCGAGGCCGTCCGCCGCGCCAGGGAACTGGACCTGCTCTGACCCCCGGCGCCCCGGTGGCCCCGCCGCCGCGGGGGCCGCCGCGGTCAGTGCAGGATCCGCTCCTTCGCCTCCGCGTACTCCGCCTCGGAGATGTCCCCGTGCGCCTTGAGGTCGGCCAGCTTCGCCAGCTCGTCGAGGTCCCCGATGTCCGAGCCGCCGTGCGCGGGCGGCGCCATCCGCGCGTACCGGGAGCGCTGCCGGTCCTGGTAGGTGCTGACCTCGCGTTCGTTCATGCTGCCGCCCCGGGCGATCACGTAGAGGAACACGCCGAGGAAGGGCAGGAAGAGCACGCACAGCAGCCACGCGGCCTTGCCCGTGCCGCTCATGGCGTGGTCGCGGAAGATGTCGGCGATCACGCGGAACAGCAGGATCAGCCACATCGTCGCGCCGACGATGAACAACACCGTCCAGAAAGCGCCCAGCACCGGGTAGTCGTACGCCAGAAACACCTGTCCGTCCATGACTCTCCTCCTAATGGCCCGGACCTCCCACGGGGAGTCCGGCGTGTTCGGGCGTCACTCCGGAAGCCGGCGCATCTCCACGACGCGCAGCCCCAGCTCGTCGAAGCGCTGCAGCAGCCCGTGCAGGTGGGCGCCGTCGGTCACCGGCCCGCTCAGCACCGTCTCGGCGACGACGGGCTGCCGACGCAGCTCGGGGAAGGCTCCCGCCATCGTGTCGGACAGCGAGCCGGAGATCCGGAACTCGTACCGCATGGGACGCCCCTTCCGCGCTGCCGGCCGCCCTGCCCGCTCGGCCGGTCCGCTGCTCAGCCGGTCTCCTCCTCGGCCGACACGCCGGCCATGAGCACTTCGAGCCTCACATCGCTGCCGCCCGCGGACACCACCCGTGGCGGGTGGTCACCTGCCCGTCCTCCGTCGGCCGGGCGCCGTCGGCGGGTCCGGCGGCGACAATCACCCGCCACGGGGGTGCCGCCCGGCCGCCGGGCGGACCATCCTCGTCAGCACCGGACCCCAGGGCCGTACGGACGCGCCCCGGACCCGGCCCGCGCCGCTCGGCCGGAGCGGTCCGACCGGGCGCGCCCCCCTCGTCGAAGGGCCCCGAGCATGACCTCGTGCGTGCGATTCTGGCGCTGGCGGCGCAACCCGCTCAGGCGGGGCACCGACCGCGCCGAGGCGGCGGCAGTTGCCGTGGCCGGCGTGCTGGCGCTGCTCGGCGCCCCCGCGGCCGGCGTCGCCACCGGTCTGGGCGTCGCGGGCTCCGCGGAGCGGGCGGTGCCGGGACTGCACCAGGTCGCGGCGGTCGTGGTGCACCGCACGCCCGCCCCGACGGCGGTCTTCGGAGTCGACAACAACGGTCAGCGGGTCAGCGCACAGGTCCGCTGGAGCACGCCCGACGGCGCGGCCCACACCGGCCAGGCGCTGGTGAAGCCGGGGCTGGCCGCGGGCGCGCACACCTCGGTCTGGCTCGACGCCCGCGGCGCGCTCCGCCCGAACCCGCCCGACTCGTCGCAGGCCCAGGTCCGCGCCGTCATCTACGGGACCGCCGCCGCCACCGCCACCGGCGGCGCGGTCGGTTGCGGCTGGCTGTTCGCCCGCTCCGGCTTCGATCGGCGCCGCGCGGCCCGGCTGGACCGCGAGTGGGCCCTGGTCGGCCCGGTGTGGCGACGCCATCGCGCCTGACCCGGCCGGTCAGGCGTCGAAGCCGACGTGCACGTGGTCGTGGTGGGTGGCGTCGGAGAAGAACTGACCGGCGGCGCCGCCGGTCAGCAGCACGGGCCCGCCCACGTTGTACGAGCCGGCCGCGGCGGCCGCCCGCATGAAGCGCGTCACCAGCGCCCGTGAGGTGGCCGGATCGACCACGCGGTGGCCGTCGACGCGCCACACGTCGAACGCGCGGCCCTTCGGATGGTCGCTGGGCCGGTCGGTGCCGAAGACGTCCAGCGGATGCCCGGAGCGCACCACGCTCACCGAGATCCGGTACGGGCCCGCGAGCTCCAGCATCGCCCGCAGCACGGTGGCGTGCACCCTGCCGCTGCGCACGTCGGCGGCCGACGCGGGCGGCAGTTCGATACGGGGGTCCGCCAGCACCTGCCGCGCGGGGCCGGTCGGCGTGGTCGGCGGGCCCGGCCGCGCGGGGTGCAGCGCGGTCACCCGCCAGCCGGAGGAGGTGCGGCTGAGCCGCACGTCGACCGTGGTGCCGCCGTGCCGGACCGTCGAGCCGGACCGGGTGGCCTGCGAGCACACCACCAGGACGCTGGCGGAGTCCGTGAGGATGCCGCCGTACTGCGCGTCGATCACCCGCACCACGGCGGCGTCCGCGGCCGGCGTCAGCCCGCCCGTCTCGCCAGCCAGCCGTGCCGCGTCAGCGGCGGGGACACCGAGCGCCGCGACGCGGGCGGCGCCGCGGCCCGCGCCGCCCTGACCGGCCGGCCAGGTGCCGAGCGCCTCCACCACCCGCACCGCGGCGAGCTTGGCCGCCGGCTGGATCTCGCCGGCGCCCGGCCGCCAGGGCGCCGGCGCGGGCAGCGCGGCGGCCGCGCTCGCCGAGGCGGCCGTCCGCGGGGCGCCGGACGCCGACGCGGACCTCGACGCTGAGCCTGACGCGACGCCGCCGCCCGGCGCACCGGACCCGCCGGAGCAGCCGGCGAGTCCCGCCGCGCAGCAGCCCGCGGCGCCGAGCAGCACCGCGCGGCGGCCCGCCGTGCGGCCGGGAACGGGTTCGGGCGAGGTCGCGACCATGCCGTACACCTACCACCGGGCGGCCGGCGTGGACCCTTCCGGCGCGAGGCGTCCCCGGATGGGCCCCGCGGCGTCCGGGAATGCGGCGGCGGGGGAGCGCGTTATGAGGAGTGAAAATGACAATCGTAACGGAAGGTAGGTGGCAGTGATGGCCCGTAGCGAGCTGCGACCCGTGGTCAGGCTCCGTTCCACCGCCGGCACCGGTCAGACGTACGTGACCAGGAAGAACCGGCGCAACGACCCGGACCGCCTCGAACTGCGGAAGTACGACGCCGTGGCGCGCCGCCACGTGCTCTTCCGCGAGGCCCGCTGACCCGCGCTCCCCGGGCCGCGCGCCCGGGGACGGGGACCGACCCGCCCACCGACACCCGAGAGGACATCCGATGAGGAACGGCATCCACCCCGAGACCCGCCTGGTCGTCTTCCGCGACAAGGCCGCCGACTCCGCCTTCCTGACCCGCTCCACCGCTTCCAGCGACAAGAGCGTCGTCTGGGAGGACGGCAGGACCTATCCGGTCGTCGACGTGGAGGTCTCCTCGGCGAGCCACCCCTTCTACACCGGCAAGGCGCGCGAGCTGGACACGGCAGGCCGTGTCGAGCGCTTCCGCCGCCGCTACGGGCGCACCGCCGACTGACCGGCGCGCCCGGGTGGGGCGGGGCCCCACAGCTCCCCGCCCCAGGCCCGCGGGCTCCCGCGCGCTCCTCCGCTCCCGCGGAGGGCGCCGCGGGGGCCCGTTTTCGCGCGCACCGGTCCCCGGTGGGGCCGGCGCGGCGGACCGATCCCGTCCGGGCGGCGGCCGCCGCCTAGGCGGCCAGCTCCCGGGTGAGCGGGATGGCACGCGACAGGTACAGCGTCCCCAGCGTGATCACGCCGACGGCGGCCAGCTCCGGCACGATCCACCAGCCGGTGCGGATGCGCTCCCCGTAGAGCGTGACGCCGAGCAGGAGGCTGACCGTCGCGTCGCCCAGGGTCAGTGCGGGCTGCGAGGCGGCGATGGGACCGGCCTGCAGGGAGTTCTCCAGCAGGAAGACCGCCCAGATGCCGCAGACGGCGAACGCGTACGTCTGCCAGGCGGTGAGGAAGGCGCGGCCGCCGTGCTGCGAGAAGGTGTCGGCGGACGACTTGATCAGGGCGGCGGTGAGGGCGTTGCCGATCGCCGCCGCCGTGCCGAGCAGCGCCGCGCGGGCGGTGCCCGACGGACGTCTGCGGGACGCCGCGACGGTCAGCACCATCGCGCCGCCGCAGACGATCAGCGCGGGAATCCACAGGGCCATCGGCGCCTGCGTGCTGCCGCCCGAGGGGGCGGCGCTCGCCAGCGCCACCACCAGGCCGCCGACCATGCACCCCACGGCGACCCAGCCCGACCCCGGCAGCGCCCGATGCAGCACCGGCATCGCGATGAGCAGGGCGAACGGCAGCTCCAGGATGAACACCGGCTGGGCGAGCGCCAGCGGTCCCGCCACCAGCGCCAGCGCCTGGAACAGCGCGGCCCCCGCCACACCGCAGATGCCCAGCAGCCACACGGGCTGCCGCATCATGTCGACGAGCAGCCGGGGATGCAGCGCGTCCTCGGGCGGCACGGCAAGCGCGGCCTTGCGCTGCAGCACTGTCCCGGTCGCGTTGCTCGCCGCTCCGAGCAGCGCGAACAGGACGCACAGCACGATCGCCGTCAGAGCGCGCCTCCTGTGGATCGCCGGCCGGTCCGGGAGGGGAAGGACTCCCCGGAACCAGCATCCCCGCCGCGCCCCGGCTCCCGCGACTCGGCCACGCGCGGGCCGGCCCGCGCCGACCTGTTCGGCCCATCCGCGGGCCGCGTCCGCCGGGGTCCCGGCGCTCCGGTTCAGCCGGCCGGCGGCAGCCCCAGCCGTTCTCGTACCCGGGCACGCAGCACCTCGCACTCCGCCTGCCTGTGGCGGACCCGCCCCGGCGGGCGCTCCACGGCCCTGGGCGTGCTCACCGTCTGGCCGAGCCGGAACTGCTCACGGGTGAGGTCGAGTTCGATGCCGCTCGCCAGCCGGTTCCACCAATGGTGACCGGCGCGCTCGCCGTCGTGGTGCACCTCGCCGACCACGAGTGAGCCGCCGAAGAGGTCGTGCACGACGAGCGCGGTGATGTCGCAGTGGCCCCGGGCCGGGTTGTCCGGGTGCCACGGGGAGCGGGCGACGTCGTCGGGCGAGCAAGTGCCGGCGGCCCAGGAGGCACGCAGCGCCCGGTCGGGCCCGGTCGCGGTCAGCGGTCCCCGGACATCCGTGGCGGCGGTCGGGGCCGGGGGCGGCGTCGGCGTCGGTGTGGTCATGCCGGTCGTCATGGCCGCACCCACTGACACCGGCACCGGCACGGCACCGTCCCGCTGCGCCCGGCGGCGGAGCGGCAGGCGCGGCCGGGGGCGCGCCCACCCCGGGGGCGGTGTCCCCGGGTTCGGGTCTCGCGGCGCGGCGGTCGCACGCGTGATGATGGTGGGGTGAACCTTCCCGAACTCGCGGTGTTCCTCAGGTCCCGGCGCGCCAGGATCAAGCCGGCGGACGTCGGCCTGCCGACCGGGCCGCGGCGCCGTGTGCCCGGTCTGCGGCGCGAGGAGGTCGCCCGGCTGGCCGGGCTGTCCGTCGACTACTACACCGAACTGGAACGCGGCAGCAGCGCCCAGCCGTCCGCCCAGGCGCTGGCGGCGCTCGCCCGTGCGCTGCGGCTGCGCGGCGACGAGCGCGACCACCTCTTCCACCTCGCCGACCGGCCGGTGCCGCCCGCGGCGCAGGGCCCGACCGCCCACGTGCAGCCCGCCCTGACGGGTCTGCTGGACCGGCTCGACACCACCCCCGCCCAGGTGATCACGGACCTGCACGAGGTCCTCGCGCAGAACGCCCTGGCCGCCTCCCTGCTCGGCCGGCCCCCGGCGGTACGGGGCCCGGCGGCCAGCTTCGTCTACCGCTGGTTCACCGACCCCGCCGCCCGCGCGCTCTACCCGCCCGACGACCACGCGCACCACTCGCGGGTCTTCGTCGCCGACCTCCAGGCGGTCGCCGCCCGCCGCGGCCGCGACAGCGAGGTGGCCGGCATGGTGGCCGCGTTGCGCCAGCGCGACGCGGAGTTCGCCGCGCTGTGGGACGAGCACGACGTGGCCCTGCGGCGGGTGGACCACAAGCGCATCGTCCACCCCGCGCTGGGGGTCATCGAGCTGGACTGCCACAGCCTGTTCAGCGAGGACGGCCGTCAGCGCCTGCTGTGGTTCACCGCGCCGCCCGGCACGCGGGGCGCTTCCCAGCTGGAGCTGCTCTCGGTCATCGGCTCACAGGACATGGCCGCCGAGGACGGCGCCCCGCGCACCTGCGCGCCGACCCGCACCGGTGACCCGGACGGCGTCGAGCGCTGACGTCCGGTCAGGAGGAGGCGGGCGGCCGCGCCATGAGGACGTCGACCGGGTCCTGGTCCTCCACCGTGAAGCCGTGCCGCTCGTACAGCCGCCGGGCGGCGCTGCCCTGCAGGACGTGCAGGCGTACGGTCGCGCCCTCCGCGTCGGTGCGCTCCAGCAGCCAGCGCAGCACGGCCGACCCCAGTCCACGGCCCTGGAGTTCGGGCGCCAGGTAGAAGTGCTCAAGCCACCGGCCCTGCTCCACCGGGCGCATCGTGACGCAGCCGGCGAAGGCGCCGTCCGCCTCGATGACCGAGGTGTGCCGGGGGGAGAACGCGTCGCGCAGCCGCTGCCGTACCCGGACCTCGTCGTAGCGGCCCAGCCGCACCAGGTCGGCGCGCATCACCGTCGCGCGCAGTTCGGCTATCACCTCGACGTCCGCGGCGCGGGCCGCGCGCAGCGTCCATCCGCCGTCCGGGCCGCGGCCTTCCGTCAGGCCCTGAGATGCCCCCTGACCTGGCCTGGCCGCGGCGGTCCGCTGTGCTGAGTCCATGGCGTCATCCTCACACGGCGCCTCCCGCGGCCCGCGCCGGGGGCCGTCCCGGTACTGCTGGATTGCGCTCACTCGTTCGGGGCGGACCGGGGGTACATGCGGGTGTGGGGGCAGCAGGCACGCGGTCGCGGCGAGGGGCGCGGCGCGCGGGTACGGATGCCGTCGGCGCTGCGGGCGCTGTCGGTCGCCGCCGCGGGGGTCGTCGTGCCGGCGGGCTGCGGCGGCTCAGGTGGCTCGGGCGGTTCGCCGGGTGCAGGCGGCGGTACGACTCCCGCGTCCGCGCCGCCGGCGACCTCTGCGGCCCCGGTCGCGACGGCCGCCCCGGCCGCCGGCAGGTCGACCGCTGCGGCGTCCGCGCCCGAGGGCTACGATCCGGCGCGTGACGCGGCGGCCGACATCGCGGCGGCCAGAGCGGCGTCCGCGAAGGACGGCCGCCCGGTGCTGATCGACTTCGGCGCCGACTGGTGCCCTGACTGCGTGGTGCTCGGGCGCACCTTCACCCGGCCCGCGACGGCCGGGCTGCTGCCCGTACGGTGGCGAACGCCGCCCAGGCGCGCAGCCTCATCCTCAGCCGGGAGGTCGACGCCGCCTTCGTCCTCAACCCGCGGACCCGTACCGACACCCTGCTGATCGCGTCCGCCGGCGGCCCGTCGGTCTCGGCCGCCGCCACGCAGGTGGTGCAGCAGGTGGAGACCGCACAGCGGCGCGCGTTCAGGGTCACCGACCTGCGGGCACCCGGCGCGAAGGACGGCCGCGGCCTGTCCTCGTTCTACCTGGTGCTCGGCTGGATGATCGGCGGCTACCTCGCCGCCGCCATCCTCGGCATGGCGGGCGGCGCCCGTCCCGCCACCACGCACCGCACCGTCATCAGACTCGGCAGCCTGGTGCCGTACGCGATCGCGTCCGGCCTCGGCGGCGCGATCATCGCCGATCCGGCGCTCGGCGCGCTGCCGGGGCACTTCGGGCAGCTGTGGGGGATCGGCGCCCTGATGGTGTTCGCCGTGGGAGCCGCCACGGTCGCCTTCCAGGCGCTGCTCGGCACCGCCGGCGTCGGCCTGGCGATCCTCGTCTTCGTCGTGCTCGGCAACCCCAGTGCGGGCGGCGCGTATCCCGCCTCGCTGCTGCCGACGTTCTGGCGGTCGATCGGCCCCTGGCTGCCACCGGGCGCGGGCACCACCACGGTCCGCAACACCGTCTACTTCGACGCGCACCACACCGCAGGGCCACTGTGGGTGCTCGGCACCTACGCCGCCGCCGGCATCCTCGTCTCCCTGGCCGCCTCCCTCGTCCGGCGGCGCCTGCGCCCGCAGGGCGGCCGGCGGTGAGCCGCGGTCCGGCGGAACGGGCCGTACCGCCGCGCCGAGGCGCGCCGGTACGGCCCGAACGTCCGCCGAACCGAAATCAGTTGGGGTTGTTCGCGTTGGTGAGCGTCTCCCAGGCGACGAAGAGGTTGTTGCTGCCCGCAGGACGGTTCTGCTCGGTGAGCGTCTGGGTGTTGGTCATGGCCACCCCGCGGCGGGTGTGCAGGGCGTTGAAGCCCGTCTCGGTGACCGGGCCGAGGCCACGGGTGACGCTCCCGCCGCACAGCCAGCTCGGCGGCGCGGTGCCCAGCTCGTACTTGGACTGGAAGCCGAGCGCCTGCCGCAGGCGTTCGCCGATGTCGGTGCCGTAGAGGTCGTCGCCCTGGATGCGGCTGGTCTCGGCGATGTGCGAGATCGAGGAGATGCCGTACCCGGTGTGGACGAAGTCGCGGCAGGTCTCCTGGGTCAGGCCGTCGACGAAGGTGGACTGGCCCTGCCAGTAGGAGACGATCTTGGCGGTGGTGTTGAGGTTCTGGCTCGGCACCGTCTTGGGCAGCGCGCCGTCCGCCGAGATGTAGACGTAGGCGGCCGCGCGGGTGCGGAAGGTCGCCATCGCCTTGTCGTAGTCGGTCTTGTCGTCCAGGAAGACGGAGATGCCGGTGGCGGCCTCCATCATCGTCAGCTCCCAGTTCCCGTTGGAGTTCGAGCCGTTGATGATCTCGGGCAGGTAGACGGTGCGCAGCATGGTGGCGAAGCGGGACTGGTTGGGCCAGCCGCCGGTGTAGGTGTACTTGACCAGCTCGGCGGCCTTCGCCCAGGACGAGCCGGCCCAGCCGGTCTGCAGCGGCGCGTTGCTGTTGGTGTGCGCGGTGATCGTCGCCGACCACGCGTCCATCAGCTTGATGGACTCCTGCGCGTAGGCGGCGTTGCGGGTGATGTACCAGGCCAGCGCGTCGGTGTACGCCGCGATCGCGTCCTCGCGCTCGTCCGTGCAGCCGTAGTTGGGGTTGGAGTACGAACCGCACTCCACCGTCGCACGGGGCTTGGCGGCACGGGTCAGGGAGGCGTACGAGCTGCCGATCATCTGGTTGTACGCGCTCTTCCAGGGCTCGGCGTTCGCCTGCACCTTGGTCCGCACGAGGTCGAGCTGGGCGGTGTCGAGGACGACGCCGGGGTGGACGAAGGTCGCCGGGGCGGCGCTCGCGTGCTGGCCGCCGCCGGGCCAGGCCAGCAGCCCGGTGACGAGCGCGGCGACGGCGCCCACGGTGGCGGCGAGCATCGCGGGCCGGCGCCTGCGGCGGTGGCCCGCGGGTTCGGGCGGTGTGGGGAGGGGCGTGGGCGTCGGCGTGGGGGAGCCTGCCATGGGGGGTCTGTCCGTTCCTCAGGAGGAGTGGGGGCACGCCGCCGGTCGCGGAGCCGCGGTCGCGGAGCGTGGGGCAGCCCTGCCGAGGATGGCAAGCATGGTTCAACAGGCTGAACTCCGACCGCACTTATGACCATTGGCGTACGCGAGACCGTAGGACTGGACCAATGGTCGCGTCAACCCCCCGCGGCCTGACGGGTGGCGTGACAGCGGGTCCGGTGCGGCCCGGAGGGCGGGCGCGGGCCATTCCGGGGGCGTCCCCCTGCCGGTGGTGAGCGGGGCGGCGCATCGTCGAATCCGGGGTGATATCCGGACGCCCCATGGGGCGGGTCGTGTGCAATGCGGCGGCGTACCCCGCGTTGTCGGCCCGCATCGGAGAATGCGGCGGATTCCGTGCCTTCGGTGGATTCGGTGGATTCGCTGGAATTCCCGGTGGACGGCGCGCGGCGGAGCCTGCGCGGTGGCCGGCCGGCTCCGGCCGGTTGCGGCCGACGGGCGGCGGGCGGCCCGCCGCGTGACAATGGACCGGGGGGTCGCCCACGCACGGGGAAGTGAACGGACATCCGGAGGTGCGCATGACCGGCGACGACTCCTACGACCAGACGTCCGGTCTCGCAGGTCAGACCGTCGTCGTCATCGGCGCGAGCGCCGGCATCGGACGGGAGACCGCGCGCCAGGTCCGCGCGGCCGGCGGCCGGCTGGTCCTGGTCGGCCGCAACCCCGAGCGGCTGCAGAAAGCCGCCGACGAGCTCGACCCGGTGAGCACGGCGGCCTTCGACGCCAACGACACCGACCGCCTCCAGCAGTTCTTCGCGGACCTGCCCGGGGCGATCGACCATGTGATGGTCACCGCGGGCTCCCCCTCGTACATGCCGATGGCCGAGATGGACCCGGTCGCCGCCAGCCAGTCCTTCGGCGACCGCCTCGTCCTGCCACTGGCCGTCGGCCTGAACAGCAGGGACAAGGTGCGGGCCGGCGGCACCCTGGTGTTCATCGGCGGCACCGGCGGGCGCCGCCCCGGCGTGGGCCTGGCGATCGTGTCCGCGCTGACCACCGCCCTGCAGGCCCTCACGGCCAACATGGCGCTCGAACTCGCGCCGATCCGGGTGAACCTGATCGCCGCCGGATTCGTGGACACACCGCTGTCCGCCTCGCTGCTCGGCGGCCAACTGGAGGCGCGTCGCGCGGAGTTGCGCGCCACGCTGCCCATCAGGCGGGTGGTCGGCCCGGCCGACGTCGCCGCGCTCGCGCTGCACCTCATGACCAACGAGGCGCTCACCGGGGCGACATACGACATCGACGGCGGCCAGCAACTGCTCCACAACTGACGCCCGGCCACCTCACCCGGGCCGCCCAGGCCGCCTCGCCCGTGGCCCCCGGTCGTCGTCTGCCGCCGCAGCCCGCGCCACGCCGGGTCCGCCGCGCACCGCGGACCCGGCGGACGTCGCCGTCACGATCCGGAGCGTGCCGCTCCGAGCCGGCTCACGCGTTGGGGTCGAAGGGGATGCCGGACGGCATCGAGTGGGCGAGCGCGTAGGCGAAGTCGCCGTCCCCGATCTTGATGGTCGCCGCCCCGAAGTCCGCGCCCAGGAGCTTGTCGCGGAAGCCCGCCGGATAGCCGTTCCAGCCCACCAGACGCGGATAGAACCAGCCGCCGGTGACGTTCTCCGGCGGCTCGTCGTTGCCGTTGGCGAAGCGGAAGTCGTGGGTCGAGACGCCGTCCTTGTTGTAGACGACCTTCGGGTGCGTGCCGTCGAAGCGCAGCGCGGCGCGGGCCGCCACCTGGTAGCCGGAGTGCTGCGACACCGAGACGTACTGCACCTGGTTGCCGTTGACCCACACCACGACGTGCTCCCAGTCGTGGGTGTGCCCGATGGCCGCGGGTCCGAGCGTCGCCTGGTCCTTCTCGAAGTAGCTCGCGTAGACCACCGCACACCAGTCGTTGTTGCACTTCTCGCGCGAGTACGTGTTGGCGTTGGCCAGTTGGGCGTAGTCGTGGCAGTGGCCGTTGACGTCGCCGCCCAGCTTCAGGCCGGGGTTGATCGTGCCGTCGGCGCCTATGGCGGCCGTGGCGTAGCAGCCGTCGGTGTCGTAGTCGTAGGCGGGGGAGAAGCTCTGCTCCAGGCCGTCCGCGTTCTGCGGCAGGAGCTGGAGGACGTCGGCCTGGGCGGTGCCGGGCCAGGCCAGGACGAGGGCGGCGGCCGCCGCGGCGGCGGCGAGCGCGGAGCGGCGCGCGGGTCGCCCGCCGGTCCGGCCGGACCGGCGGGACACCGCGCGGTCGCGCCGGTCCCGCGGCGTCGGGGACGCCAGGGAGGTCGTTTTTCCGTTCGTGGTCGACGACAGCATGCTGCGCACACCAACTCCTCGGAGAATTCGCGGGGGTGGGGAATCCCTGGGCTGTCATGCCCCGAAGAGGACCGCGCCATTCCGTCGACCAGGCCCCCATTCCCCTTTCCCGGACCGGAGATGGGCGGGCTGTTTTCCGCAACACCGGACACCGGAACATCTCCGCACAGGCAGCTGAACGCGCGGGACCGCCCGGGTGGTCGGCGCGTGCCGCACCCCTCGGCGCCCGCCGCGCGGCCGCCCCCTCCCGGACGCCCGCCGCCGGTGATCCGCGTCCCGCCCCTTGACTGGCGCGGTCTCGCGGACGAAGAATGACGTTCGGCTTTGACAACGTTGTCGGACGGTGGGTTGCACCTCGCCCGGCACCCGGTCGCCCAGGAGGCGCATCCCGTGCACGACCCCACCGTCCCGTTGAGCAGGCGCCGGTTCACCCAACTCGCCGGACTGACCGCGGCCTTGGCCGCCGCACCGCTCACCGTGGCGGCCGCCCCGGCGAGCGCGGCCGAGGGCGGCGGCACGAACGCGCCCGGCGCCGCGGCGGCTTCGCCGCCCGACGCCGTGGCAGCGACCTACCACAAGGTGCTGCTGCGCCACACGCGCTGGACCGAGACGCAGTGGGACGCCGCCCGGGGCCACTACACCGCGACCGACTTCGGCTTCGCCGTCGTGCTGGGCCACGCCCTGCTGCTGACCCGCGGTGGCTACGACGCCGAGGCCGCCGGAGTCGACGAGGACACGCTGCGCGCCCGCACCCTCGCCACGATCTCGCACTTCGCCGCCTCCAACCGGCTGACCGGTGGCACCGAGTGGGGCAAGACGCTGTTCTTCGACACCACCTTCCAGCTGTACTTCGTGCTCGCGGCGCGGCTGCTGTGGGACCAGCTCGACGACGCCACGCGCGCCGACGTCGACACCCTCGTGCGCGAACAGGCCGCGTACACCACCTCGCTGGGCACCGGCAACGACCCGCTGTCGGGCAGCTGGACGCCGGACGGCCTCACGGGCAACCACGTCGGCGACACCAAGCTCGAGGAGATGGGCGTCTACGCCCAGTCGCTCGCGCCGGCCCTCGCCTGGGCGCCCGACGACGCGCGGCACGCCGACTGGACGCGGTGGTACGGCCGTTGGAGCCGCAACGAGACCGGGCTGCCGGCCGCGGACCTGGCCAACCCGGCGGTCGTGGACGGCGTCCCGGTCGCCGCCAACACCGCGCAGAACCTGTACGACACGTTCATCGTCGAGAACCACGGCTCCTTCGGACCGCACTACCAGTGCGAGCTGTGGCGCACCTCGGGCCGCAACGCCGCCCACTTCATCACCGCCGGACGTGCGATGCCCGAGGTGCTGGCCGCCCAGCCCAACGCCCACCAGCTGTGGGACACGCTGCTGACCGTGATGAGCGACGCGGGTGAGCCGCTGATGCCGATGGTCGCCGACCGCGAGCACCTGTACGGGCGCGACGTCATCCCGGTCGCCTTCCTCGCCCAGGTGCTCGGCGACCGCGCCGCGGCCCGCGCGGAGGAGGCCCTCGCCGCGCGGCTGACGGCCTATCAGGCCTACCCGCCGGCCGACCGGATCACCAAGTTCTCCGGCGAGCCCAAGTACGAGCCCGAGGCGCGCGCCGAGATCGCGATCAGCTACCTGCTGCACGAGTGGCGGGCCGGGCAGCGCGAGTCGGTCCGGGCGCTGACCGCCGAGGAGCTCTTCCGGCAGGCATCCGGGGTACGGGACTTCGGTCCCGGCCCCGGCCTCGTCGCCCACCAGACGCCCGCCGCCTGGGCGGCGGCCGTCAGCAAGCCGGGCTTCGTGAAGTTCTGCTGGCAACCCGCCCACGACGACTGGCTGTTCACGCTGAGTGGCGCCTCACCGATGTTCCTGCCCGCGACGTCGGGCACCGTCACCTCCCGCAGCGTCACCGCGTACAGCGCCCTGCGCGACGGAATCGACGCCTCGGCCACGCTGTTCGCGCTCGACACGGGCTACGCCGGCTACACCACGCTGCCCGGCGGCGAGGTCGTCTACGCGACCAGCGGCACGGCCGCCGGCGAAGGCCATCTCGGCGTCTTCAACCTGACCATGCCGGGCGTCGCGGGCCTCACCGGCAGCAGGACCTACACCGCCGCGGAGGGCGCCGCCACCGTCGCCGCCGCGGACAGCGGCGTGCCGGGCCACCCGGTCACCGGGCCGCGGACCGACACCCTCGACCTGGCGCCGGCGACCTACCGCCATGTGCGGATGCTCGGCCGCCGCGGCAACGCCTCGTACGGCTACTCGCTCTACTCCTTCGAGGTCCACGACGGGCCGACCGGTCCCGACCTGGCCCGCGGCGCGGTCGCCACCGCCTCCTCCGCGGACACCGGCAAGGGCGCCGCCCTGGCCGTCGACGGGGACACCGCGACCCGGTGGGCGGTCTCCGTCGCCGACCGCAAGCGGGCCGACAGCTGGCTCTCCGTCGACCTCGGCGCACCGCGCGCCCTCGACCGGGTCACCCTCAGCTGGGAGGCCGCGGCCGGGCAGGCGTACACCGTCCAGGGCTCGCAGGACGGCTCGGTCTGGACCGATCTGGCCGCCTACCCGCCCGCCGACCTCACCAGCACCGGCGGCTGGATCAGCGTGGACGGCCGGGCCGGACTCGTCGTGCGCGGGGCGGCCAACCCGCTGTCGGTGTACGGCGACACCGTGATCCTCTCCGACGGCCCCGCCGAGCCCCTGGTGGTCGAGGGCCTGCCCGACGGCAGCCCCGACGCCGTGCGCGCGGCCGCCGCCCGTACCGCCCCGGCCGCCGACCACCCGGCGGTGCGCGCCTCCACGGCGGGCGGGCACCTCAGCCTCTTCAACCTGTCGGGGGCCGCGGCCGCCGCCACCGTGGCGGTGCCGCAGGACACCCACGCGGTGACCCTCTACGCGGGAACCCAGACGCTCACCCCGGCCGGCACCGCCTACCGCGCGCAACTCGCCGCCGCGAGCGCCTCGGTGGCCCCCGCCCGGTTCACCCTGCGCGCCGCCGCCGGCGGCCGGGTCCCGTACGGCCTGACCGCCGAGGTCACCGACGCGGCGACGGTACGGCTCACCGGCCCGTCCTGCCGCCTCGTGCTCGCCGGCGCCGGCGGCCGCACGGTACGGGTCACGCTGCGCGCCGGACGTCCCCGCGAGGTCACGCTGCCCGGCGCCACGCCCTACCCGCTGGCGGACCTGGCGCTCGGCCGGATCACCTTCCCGACCTCGCCGCTGCCCGCGGGCATGTCCGACCCCGCGGCGGCCGTCGACGGCGACCCGCGCACGTCCTGGGCCCCCGGGCCGGGCGGCCGGATGGTCGTGGACCTCGGCGCCGTCGTGCCGGTCGCCGAGGTGGCCGCGGTCTGGACGAACGGCAGGGCGCCCGCCGCCCGCGTCGAGTTCAGCAGCGACGGACTCGCCTACACCACGGCGGGAGTGCTCACCGGCCGGACCGGGACGCTGCGCACCGGGGGCAGCGCGCGGTACGTGGCACTCGCCGTGCCGGGGGGAACCGCGCCCGGCGCCCGCCTCAGCGCGCTGTCGGTCCGCGCGGAGCGGAGCCGCTGACCCGCGCGGAGCGGGCAGGCGGGTGCGGGCGGCTGCGCGCCGACGCAAGCCCCGCCCGGCCGGTCCCTCGGGGCCGGCCGGGCGAGGGGCGGCCGGGCCGCGGGTCAGACCGCGCGCTCCATGCACACCAGCTGCTCCCGCACGTCCCACGACGCGACGACGCGGAAGCCGAGCCGCTCGTACAGCGCGATCGCGCCGGTCCGCCAACTCCACACCGACAGCCGCACTGTGCGCACGCCGGCCGTCCCGGCGTGCGCCAGTGCGGCGCCCACCAGGGCGGAGGCGACACCGCGGCCCCGGTACGCCGGGTCCGTCCACAGCCGCTTGACCTCGCACCGGCCCTCGGCGGCGGCGGTCACCACCAGGCAGCCCACGGCGGCATCCCCGCTCGACGCGACGAGCACGACGTCGCCCGCGAACGCGGTCCCCGGGTCCTCCACCTCGGCCCGGTAGCGGTCCGGCAGGCCGTCCACATCGGGGACGGCCTCGCCCTTCTCGGCCTGGGTCCGCAGATGGTAGGCGGCGAGCAACCCGGCGGGACCGCTCTCGGCGGCGGCCGTGCCGCCCGGCCAGCGGTCGATGACCACGTCACGTTCGTCGCTCACGCCGCCAGCATCACATGGCCCGCGGCGGGGCCCCTGCGCGGGGGCCCGGCCACCGCCCCTGCCGCTACGGAAGGATCGAGTCGACGTAGCCGCCGTCGACCCGGGCCGCGCCGCCGGTGGTCGCGGAGGCGTAGGGCGAGCTGAGGTACACGGCCATGTGGGCGATCTCCTCCGGCTCGATCAGCCGCTGCAGCAGCGACTGCGGACGGTGCTCGCGCATGAACGTGCGCTGCGCCTCCTCCCACGGCATGTCGTCGCCGACCAGTTGACGCACGAAGGCCTCCACACCGCCGGTGTGCGTCGGCCCCGCGATCAGCGAGTTGACGGTCACCCCGGTGCCCGCCGCGTCCTTCGCGAAGCCCCGCGCCACCGAGAGCAGCGCGGTCTTCGTCATGCCGTAGTGGATCATCTCCACGGGGATGACCACGGCCGAGTCGCTCGCGACGTTGAGGACGCGCCCCCAGCCGCGGTCCTTCATGCCCGGCAGATGCGCGCGGATCATCCGGACCGCGGTCAGCACGTTGACCTCGAAGTAGTGCCGCCACTGCGCGTCGGTGATCTCCAGCGGCTCGGCGGCGCCGAAGATCCCGAGGTTGTTGACGAGGATGTCGACGTCCGGCAGGGCGCGGAGCACGTCGGCCACGCCGTCGTCGGTGGCGAGGTCGCCGGGCGCGGCGACGAACGCGCCGCCGCCGGTCTCCTCGCGCAGGCGCTCCACCGCCGCGTCCACCGACGTGGCGCTCCGTCCGTTGACGCCGACGCGCGCGCCGGCCCGGCCGAGACCGGCCGCGACGGCCAGCCCGATCCCCTGGGTGGAGCCGGTGACGAGGGCGGTCCTACCGGACAGGTCGATGTTCATGTCGGTGCTCTCCCGTGAGGCGGCCGGTCGGTCCACCTCAGCCTGCCCGCTCCGGCGCGCGCCCGCATCCGCCAACGGGGTTCGCCCGGACCGCATCCGCCTCAGGGCTGCGCCTCGTGCGGACCTCCGCGCCGGAGCGGCGGCGCCCGCCGGCCCGCTGTTCGTACCGGCACTTGAGGGTGTCCGCCTCCGCCTGCTCGATGTCGGCGATCGTCAGCTCGGGCCTGCGCAGCTGGGCCGGGGCCGCCTCGGCCGAGGCCGGCTGGGCGCCCGCAGGCAGCCACTGCTCCGGCTGCCAGGCCGTGCTGCGGAGCAGTGCCTTCGGGCAGTGCGGGTAGACCTCCTCGATCCCCAGCACCAGCGCGCTGGCCGGCGGCCTGCCCACGGCGGTCAGCGGCGACAGCGACCGGGGGCGGGTGGAGACGACGGCCCGGCCGTTCACCCGCAGGGTGGTGGTCCGCCCGGGGATGACGAACAGCAGCCCGGCGTCCAGGACGGCGACGAACCCGGCGGGGCCGCCGCGCGGCGAGACGCCGCAGTTGCCCTCGGCGTCCGCGCCGGCGACCAGGACCAGTGCCGGGCAGCCGATCAACCGCCGGGTCCGCCCGGTGAGTCCGGTCAGCTGCTTGCGCACGGACGACTCGCCGGGGAGCGCGTACGCCCGGCGCAGCGTCTCCCGGTCCTCCACGGCGTCGAGGCGGAGCGGGTCGAAGGCACTGCCGGCCAGGGGAGTCGTCACGCCTGCGACCCCGACGAGCCGACGGTCTCGCCGTCCCGGGTGGCGAGACGCCGGTTCGGACCGCGGACCGACCTCCTACTCCCGGTCGAGCGCGGTGCAGACGCACACCTTGTTGCCGTCCGGGTCGGCGAGGACGGTGAAGGCGGGCGCCTCCGCGTCGCTCACCACCGTGCCACCCGCCGCGACGGCGGCGGCGATCCGGTCGGCGGCCACCTCGGGGGCCAGCCACAGGTCGAGGTGCCAGCGCTGACGCGGCGGCTGGTGCGGGTCGGTCTTCTGGAACCACACGGTGGCCACCCGGCCGGTGGGGTCGATGACCGAGTCGAGGACGGTGTTGCCAGGACCGCCCGTCAGGAGGGCGGACCAGAAGGGGGCGACGGCCGCGTCGTCGGCGGTGTCCAGGGCCAGTTCCAGCTGGGCCACCTCCTGGGGAGCGGCGGTCAGCCGCTGCTCGCCGGCGAGCGCGCTGACCGTACGGGCGAAGTCCAGGTCGCCGCCGGTCACCCAGCGGCCGGCGCCGCCGTCGGCGGTGAGGTCGGCGGTGAACAGGGAGACGTCGACGAATCCGCGGCCGAGCCGGATCTCCGGTTCACGGCCGGCGAGGACCGCCGCCCGCGCGACCGCGGAGACGAAGGCCGCGCCCTGCACCGGGTCGGCCACGCGGTACCGGGCGGCCAGGCTCTGCGCCAGCTTCCGCCAGTCCGCGAGGCCGTGCGCGAAGGCGGCGAGGATCTCCTGAGTGCCGAGAGTGTCCATGAGGGCATCCTCTCAGCGGGCTCCGACATCGCCCGGGGTCGTCGGCGTGGGGCGACCGGGCGCGGTGGTACGCATGGCCGCGAAGCGGGTAGATCATGCGCCGGGACGCCCGGCGGGAGGCGGAGATGACAGGCGCAGAAGGCGCGGACAGCGCGGACGGCGGGCGAGCAGGCGGCGCACGGCGGGCCGGGACGGCGGAGGACCCCCGGTACCCGGTCCTGGCGGCCGCCGGCGCTCCCGACCTGGCCGCCCTGGACGCGCGGGTCACAGGGTGCCGGGCCTGCCCGCGGCTGGTGGAGTGGCGCGAGGAGGCCGCCAGGACCAAGCGCAGCGCCTTTCGGGAGTGGGACTACTGGGGGCGTCCCGTGCCCGGATTCGGCCCCGCCGACGCGGCCCTGGTGATCACCGGGCTGGCCCCCGCCGCGCACGGCGCCAACCGGACCGGACGGATGTTCACCGGCGACCGCTCGGGAGACGTGCTGTACGCCGCCCTGTACGCGCTCGGTCTCGCCTCCCAGCCGACCGCCACCCGGCCCGGCGACGGGCTGGAGCTGTACGGCGTCAGGGTCACCGCCCCCGTCCGCTGCGCGCCGCCCGCCAACCGGCCCAGCGTGGGCGAGCGCGACACCTGCCGGCCCTGGCTCGAGCGGGAGCTGCGCCTGCTGCGGCCGACCGCCCGCGCGGTCGTCGCGCTGGGGGGCTTCGGCTGGCTCGCCGCCCTGCCCGCCCTGGAGGCGGCGGGCTGGACCGTACCCCGCCCACGCCCCGCGTTCGGCCACGGCGCCCAGGTCGAGTTGCCCGCCGCCGAACCCGGCGCCCCGGTGCGGCTGTTCGGCTGCTACCACGTCAGCCAGCGCAACGTCTTCACCGGCCTGCTCACCCCGGAGATGCTGCGCACCGTACTGGGGGCCGCGGCCCGGGCCGCGGGCCTGCGGGTGGCGCCGGGCAGCGCGTGACGCACCGTGCGCTCAGCCACGCGGCGTGGCTCGCGCCGGGCGTTAACGCCCTGTCGCGCCGGGCGGCGGCCACTGCCGCTCATCGGAGTCGCCTCGCCCCGGCCGGAGGCGGCGAGCCCTCAGTCGCGGGCGCGCGGTGCGCGGGACGCGCGACGTCCGGAAGCCGCGGGGGCCGCGGAAGCCGCCGGACGGAAGCGGTCGCGGTCGGCCTGCCGCGAGGCGCTCGCCGACCGGACACGGACGGGCGCGCTGCTGGTGCACACCTTCGCGGCTCACCGGGGAGGAGGGCTCCTCCGCGCGGGAGGCGGTCCTCGGCTTCGCCCTGCACGTGCCCGTGCCGCCGGGCGTTCGCGACGGGGCCGCGGTGAGCCGGAGTCCGGTACGGGCGGAGGCGGCCGTGCCGGCCATGCGGCGGCAATTGGGCCAAGAAAAAGCCGCGTTGTTGGGACTGAACGAGGGTCCACCGCCTCGGTAGCGTCATCGGTATGACGACCCCGCCGCGACGCCTCCTCGCTCTCGCCCAGCTCGCCAACTCCATTGGGGACGGCGCCTATTACACGACGTCGGCGCTCTACTTGACCCGGGTCGCGGGGCTTTCCGCCGCGCGGGTGGGACTCGGGCTGACCCTGGCCTGGGCGGTCGGCTCGCTGGTCGGGGTGCCGCTCGGCCGGCTCGCGGACCGTCGCGGGCCACGCGGGGTCTCGGTGCTGCTGGCGCTGGCGACCTCGGCCGCGGTGGGCTCCTTCCTCCTGGTGCAGGGGTTCGCGGTGTTCGTGGCCACCGCGTGCCTGTACGCCTCCGCGCAGTCCGGTCTGGCGGCGGCCCGGCAGGCGCTGCTGGCCGGGCTGGTGCCGGCGGGTGAGCGCACGGGGCTGCTGGCGCGGTTGCAGTCCACGCTGAACGGCGGTCTCGCGGTGGGCGCCGCCCTCGGCGGGCTCGCCCTGAGCGCCGGGACGGCGGCGGCGTACCGGGGCGTGCTGGCCATGGACGCGGTCTGCTTCCTCCTCTGCGCGGTGCTCCTGCTGCGGCTCCCGCCGGTGACGCCCCCCGCGAGCACGCCCGAGGCGGTCACCACGGCCACGGCCACGACGGCCACGGCCACGACGACGAGCACCACGGCGGCCGGCGCGGCGCGGCCCCCGCGCCTGGGCATCCTGCGCGACCGGCCGTACGCGCTGGTCGCCCTGCTCAACGCCCTCCTGCTGCTCCGGCTGCCGCTGCTCAGCCTCGCGCTGCCGCTGTGGATCACCGAGCGCACCGGGGCGCCGGCGTGGCTGGCGTCGGGGCTGTTCGTGCTCAACACCGTCGTGGTGATGCTCTTCCAGGTGCGGACGGCGCGTGCCGTCACCGGACTGGACACGGCGCTGCGGGTGCTGCGCCGCTCGGGCGTCGTGATGCTCGCCTCCTGCGCGGTGTTCGCCCTGTCGGCGGGGCGCTCCGCCTGGTCGGCGGCGGCGATCCTGGTGGCGGGCGCGGTGCTGCAGGTGATCGCGGAGATGCAGCAGTCGGCGGGGTCCTGGCAGCTCTCCTTCGACCTCGCGCCGGCCGAACGGATCGGGGAGTACCAGGGCTTCTTCGGGACCGGCACGACCATCGCCCGCACGCTCGGGCCGCTGGTGCTGACCAGCCTGCTGCTGGGCTGGGGGACACCGGGCTGGCTGCTGCTGGGTGCGGTGATGCCGGTGGCGGCGTACGCGATGGGCCCGGCCGCGCGCCGGGCGGCCGGGCGCCGGGCCGCCGAGCGTGCCGACCGGGTCCGGGGCCTGGGAGAGCCGGAGTTGGTCGGCTAGGACCGGTCCGGCCCGCCCGTGACGGCCCTGACCGCGCCGGCGGCCGGTCGCCCGGTGGTGCGCCGGCGCACCATCTCAGTGGCTCAGCGTGTTGACGCCCACGATGATCAGGCCCAGGAGGACGTCCACCGCGCCGACCCGGCAGGCCGACTGCCAGCGCTGGCCGGCCACCCGGGCCGCCCACAGCCCCCAGCAGAACAGGGCGGCCGTGTTGACGATCAGCACGGCGTTGATGCCGCCCGACTCGCTCCACCACCCGGCGCTGGCGCCGAGCAGCGCGATGAGCGTCGGGACCACGGCGGCGACCAGCGGCCACTCGTACAGCACCGACCTGACCGTCTCGGCGGTCGCCCTGCTCCCGCCGGCCGACCAGTTGGCGATGGCGTGCGCGTAGCCGTGGGCCGCGGCGGCGGCCAGGGCCGCGACCAGAATCCACAGCGCGTCGTAGCGGGGATCGGGCCGGCCGGTGTCGTGGTCGAGCGCGGAGACCAGGGAGCTGGCGAGCACCGTTCCGTACACGCCTCCGAACAGGACGCGCCGCAACGGCGTGCGCAGCTGGCCGGTGGTGGTGTCAGGGCCCGGGGTGTCCGGCACGGCGCCGCCTTTCGTGCGAAACGTCGGTTTCACACCATATAGCCGAGTGCGGGGGCGTGCGGGATGACGCCGTGTAGAGTCAGCGGTCAACTCGCAGGCAGGGCCGCGGGGTGCGGCCGGTCCTGCCGGCTGCGAGGCCGGCGCGGAACCGGTGACGGTGCGCCGCGCCCCGCGAAGGGTCCGGCAGCGGGCTGCCGGGGAGAGAATGGGAAAGACGCATGGCTCAGATCATCGACGGGGTCTCTCGCACGTTCAACGAGTTCCTCCTGCTGCCCAACCGCACCCGGACGGAGTGCGCGACGGAGACCGTGGACCTGAGCACACCGCTCGTCCGGCACGCGCGCGGTGAGCGGTCGGCGATCGAGCTGCGCACCCCCTTCACCTCGGCGATCATGCAGGCCGTCAGCTCCCCCGAACTCGCCATCGCCCTCGCCCGCAACGGCGGTCTCAGCTTCATCCACCACAACCGGCCGATCGAGGCGCAGGCCGCCGACGTGCGGACGGTAAAGAACTTCAAGGCCGGGTTCGTCGCCAGCGACACCAATGTGAAGCCTGCCGACACGCTGGGCCAGCTGCAGGAACTCATGGTGCGGACCGGACACAGCACCGCGGCCGTCACCGACGACGGCACCGGCTCGGGTCGCCTGCTGGGGCTGGTCACCTCGCGCGACTTCCACCCGCAGCGGCACGACGCCGACGAGCCGGTCGCCAGCCGGATGGTCCCGGTGGACGCACTCGCCTGCTCACGCGAGGACGTGACGCTGTCACAGGCGAACGCCCGCCTGTGGGACGAGCGGCTCGACTGCCTGCCGGTGGTGGACGGCGAGGGCCGGCTGCGGCACCTGGTCTTCCGCTCCGACTACTCCGACAACAAGCGCTTCCCCGACCAGCTCGTCGACGCAGAGAAGCGGCTGCGCGTCGGGGCCGGCGTCAACACCCACGACTACCGCGAGCGCATCCCCCAGCTCGTCGAGGCGGGCGCGGACGCGCTCTGCTTCGACTCCTCGGACGGGTTCAGCGACTGGCAGGCGCAGGCGCTCGTCTGGTCCAAGAAGCACTTCCCCGACGTCCCGGTGGGCGGCGGCAACGTGGTCGACGCGGAGGGCTTCCGGTTCCTCGCGCAGGCCGGCGCGGACTTCGTCAAGGTGGGCGTCGGCGGCGGCTCCATCTGCATCACCCGCGACCAGAAGGGCATCGGCCGCGGCCAGGCGAGCGCCGTCCTCGACGTCGCGGCGGCCCGCGAGGCGTTCGCCGAGGAGACCGGCCAGTACGTGCCGATCTGCTCCGACGGCGGGCTCGTGCACGACTACCACATGTCGCTCGCCCTCGCGATGGGCGCCGACTTCGTGATGATGGGGCGCTACTTCGCCCGCTTCGACCAGGCGCCCGGCGCGAAACTCCCCACCCGCGACGGCTTCGTCAAGGAGTACTGGGGCGAGGGCTCCAACCGCGCGCGCAACTGGCAGCGCTACGGCCAGGGCGGCCAGGGCCTGATCTTCGAGGAGGGCGTCGACGGGTACGTCCCCTACGCGGGCGACCTCAGCGAGGGCCTCGCGGTGACCATCGCCAAGATGAAGTCCACGATGGTCTCCTGCGGCGCGATGACGGTCCAGGAGTTCCAGTCCACCGCACGGCTCACCGTGGTCTCCGAGCAGAGCTTCCAGGAGAGCCACGCCACCGTCGCCGTACGGGAGACTCCCGACTCCGTCGCCTGACCCGGCTGTCCGGCCCGGCGGCCTGACCGGCCTGTCCGGCCGCGCCGCCTCCCGCCGTCAACCGCTGGTCCGCCCCACCCGCCGCCGTGGCTGATCCCGGACCCGCGGGGTGGACGCCCCCGCAGCCCGCACCCCGCGTGCCGCCGACCGGGTGAACCGCGGGCTGCGCGGCCTCCACTCGGGGCACCTCGGCGACCATCTCGCCTGACTCGCGCCGGGCGTCGCGGCCCTGTGCGCGGGGATCGCCGCGCAGAGCCGACCGCTGACGCGGTGTCACCGCCGGAGCCTTCGGCCCGGAGCGCCCGTCAGCGCTGGTCCTGCTGCGGTGCGGGCGCGGGCTCCCGCTCCGGCCGGGTCACGTCGACCGAGCCCTCGACAGGGACCTCGGCAGGGCCCCCGACCGCGGCGTCGCGCAGCGTCCCGCGCCCGGCTCCCACGCCTGCCGCGCCCGCC
>NZ_JAZEWV010000026.1:0-93578 GCF_036353415.1 Actinacidiphila polyblastidii
AACCACCCACCGGCCGGTGGCCCGGCAGCGACCGCAACCGCCCCACCGGGCCGGTGACGACGCACAGCCCTCGCCCCGGCCGAAAACCCCGGGCCGCGCCCGGAACGCGCGGTACTCCGCGTCAGCGGTTCTGCTCGTCGTCCTCGGGGAGTTTGCAGACGCGTTCGAGGAAGAGGGCGGCGGCGACGACGGCGACTCCGGCCAGGACGGCGAGGCCGGCGTAGATCGCCTGCTCGCGCCGGGGCTCCATGTCCAGCTTGTACATCACGAGGTAGAGCCCGGCGCCGCCGTAGAGCCCGACGACGAGCGCGCCGACGAGCGCGCTGGCCTGGCCGAAGACGACCGCGCGGGCGGCGGCGAGCGGGTCGACGCCCTTGGCGCCGGGCCGCCGCTCGCGCTGGGCCCGCAACCGCCCGCGCAGCGACAGCGCGGTGGCGAAGAGCGCGACGGCGATCACCGCGAGCACGATGGGCGCGGCCACCGGCACCCGGGGCAGCGTCCCGACGGTGTCCCACAGCCGCGCCGCCGACCACGCGATCACCAACGCGATCGCGAAGAGTCCGGCCAGCGTCCTGATCCGCAGCGTCCTCACCGAGTTGCCCGCCTCCACCAATGCCGTGTTTCCGCGTACCGCTGGTTCCCGACTGCTCTCAACGATTACTCCGGCAGCCGGAGTTCCACGTCGGCCCGGGGCCGCACACCCTGGCGGCCGACCGTCTCGACGAGTTCGGCGACGGGCCCGCGGCCGGGCAGCACCGCGGCCGGCTCCACGTCGTACCACGGTACGAGCACGAAGGCGCGCTCGTGTGCGCGCGGATGCGGGAGGGTCAGCCGGGGGTCGTCGCGGACCGTGCCCTCGTACGCCACGATGTCGACGTCGATGGTGCGCGGGCCCCAGCGCTCGGTGCGCACCCGCAGGTACGCCTCCTCGATGGCGTGGCCGCGCTCCAGCAGCGACTCGGGCGGCAGTGTGGTGCGGACCACGACGACGGCGTTGAAGTAGTCGGCCTGGCTGCCGGGCGCCACACCCCACGGGTCGGTCTCGTAGACCGGGGAGACCGCCTTGACCCGGACTCCGGGGGTGTCCTCCAGGGCGTCGACGGCGCCCTGGAGCGTCTCCAGCCGGTTGCCCATGTTGCTGCCGAGCGCGACGACCGCGGTCCTGGGGTTCTGCAGGGTGCTGTCGGCGGCGTCGACGGCCGCGGTGACCGCGGACGGCACGGGCTGCACGGTGGGGTCGGGCCCCGGCAGCAGGGGGTCGGGCAGCAGGTCGCGGTGCGGGCTCGGCTGGGGGGATGTCACGGGCGCCTCCGGCTGATGGTGACGGTCACGTCCTCGAAGGGCACGGTGATCGGCGCGTCCGGCTTGTGCACGGTCACCTCCACCTCTTCCACCGCCTGATGCCCAAGACAGGTGTCCGCGATGCGCTGGGCGAGGGTCTCGATGAGGTTGACCGGCTCGCCGGAGACGACGGCCGCGACCTGCTCGGCCAGCACACCGTAGTGCACGGTCAGCTCCAGGTCGTCCGCCGCCGCCGCGGCCGCGGTGTCCAGGCCCAGCACCAGGTCGACCACGAACGTCTGGCCGTCCTCGCGCTCGTGCTGGAACACCCCGTGGTGCCCGCGGACGCTCAGTCCGCGCAGCGTGACACGATCCACGACTTCACTCCCGCCGGTATGCGACTGCTGGCAACGGGTCCCGTCACGCGTACGGGCCCGGCGGGAAGAATCTACGTCACTCGTCCGGGTCGCCGTCCGCGACCGCGGTGCCGCCCGGTCCCTCGGGGCCGTCCTCGGGTCCCTCGCCGTCCTCGTCGTCGTCCTCGGCGAGCACCGGGGAGCCGTGGTGCGCCCACATCCGCCAGCCGTCGTGGGTGCGGCGGAAAACGTTGGTGGCCACCACCAGGCCGCCGACCAGCGAGCCGGCCGAGCCGTCCTCCTCGGCGGGGCCGCCGGTGAGGATGTTCTCGGTGCAGGTGACCAGGGCGGTGTCGCCGTCGACGGCGACCTCCACGTCGGTCAGGAAGAACTGGATGTACTCGGTGTTGGCCATGATCAGCGCGTAGGAGCGCATCACCTCGCGGCGGCCGCGCAGCGCCGGCCAGCCCGGGTGCACGACGGTGACGGACTCGGCGAGCGGCCCGGTCAGCACGACGTTCTCCAGCGCGTCCAGGTCGGAGGTCTCGATCGCGTCGTAGAACGCCTGGTTGGCGCGCTCCGCGGCGCGCGCCTCGGCGGTGCGGGCGGTCATCGGGCAGCCCCGCCGTTCGCGTCGCCGGACGTTTCGCCCGTCCCGTCGCCGGCCGGCCCGGCCGTGTCGCCGGCCGCTTCGATGGCGCGGGCCACCCGCACGGCGTCGGCGCTGGCGTGCACCTCGTGCACGCGGACCGCCCAGGCGCCCTCGCGGGCGGCGATCGCGGTGACGGCGGCGGTGGCCGCGTCCCGTTCCCTGGCGGGCGGCGCGGCGCCGGCGGCGCCGGCCAGCACCCGGCCGAGGAACCGCTTGCGCGAGGCCGCGACCAGCACCGGGCGG
Source organism: Actinacidiphila polyblastidii (assembly GCF_036353415.1). Lineage (NCBI taxonomy): Bacteria > Bacillati > Actinomycetota > Actinomycetes > Kitasatosporales > Streptomycetaceae > Actinacidiphila > Actinacidiphila polyblastidii. The sequence continues at coordinate 2,533 of NZ_JAZEWV010000026.1, forward strand.
CCCAGCTCGCGCAGCGTCGCCAGCCGGGCGAGCAGCGCCAGGTCGTGGTCGGCGTTCTTGGCGAAGCCCAGCCCGGGGTCGACCACGATCCGTTCCGGGTCGACACCGCCGGCCACCGCCCGGTCCACGCCGGCGCGCAGCTCGTCGAACACCTCGGCGAGCACGTCGCCGTAGACCGCCCGGTTGTTCATGTCGATGCTCTGGCCGCGCCAGTGCATGACCACGAACGGCGTCCCCGCGGCCGCCACCACCGGGATCATCGCCGGGTCGGACAGGCCGCCGCTGACGTCGTTGACGAGCCGGGCGCCGGCCGCGAGGGCCTGCTCGGCGACGGCGGCGCGCATCGTGTCGACGCTGACCAGCACGCCGCTCGCGGCCAGTTCACGGACCACGGGCACCACGCGGCGCAGCTCCTCCTCGGGGTCGACCCGGGTGGCGCCCGGCCGGGTCGACTCGCCGCCGACGTCGACCAGGTCGGCGCCCTGCGCCACGAGGTCGAGCCCGTGCTTGACCGCCAGCTCCGGGTCGAACCACTGCCCGCCGTCGGAGAACGAGTCCGGCGTGACGTTGACCACGCCCATGACCGCGCAGCGGTCCCACTCCGGCAGCCCGAGGGGGCCGGTCCGACCCTGTGACGTACTCATGCGCCCAGCGTACGGGGCGACGCCGGGACGGGGGTGCGGCGGCGGCGCGGCGCCGGGGCCGCACCGCACGGCCGCCGGGTCCTGGCCCGGCGGCCCGTGCGGGTGTTCAGGCCACCGCGTGGCGGTTGCCGCGGCCTTCCTCCTCCGGCGCGGCGGCCCCGGCCGCGTAGCCGCTCTGGCGGCCGTGCGGCGGGCGCTTGGCGCGGCCGGGCAGGAACCGCTGGACCAGTTCGGGCAGCGGCAGCGACAGCGTGACGAACCCCTCGGCCTGCATGATCGCGAAGCCGATCCGGGGCAGGTCGCGGGAGTTGGGGAAGACCAGGAACCGCGGCACCCACGCGGGCTGGAACTTCGCGTTGAACTTGTACAGCGACTCGATCTGGAACCAGCGGGACAGGAACACCAGCAGCCCGCGCCAGCCGCGCAGCACCGGCCCCGCGCCGATCCGCTCGCCGCGGGCCAGCGCGGAGCGGAACATCGCGAAGTTCAGCGAGACCCGGGCCACCCCGAGCGCCGGGGCCTCCTGCAGGGCGGCGACGATCAGCAGCTCGTTCAGCCCGGGGTCGGCCGAGCGGTCACGCCGCATCAGCTCCAGCGACATGCCGTCGCGTCCCCACGGCACGAAGTGCAGCACCGCGCGCAGGTCGCCGAGTTCGGGGTGAGGGTCGCCCGGCTCGCGCTCCTTGTGGGCGGTGACGACCACGCAGTCGCCGTCGGCCTCCTCGCCGAACCGGCCGAGCGCCATGGAGAAGCCGCGCTCGGTGTCGGTGCCGCGCCAGGCGTCCGCGGCCAGCCGCACGGCCTGCTTCTCGTCCGCGGAGAGGTCGCGCACCCGGCGCACCCGGCACACGTACCCGGAGCGCTCGATCCGCTTGACCATCTGCCGGACGTTGCGCATCGCGCGGCCTTGGAGGGTGAAGTCGGCGGTCTGCACGATGGCCTCGTCGCCCAGCTCCAGCGCGTCCAGGCCGGTCTCGCGGGTCCACACCTCGCCGCCGGTCTCACTGCACCCGACCACCGCGGGCAGCCAGGCGTGCGCGCGGGCCAGCTCCATGAACTGCTCGATCGCGCCGGGCCACGCCTCGACGTCGCCGATCGGGTCGCCGCCGGCCAGCGCCACCCCGGACACCACGCGGTAGCAGACCGCGGCCTTGCCGCTGGGCGAGAAGACCACCGACTTGTCGCGGCGCAGCGCGAAGTGGCCGAGCGAGTCGCGGGCGCCGTGCCGTTCCAGCAGCGCGCGCAGCCGCCGCTCGTCCTCCTCGCCCAGCTCCGCGACCGGCCGGGCCGGGCGCAGCAGCAGGTAGACGGTGGAGCAGGCGATCAGCAGGCCGAGGCCGCCGAGCGAGTAGGCGACGATGTCGTTGACCCGGTCGCTGGTGTACTCCACCGGGCCCTCGAAGCCGAACAGGCCCCACAGCACGTGCTCGCAGCGGTCCGCGAAGCCGGGCGCGCCGCGCTCGGACGACGGGTGGGCGCTGGTGATGACCAGGCCGAGGGCGAAGGCGAAGGTGCTCAGGCCGACGAAGTTGGCCGCCGCCCGCCAGCGGGTGCGCGGGTCGGACAGCGCGGTGAACTCCCCGCGGTAGCGCACCAGCAGCCCCAGCAGCCCCAGGGACACCACCGCGCCGAAGATCGAGTGGCGGTAGATCAGCTGGGTCGCGGCGCCCACCGGCATCAGCGTCACCGCCGCCCACCAGGCGCGCGACTTCCCGCGCTTGAGGGCGTGCGCCAGCATCAGCAGCAGGATGCCGGTGACCACCGAGGTGGCGGCGGCCAGCGAGCTGACGGTGCCGGGGAAGACCGCCGCCATGTGGTGCATCCGGCCGTTGCGGAAGGCCGGGAAGACCGCGGAGACGACGTCGAGCAGACCGATGACAGCGGCAGCGGTGCCCATGATCCGGGGAACGGCGGAGGGGCGCAGCGGCCCGAGGCGGCGGCGCGGTTCGGCGCGGTCAGCGGACATCACACACCCCCTGCGGAACCCGGGCCGGGCTTTCGCCCTCTATCTGAACAGACATGGGTCACCAAACCCCAATATCACCGGGAATCACGGGACATGGCCCGCAATCTGCTCCAGTTACGAATAATGTGCGCCCTCTAGGACGGGAACCCGGGGCTCCGGGTTCCTTCCCCGTGGGGCGCACTTGAGCCGACACGGAAAGTACACCTGCCGACATGGGTCTCACGAGTAAGAAGGTCCTGATCTTCGCCGCGCTCCTCGCGGTGGTGTTCTTCGTGCTGACGGTCTGGCTGTGGCCACGGCTGTCCCGAAGAGGCGTCACCCCGGTGCTCGGCAGGGTCGGGATACTCGTGGCCACCCAGCTCTCCCTGATCTCCGCGCTGGGCCTGGCCGCGAACTACAGCTTCGGTTTCTACGGCTCGTGGGCCGACCTGTTCGGGCAGGAGACCTCGCCGGGCGTGGTGGTCGACCACGCGCTCGGCGGCGCGTCCGGGCAGCTGAGGGTGATGAGGACGCTGGACGTCAGCGCCCCCGGCGGCGGGGTGCCGCGCCTGGGCGGCCAGATCCAGAAGGTCGCGCTGGCCGGCGGCGTCTCCGGCATCAGCACCTCGGCGTACGTGTACCTGCCGCCGGAGTACTTCCGCGAGCCGACCAGGGTCTTCCCCGCCGCGGTGGTGCTGACCGGCTACCCGGGCATCGCCGAGGCGCTGTACAAGCGGATGAAGTACCCGACGATCGCCGCGCAGCAGGTCCGCAAGCACCAGGCGCAGCCGATGATCCTGGTGATGATGCGCCCCACGGTGGCGCCGCCGCGCGACACCGAGTGCATGAACGTGCCCGGCGGGCCGCAGACCGAGACGTTCTTCGCCAGGGACCTGCGAGCCGGGCTGCTGGCCCACTACCGGATCGGCACGGGCGCCGGCAGCTGGGGCATGATCGGCGACTCCACCGGCGGCTACTGCGCGCTCAAGCTCGCCCTGGAGGACCCGCACGACTACGCGGCGGCCGTCGGCCTGTCCGCGGACTACGCGGCGCCCGAGGACCCGACGACCGGCGACCTGTTCGGCGGCAGCAAGGCCGTACGGCAGCACAACAACCTCGGCTGGCGGCTGCAGCACCTGCCGCAGCCCCCGGTGCACCTGCTGGTGACCAGCAGCCGCCACGGCGAGAAGAACTACCGGGCCACGATGCACTTCATCGGCCTGGTCAAGGGCCCCACGAAGGTGTCCTCGATCATCCTGCCGAGCGGCGGCCACAACTTCACCACCTGGTCCCGGGAGATCCCGCCGTCGATGCGGTGGCTGGCGGCGCACCTGGTGCCGGACGCACATCCGGTGACGGTCCCCGCGGCGCAGCACGGGCGGCCGCACGGCGGGGCGCACCGCCCCGGCCCGCACGGGCGGCCGCCGGCGCACGGGGCGACCGCGCCGCACCCGGGGCTCACCGCGATAGGCGCCGACCGGCCGCGGCCGGCCCGCTGACCGGCGGCGGCGCCGGCGCTCAGCCGCGGCCGATGATCAGGCTCATCGCCTCGGAGCGGGTCGCGGGGTCGCGCAGCTGGCCGCGGACCGCCGAGGTGAGGGTCTTGGCGCCCGGCTTGCGCACGCCGCGCATCGTCATGCACATGTGCTCGCACTCGACGACCACGATCACCCCGCGCGGTTCGAGAATCCGCATCAGGGCGTCGGCGATCTGCGTGGTGAGCCGCTCCTGCACCTGGGGGCGGCGGGCGTAGACGTCGACCAGCCGGGCCAGCTTGGACAGACCGGTGATCTTGCCGTTGCTGGACGGGATGTAGCCGACGTGGGCGACCCCGACGAACGGCACCAGGTGGTGCTCGCAGGAGGACATCACCTCGATGTCCTTCACCAGCACCATCTCGTCGTGACCGAGGTCGAAGGTGGTGGTGAGGACGTCCTCAGGCCGCTGCCACAGCCCGGCGAATATCTCCCGGTAGGCGCGCGCCACCCGGGCCGGGGTCTCGCGCAGCCCTTCGCGCTCGGGGTCCTCGCCGACGGCGATCAGCAGTTCGCGGACCGCGGCTTCCGCCCGCTTCTCGTCGAACTCACCGGGCGTGCTCAGCCCGTCGAGCGTCACAGGATCGGTCATGGCTGCCTCGTTTCGTGGTGCTGCCGTTCGGGCCGCTCCGCCGGGTCGGGAACTGCGGACCGCGGACGGCACGACCGCGGCCCCAAGGTGAGAACCCTGGGGCCGCGACCTGCATTCCTTGCTGCCGGTACTACTGGTGCTGCTGGTACTGCGCGCTGCCGCTCGGTGGTGCCGGGCGGTCAGCTCTCGGCCGGACCCTCCTCGGGCTGCTCCACCGGCTTGGTGGTGGAGATGGCCGACGGGCCGCTGCCGTTGGCGGGCTGGGAGCCGTTGGTCAGCGCCAGCTCCTTCTCCTTCGGCGACAGCACCGGCGGCCGGGTGGAGGGCGTGCGCCGCGCGGAACCGGTCCACGCGGGGCGGGCGGGACGCTTGATGATCGGGGCGAAGACCTGCGCGATCTCCTCCTTGTTCAGCGTCTCCTTCTCCAGCAGGGCCAGCACGAGGTTGTCCAGGACGTCGCGGTTCTCGACCAGGATCTCCCAGGCCTCGTTGTGCGCCGTCTCGATGAGCTTCTTGACCTCCTCGTCGACCAGCCCGGCGACCTCCTCGGAGTAGTCGCGCTGGTGACCCATCTCACGGCCCAGGAACGGCTCGGAGTTGTCCGAACCGAACTTGATCGCGCCGAGCCGCTCGGTCATGCCGTACTGCGTGACCATGGCGCGAGCGGTGGCGGTGGCCTTCTCGATGTCGTTCGAGGCCCCGGTGGTCGGGTCGTGGAAGACCAGCTCCTCCGCGGCCCGGCCGCCCATCATGTAGGCGAGCTGGTCGAGCATCTCGTTGCGCGTCGTGGAGTACTTGTCCTCGTCGGGCAGCACCATCGTGTAGCCCAGCGCACGGCCGCGGGAGAGGATCGTCACCTTGTGGACCGGGTCGGAGCTGGGAGAGGCCGCCGCGACCAGGGCGTGTCCGCCCTCGTGGTACGCGGTGATCTTCTTCTCCTTGTCCGACATGATCCGGGTGCGCTTCTGCGGACCGGCGACCACGCGGTCGATGGCCTCGTCGAGCGTGCTGTTGTCGATCAGCTTCTTGTCGCCGCGCGCGGTCAGCAGGGCGGCCTCGTTGAGCACGTTGCTCAGGTCGGCGCCGGTGAAGCCGGGGGTGCGGCGGGCGACGGCCCTGAGGTCGACGTCCGGCGCGATCGGCTTGCCCTTCTGGTGCACGGAGAGGATCTCCAGCCGGCCCTGCAGATCCGGCGGGTCCACCGCGATCTGCCGGTCGAAGCGGCCCGGGCGCAGCAGCGCCGGGTCGAGGATGTCCGGCCGGTTGGTGGCGGCGATCAGGATGACGCCGCCCTTCACGTCGAAGCCGTCCATCTCGACGAGCAGCTGGTTCAGCGTCTGCTCGCGCTCGTCGTGGCCGCCGCCGAGGCCCGCACCGCGGTGCCGGCCGACGGCGTCGATCTCGTCGACGAAGACGATCGCCGGGGCGTTCGCCTTGGCCTGCTCGAAGAGGTCGCGCACCCGGGAGGCGCCGACGCCGACGAACATCTCGACGAAGTCGGAACCGGAGATCGAGTAGAACGGCACGCCCGCCTCGCCGGCCACGGCCCTGGCGAGCAGGGTCTTGCCGGTGCCGGGACGGCCGTACAGCAGCACGCCCTTGGGGATCTTGGCGCCGACCGCCTGGAACTTGGCGGGCTCCTGCAGGAACTCCTTGATCTCCTGGAGCTCCTCCACGGCCTCGTCACAGCCCGCGACGTCGGCGAACGTCGTCTTGGGGGTGTCCTTGGTGATCAGCTTGGCCTTGGACTTCCCGAACTGCATGACGCGCGAACCGCCGCCCTGCATCTGGTTCATCAGGAAGAGGAAGACCACGACGATCAGGACGAACGGCAGCAGCGAGAGCAGGATGCCGACGAAGGCGTTCTGCTTGGACTGCGTGACGGTGTACTTGTCCTGGAGCTGGACCCCGGGGACCTTGCCGTCGACGATCTGCTGCAGCCTGTTCGCGATGTCGGCGCCCTGGTCGCCGATGTAGCTGGCGCGGACCTTGCCGCTGCCCTCGATCTTGACGCCGTCCTTGAGCTGGACCTTGACCGATTGGTCGTCCCCGGTCGTCAGCTCGGCTGATTTGGCCTGGTTCGTGTTGATCGCGTGCAGTACCGCGCCGGTGTCCACCGTCTTGTAGCCGCCGCCGGACCCGACGACCTGCATCAACACGACCACGGCGAGGACAGCCAGCACGATCCACATCACTGGCCCACGGAAATAGCGCTTCACGTCCATCCATGCGGGGCGAGAACGCCCCGTCCCTCCTGCCACAGTGAGGCACCGCCGCCGTACGGCGACGTGTGCATCCGGTGTATTGACCCGACTGTATTGACCCGACCTTCGGACGGTACCTCAGCATTGTCACCCGAGGTCGCCGCAGACCGTTAACAATCCCGCTTTCCCCTGCTCCAACGGCGGAAAACCGATCCGGGTTCCCCGGGGTTGGGCCGACAGGGGCGGTGCGGGTCCTCAGCCGCCGTACACGTGCGGCGCGAGGGTCCCGACGAAGGGGAGGTTCCGGTACTTCTCGGCGTAGTCCAGGCCATACCCGACGACGAACTCGTTGGGGATGTCGAAGCCAGTGTATTTGACATCGATCCGCACCTTCGCCGCCTCGGGCTTGCGCAGCAGCGTGCACACCTCCAGCGAGGCGGGGCCGCGCGAGCCGAGGTTGCTGATCAGCCAGGAGAGCGTCAGGCCGGAGTCGATGATGTCCTCGACGATCAGCACGTCGCGGCCGGCGATGTCGGTGTCGAGGTCCTTCAGGATCCGGACCACGCCGGAGGACTTGGTGCCGGCGCCGTAGGAGGACACCGCCATCCAGTCCATCGTCACGTGGCTGGACAGGGCGCGGGCCAGATCGGCCATCACCATGACGGCGCCCTTGAGCACACCGACGATCAGCAGGTCCTTGCCCGCGTAGTCCCGGTCGATCTCGGCGGCCAGCTGCACCAGCTTCGCGTCGATCTCTGCCTTGGAGATGAGCACCTTCTCGAGGTCGGCGCCCATGTCGTTCTCGTTCACTGCGCGGTACGTCCCTAGGTCTGCGGCTCTACGACGGCGAGAAGAACAGTCTGCCATCCGACCTGCGGGCGGTGACGCCGCCCGGCAGGTTGAGCGCCTTCTGCCCGCGCCACCCCGTGACCAGGCGGTCGACCTCCTCGATGTGCCGGGCGAAGAGGAAGCCGGGCGGCGAGCCGGCGGCGACCGCCGCGCGCCGCAGCACCCGGCGGCGGACCGCGGCGGGCAGCGGGTACAGCCGCACCGCGTCGAGGCTGCCGTCGTCGCCGAGCGCGTCGCGCTCGGCGTCGGCCGCCCACTGGTCGAGGGCGTCCGCGTCGTCCCTGGACAGCTGGGCGGTACGGGCCAGCGCCTGGACGACGCCCTTGCCGAGCGACTTCTCCAGCACCGGCAGCGCCTCGTGCCTGACCCGGGACCTGGTGTACGCGGGGTCGTGGTTGTGCGGGTCCTCCCAGACGGTGATGCCCTGGGCCAGGCAGCCCTGGCGGACCGTGTCGCGGTCGAGCAGCAGGAAGGGGCGGCGGTAGCGGCCGCCGACACCGGAGACCGCGGCCATGCCGGACAGCGACCGGGTGCCGGAGCCGCGGGCCAGCGCCAGCAGCACCGTCTCGGCCTGGTCGTCGCGGGTGTGGCCGAGCAGCACGGCGGCGGCGCCGCGGCGCTCCGCGGTGGCGTCCAACGCGGCGTAGCGCGCGTCGCGGGCGGCGGCCTCGGGCCCGCCCTGGCGGCCCACGGTCACGCCGACGGCGTCGACCGGGTCCAGGCCGAGGGCGCGCAGGCGTGCGGCGACCTCCTCGGCGCGGCCGGCCGACCCGGCCTGCAGCCCGTGGTCGACGGTGACTGCTCCGGCGCGCACGCCGAGCCGGGGTCCCTCGAAGGCGAGCGCGGCGGCCAGCGCCATCGAGTCGGCGCCGCCGCTGCACGCGGCGAGCACCAGGGGGTGGGGTTCGGTCGACGCGGTGAGCACGTCGTGCAGGACGCGTCGGACGGCCAGACGTATCGCCGCGACCGTGGGGTGGGGTCCCATGTCCGGTTCCCTCCTGGGGAGGCTGAGGGGAGCTGCTGTGCGCAAGGGGAATGACGCAGGGTGTTCAGATGGTGACAGAAGTCCGGGCATTCCCCGAGCATCGCACGCGCCACCCCACCGCTACGGTCCCTCGGACGGGTGAACCGGAGGCGGGAGGGGGTCAGGAACCGGCGCGGCGGTGCACCCGGGCGACCCAGTCCGCCGGTTTGGCGATCTCCGCCTTCGTGGGCAGCGTGTTGGGCGAGGTCCACACCCGGTTGAAGCCGTCCATCCCGGTCTCGTCGACCACGGCCCGCACGAACCGCTCGCCGTCCCGGTACTGGCGCAGCTTGGCGTCCAGGCCGAGCAGCCGGCGCAGCGCCTGGTCGAGGCGGCCGGCGCCGCTGGCGCGGCGCTGGGTGAACTTCTCCCGGATCTCCGCGACGCTCGGCACGACCTGCGGGCCGACCCCGTCCATCACGTAGTCGGCGTGGCCCTCCAGCAGCGACATCACGGCGGTCAGCCGGGCCAGGATCTCCCGCTGCGACGGCGTCTGCACCAGGTCGACCAGGCTGCGGCCGTCGTCGCCCTGCTCCTGCGCGTCCTGGCCGCCGCCGCTGAAGGACTGCACGGCCTGCCGGACGCGCTCGATCACCGTGGAGGCGTCCAGGTCGGTCTCGCCGAGGAACGCCTGGATCTCGCCCTCGATGTGGTCGCGCAGCCAGGGCACCGCGGAGAACTGGGTGCGGTGGGTCTCCTCGTGCAGGCACACCCACAGCCGGAAGTCGTGCGGGTGCACGTCCAGCTCCCGCTCGACGTGCACGATGTTCGGCGCGACCAGCAGCAGCCGGCCGGCCCGCGCCTCGCCGGGCCCCGGCTTGACCGGACCCGCGGGCATCTCGCGGCTGGGCGGCGCGAACGTCTCGTACTGGCCGAGCACCCGGGAGGACAGGAAGCTCAGCAGCATCCCGACCTCGACGCCGGTGACCTTGCCGCCCACGGTGCCCAGCACCGCCCCGCCGGCGCCGCCCGGCCTGCGCTCCTGCATCTTGCCGAGGAGCGGCTTCAGCACCTCGCGGAAGCCCGCCACGTTCGCCTTGACCCAGCCTGGGCGGTCCACGATCAGCACCGGGGTGCCGTGCGGCGCGCCCTCGCTCTCCCCGTCGCCGTACATCCGCGTGAACGCGCGGACGTGGGTCTCCGACTGCTGGGCGTGGCCGCGCAGTTCGGCGACGATCGCGCGCGCCTCGTCCCGGCTCACCTCCGGCCCCGGCCGGGTCAGCCGCTGAGCGGTCGCCACGGCGAGGTTCCAGTCGACCATCTCGCTTCCACTGATGCTCGTCATGCCTTCACGTTACGTTGCCGGTCCCGCTTTGGGGGCGCCTCGGCTGGCTTCTGCCGCCGGGGGTCGCGGCTCTACCCGGTGGTGAGGGCGGCGGCCAGGGTGTCCAGGGCGGCCTGGGCGCCGGCGGCGGACGGGGCGTCCTGGCTCATGAAGGAGAAGGCCAGCAGCCGCCCCGAGGGCGCCAGGACGGTGCCGGCGATGGTGTTGGTGCCGGTGAGCGTGCCGGTCTTGGCGTGCACCAGGCCGGCGCCCGCGGACGCGTGGAAGCGGGACGTCAGCGTCCCGGTGAAGGCCGCCACCGGAAGCCCGGTGAGGATCGGCCGCAGTTCGGGGTGGGACGCGGCGGCCGCCTGCGCCAGCACCCCGGCCAGCGTGCGCGGCGCGAGCCGGTCCGCGTGCGAGAGCCCGCTGCCGTCGGTGAACACCGCGCCGTCCAGCGGCACCCCGTAGCGGGCCAGCTCGGCGCGGACGGCGGCGGCTCCGCCGGCGAAGGTGGCCGGCCGGCCGGACGCGCGGGCCGCCTGCCGGGCCAGCGCCTCGCCGAGGTCGTTGTCGCTGGTGGTCAGCATCCGCTCCACCAGGTCGGCGACGGTCGCCGAGCGGTGCGCCGCCAGCCGGGTGCCGCCGTGCCCCGACCCGGCGGCCGGCGCGCCGTGCACGGTGACGCCGCGCTTGCCGAGCAGCGCGGCGAAGGCGTCGGCGGCCGCCGACGCGGGGTCGTAGGCGCGCGGCGCGGGGCCGCTGGAGGAGCCGTCGAGCCGTCCCTCGCGCACCATCAGGCCGGTGACCGGCGCGAGGTTCTCGTCGTGCCCCATCGGGTGCAGGGCGGGCCCGGCGAAGTACGACGCGTCGTACGCCAGCCGCACCGACGTGGTGCCCGCCGCCTTCAGCGCCGCCGCGGTGTCGTCGGCGAGCCCCGCCGGGTCGAACGTCGGGTCGCCGCCGCCGACCAGCACGATCCGGCCGGGCGCGGTGCTCACCACGGTGGTGGTCAGCCGGGCTTCCGGGCCCAGCGTGCCGAGCGCGGCCAGCGCGGTGGCCAGCTTGGTGACCGACGCCGGGGTGCTCGCGTCGGCGGCGCCGCGCCCGTACACCAGCCGCCCGGTGGTGACATCGATCACGGCGCCGGTGCGCACCGGGCCCAGCGCGCCGGCGGCCAGCAGCCGGTCCAGGCGGGTCCGCAGCGTCCCGGACAGCGCCGGGTCCTGCGCGGATGCCGCGCCGGCCGGCGCGAGCACCGGGACCGCGGCCGGCGGCGCGGGGGCCGCGCGCCGCACCGGCGCGGGGCGCGCGGCGGCGGGCCGCTCCCGGTCCCGGGCGGCGGCGTGGACGCGTTCCGCCGTACGCTGGCCTGACTCCCACGGCCCGGCGGCGGCCACCGCCCCGGCAGCCACCGCCAGACCTATCGCCGCCGATCCCGCCACGACCTGCCACGTCCTGCCGAGCGGCACCGCCGACCAGCCCCTTTCGCGACCACCCATTTGCGTGGGGGACACTTAACCACCCGCACTGAGCGCTGATCACGGAGGAGTAGGGCCTTGGAGTTCGACGTCACGATCGAGATCCCGAAGGGTTCGCGGAACAAGTACGAGGTGGACCACGAGACCGGTCGTATCCGCCTGGACCGCAGGCTCTTCACCTCGACCAGCTACCCGGCCGACTACGGCTTCATCGAGAACACCCTCGGACAGGACGGCGACCCGCTGGACGCGCTGGTCCTGCTGGACGAGCCGACGTTCCCCGGGTGCCTCATCACGTGCCGCGCGATCGGCATGTTCCGGATGACCGACGAGGCCGGCGGCGACGACAAGGTGCTGTGCGTGCCGGCGTCGGACCCGCGGGTGGAGCACCTGCGCGACATCCACCACGTCAGCGAGTTCGACCGGCTGGAGATCCAGCACTTCTTCGAGGTCTACAAGGACCTCGAGCCCGGGAAGTCCGTCGAGGGCGCGAACTGGGTCGGGCGGGCCGACGCGGAGGCGGAGATCGAGGAGTCGTTCCGCCGCCTGAAGGAACACGGCGACGGCCACTGAGCCCTGGCCGGGCGGACGTCCCCCTGTCCGCCCGGCCAAGCCCCCCGGGCTGCCGCCCGGATCGCGCTGGACTCCCGGGCTGCGCCCGGACCGCGGTGGGCTTTGCGCCCCGCCAGGGGCGCGAGCAACCACCCGCCGTCCGGTGGTCCGGTCTGCGACCGCAATCGCCCCTCCGGGCCGGTGACGACGTACAGCCGTCGCGGCGGCTGGCCGCGCCGTTCCCCGCGCCCCGCAAAAACCCCGGGCTGCGCCCTGCCAGGGACGCGGGCGACCGGCCGCCGGCCGGTGGCCCGGTCTGCGACCGCAATTGCCCCTCCGGGCCGGTGACGACGTACAGCCGTCGTGGCGGCTGGCCGCGCCGTTCCCCGCGCCCCTGAAAAACCCCGGGCTGCGCCCTGCCAGGGACGCGGGCGACCGGCCGCCGGCCGGTGGTCCGGTCTGCGACAGCAATTGCCCCTCCGGGCCGGTGACGACGTACAGCCGTCGTCGCGGCTGGCCGCGCCGTTCCCCGCCCCCCCGGGAAAGGGGGGGTCAGAAGCCGCGGGTGCGCTTCGCCGCGCGGCGCGGGGTGGGGGGTGGGGTGCGCAGCGCCAGGCGGGCGATCTCGTTGCCGAGGTTGACGCCGATGGCCAGCGCGAGGGCCAGCGCAGCGGCCTTGGTGAGCTGGGTGAGCGCCTGGTCCGGGTGGTGCTGGGTGAGGGCGAGCAGCCCGAAGTAGGTGGCGGAGCCCGGCAGCAGCGGCCCGATCGCCGCGGTGACGTACGGCAGCACCGACACGTAGCGGTACCGCGCCATCAGCTGGCCGAAGAGGCCGACGAGTCCGGCCGCGGCGGCCGTGGCGGCGACCTGGTTGCCGCCGGCCTGCTGGTGGAGGACGCCGAAGACCGTCCAGGCGATGCCGCCGTTGACGGTGGCGAGCACCAGCACCCCGCGTTCGCACTGCAGCAGCACCGCGAACGCCAGCGTCAGCAGCATCGCGGCGAGCACCTGCACCCAGGGGTGGTCGTACGCGCGCAGCGCCTGCCCCGGGTTGAGGTCGGCGCCGAGGGTCACGCCGGCGTAGAGCACCAGGGTGACGCCGACGACGATGCCGACCACCAGGTAGATCACTTCGAGCAGGCGGGCCGACGCGGTGATGTAGAAGCCGGTCAGGCCGTCCTGGACGGCGGCGACGAGCGCGCGGCCGGGCAGCAGCGCGAACAGCCCACCGGTGATCACCGCGGAGGACTGGACACCGCTGGCGCCGGGGATCCAGTGCGCGTAGCGGTCCACCAGCACGCCCATGGTGGCCGCGGGCATCGCCGCCGCCGCGAACTGGTAGAACTCCGGCAGCCCGCGCCCGGCGAGCAGCCAGGCCAGCCGGTCGCCGAGCATCGCGGCCAAGCCGGCCGCGACGAAGATGATCGGGCTGCCGCCGACGAGCATGCTCGCCGCGCCGGCGAGCAGCCCGGAGGCGCCGGTGAGCACCCAGCTGCCGTACGGGTGCCGGTTGCGCCGGATGTCCGCCAGCCGCCGGTACGCGTCCTCCAGCGTGACCTCGTGCGCGGTGATGCCGTCCACCAGGTGGAAGACCGCGGCCAGCCGGGTGTAGTCGGTGCCGCGGCGGCGCACCGTGCGGCTCATGGTGACGGGCGGCTCGGTCAGCGCGGGCTGGTGGGAGATGCCGAGCAGGGTGAAGGTGACGGTCGGCTCGACCCGCGCCAGCCCGTACGCGAAGGCGACGCCGAACATCGCCGCCTCGACGTCCTCGGCGCCCTCGCCGCCGGCCAGCAGCAGTTCGCCGATGCGCAGCGTCAGGTCCAGGACGCGCGGCAGCGAGACGGTCGGCGCGGCGCCGCCGCCGGGCGCGGGCGCGGGCCGCTCGGTCGCGGGCAGCCGGATCATCGCCCGCATCCGGTCCTGCCACAGCGCGCCCTCGGGCGGCAGCACCACCACCGGGATGCCCTCGGGCGGCGTGAACGCGGAGTACGCGGGGCCGCCGCTCTGACCTGCGGTGGGCCGCCGCTCGGGCTCCTGCGGCGCGCCGGGCGCCGCGTCCTGCTCGCCGCTCAAGACGTCAGCGCTTCTGCGCGCGGTGCCGGCCGCCGGTGCCGCGGGGCGCCGTGAGGGGCTCGGAGCCGGCCGGCACGCCGGAGCCCGCGGCCGGGTCGCCGGGGACGGAGCGGGGGGCGCCGCCGGGCACCGCGGCGGGCCCGGCGGCCTTCGCCTTGCGGCGCGAGCGCAGGTACTCGAAGCCGATCGGCACCACGGAGATCAGCACCACGAGCACCAGCATGGCCTCGATGTTGTCGCGGACCACCGCGATCTGGCCGAGCCAGTAGCCGAGCAGGGTGACGCCGGCGCCCCACAGGGTGCCGCCGACGACGTTGAAGGTGGCGAAGGTGCGGTAGTTCATCCGGCTGACGCCGGCCACGATCGGGGTGAAGGTCCGCACGATCGGCACGAAGCACGCCATCACGATGGCCTTGGGGCCGTGGTGCTCGAAGAAGCCGTGCGCCTTCTCGATGTTCTCCATCTTGAACAGCCGGGAGTCGGGGCGCCGGAAGAGCGAGGGGCCCACCTTGCGCCCGAACAGGTAGCCGACCTGCTGGCCGAGCACGGCGGCGCACGCGATGAGCACGGCCACCAGCGCCAGCGACCGGTGCAGCGTGCCGGACGCCACCAGCAGGCCGGTGGTGAACAGCAGCGAGTCGCCGGGCAGGAAGAAGCCGATCAGCAGTCCGGACTCGGCGAACACGATCAGCAGCACGCCCCACAGGCCGTACGTGTTGATCAGATGATCGGGGTCGAGCCAGCTCGGGCCCAGCGCGATGGTCGTCACGGTCCAAAAGTATCAATCCAGTGTTGATACAAACGTTCCGCAACCTACGACTGGTGCACTACGGTCTGCGCAGCGTCACCGCGCTCTGTGGCAAGCCAGGCAAGTCTCACAGGTTTCACAAGTCACAACCTGTCTCGCAAGTCCCCCCCACGTGCCCCGTCACCGCGTCCCATTACTTGGCGGCTCCCGTTATGACTCGCGCCATCACCTTGCACGAAGTGTCCAAGTACTACCCGAAGCAGCCGTCCCCTGCCGTGGACCGGTTCTCACTCGACATCACCCCCGGAGAGTTCCTCGTGCTCCTGGGTCCGTCCGGCTGCGGAAAGTCCACGGTGCTCCGGATGATCGCCGGTCTGGAGGACATCACCACCGGCGAACTGCTGCTGGACGGCGAATACTCCAACGACCTGGCCCCCGGCGACCGCCGGATGGCGATGGTCTTCCAGAACTTCGCCCTCTACCCCAGCATGACCAGCCGGGAGAACATCGGCTTCCCGCTGCGCTTCGAGATGCCCGGCGAGGAGCACGGCCCGCGGGTCGACGAGACCGCCCGCATCCTCGGCATCGAGGAGATCCTGGACCGCTACCCCGGGCAGCTGTCCGGCGGCGAGCGGCAGCGCGTCGCGATGGGCCGCGCGATCTCCCGGCACCCCTCGGTCTTCCTGATGGACGAGCCGCTGTCCAACCTGGACGCCAAGCTCCGCGCCCATCTGCGCGCCGAGATCGCCCGGCTCACCCACGGCATGGGCGTGACGACCGTCTACGTGACGCACGACCAGGCCGAGGCGATGTCGCTCGGCGACCGGGTGGCGATCATGCGCAGCGGCGTGCTGCAGCAGGTCAGCCCGCCGCGCGACGCGTACCACCTGCCGGAGAACGTCTTCGTCGCGGCCTTCGTCGGCACCCCGAGGATCAACCTGCTGCAGGCCACCGTGATCGCTCCACTCAGCGGAGGGATGTGGATCGATTTCGGTCGCCAGCGGCTGGGACTGCCGGAGCCGCTCAACTTCGACCACCAGATGCTGCGCATCCAGCAGGGCCGGCCGATCATCGTCGGCCTGCGCTCGGAGGCGGTGCGGATCGCCCAGCCCAGCCAGGCGCACTCCGGCGAGGTGGTGATCAGCGGGATCGTGGAGCACGTGGAGTACCAGGGCCACGAGTCGCTGGTGCACCTCAACACCGGGTCGCGGCCCGCGGTGGTGCCCGAGCTGGAGGCGCCGCGGCCCAGCGGGCCCGGCGCGCGCGGCGGCAGCCGGCGGGCGGCGAGCGGGGCCGGCGGCCTGGGCAAGCTCGCGCAGAAGGCGGCGCGGCGCATCCAGGCGTCGGTGCTGGAGCGCGACGGGTCCGGTCCCTCGGGGTCCGGGCTGCCGCCCAAGCCCAGCCACGCGCCCGGGAGTTCGCCGGTTTCGGTGATCGACCGGCCGGCCGCGGCACCCGAGACGCAGACCGGCGACCTGGTGGTCCGCACCGGCCCCGACATCCGGGTCAGGCGCGGCGACCGGGTGCCGCTGCTGGTCGACCTGGCGCACCTGTACGTCTTCGACCGCGACGGCAACCGGATCTGCCCGGCGCCGGCGCAGCAGCCGCGCCTGGAGTGAGCCCCGCGCCCGGTGGCGCAACCGCGGGTGCGTACCGCCGGCGCAGCGGGAAGGCTGCCGTCATGAGCATCGAAGACTACGGCGGCGGCCAGACCCAGGACTCCGACTTCCTCGTCGTGACCACGAACGACGCCCCGGGCTTCCGGGTGGAGCGCGTGATCGGCGAGGTGTTCGGGCTGACCGTGCGCTCCCGGCACCTGGGCAGCCAGATCGGCGCGGGCCTGAAGTCGATGGTCGGCGGCGAGCTGAAGGGGCTGACCAAGACGCTGGTGGAGACCCGCAACCAGGCGATGGCGCGGCTGGTCGACCAGGCGAGGGCGCGCGGTGCGAACGGCGTGCTGATGATGCGCTTCGACGTCAGCGAGGCAGCGGACGTCGGCACCGAGGTGTGCGCCTACGGCACCGCGGTGGTGCTGGCCCGCACCGACGCCGGCTGAGGCCCGGGCGGGCATCGGGCGGGCATCGGGCGCGGCCACAGCCTGTGGATAACTCCGGGGCCGGGCCCGTCCGCGATGGCACACTTGTCCGATGCTGGGGACAACGAATCTGCCGACCTACCTCGCCGGCCTGGCGCTGATCATCCTGCTGCCAGGACCGAACTCGCTCTACGTGGTCTCGGTCGCCGCGCGGCGCGGGCCGCGGACCGCGTACCGCGCGGCCGCGGGTGTGGTGTGCGGGGACACCGTGCTCATGACGCTGTCCGCGGGCGGCGTCGCGTCGCTGCTGAAGGCCAGCCCGGTGGCCTTCGACGTGGTGAAGTTCGCCGGCGCCGGGTACCTGACCTGGCTCGCGGCCGGGATGCTGCGCGGGGCGCGGCGGATGTGGCGGGAGCGTGCGGCGCGCCGGGCCGACGTGATGGACGCGCCGGCGCCGGTGGAGCAGGCCGAGCGCCCCTACCGGCGGGCCCTGGTCGTGAGCCTGGTGAACCCGAAGGCGATCCTGTTCTTCATCGCCTTCTTCGTGCAGTTCGTCGACCCGGACTACGCCCATCCGGCGCTGTCCTTCGTGGTCCTCGGCGCCTGGGCGCAGCTCTTCTCGGTGACGTACCTGTCGATCCTGATATTCGCCGGCAGCTACCTGGCCGCGACGTTCCGGCGCAGGCGGCGGCTGGCCGCCGCGCTCTCGGCCGGCGCCGGGGCGCTCTTCCTCGGCTTCGCCGCCAAGCTCTCCCTGGCGTCCGCGGGTTCCTGACGCCGCCGTCGCCCTGCGGACCGCGGCGGGCGGACGTATCGTCGGCTGCGTCGCACGACTGCCGGATCGTCACCGTCCGAAGGGCTTCGCATGTCGCTGCACAAGGGTTCGGGCGTACCGCACGACGTCGCGGTGAACCCGTTCTACGGAGTCGCCGCGGACCCGATCGGCGGGATGCAGACCGCGCCGCCCAAGCACCGGCTCGCGCAGGGCCCGATGACGCCCCTGGCGGCGTACCAGCTGGTGCACGACGAGCTGATGCTGGACGGCAACTCGCGGCTGAACCTGGCGACCTTCGTCACCACGTGGATGGAACCGCAGGCCGCCGTCCTGATGGCGGAGTGCGCCGACAAGAACATGATCGACAAGGACGAGTACCCGCGGACGGCCGAGCTGGAGCGGCGCTGCGTGTCGATCCTCGCCGACCTGTGGAACGCCCCCGATCCGAGCGCCGTCGTCGGCTGTTCGACCACCGGCTCCTCGGAGGCGTGCATGCTCGCCGGGATGGCGCTCAAGCGGCGCTGGTCCCGGCGCACCCCGGGCTATCCCGCGACTGCCCGCCCGAACCTGGTGATGGGCGCGAACGTGCAGGTGTGCTGGGAGAAGTTCTGCGCGTTCTGGGAGGTCGAGGCCCGGCTGGCGCCGATGACCGCCGACCGGCTGCACCTGGACGCCGAGGCCGCCCTCGAACTGTGCGACGAGAACACCATCGGCGTGGTCGCGATCCTCGGCTCGACCTTCGACGGCAGCTACGAGCCGGTCGCGGAGATCTGCGCCGCGCTCGACGACTACGAGCGGCGCACCGGCGTGCACATCCCGGTCCACGTCGACGGCGCCTCGGGCGGCATGATCGCGCCGTTCCTCGACCCCGACCTGGTGTGGGACTTCCGGCTGCCGCGGGTCGCCTCGATCAACACCTCGGGCCACAAGTACGGCCTGGTGTACCCGGGCGTCGGCTGGGCGCTGTGGCGCGACAGCGACGCGCTGCCGGAGGAGCTGGTCTTCCGGGTCAACTACCTCGGCGGCGACATGCCGACCTTCGCGCTGAACTTCTCCCGCCCCGGCGCCCAGGTCGTCGCCCAGTACTACACCTTCGTCCGGCTGGGCTTCGAGGGCTACCGCGCGGTGCAGCAGTCCAGCCGGGACGTGGCGATGTCGCTGGCCGGCACCTTCGAGGGGTACGACGAGTTCCGGCTGATCACCCGCGGCGACCAGTTGCCGGTCTTCGCGGTGACGACCGCGCCGGACGTGAAGAGCTTCGACGTCTTCGACGTGTCGCGGCGGCTGCGCGAGCACGGCTGGCTGGTGCCCGCGTACACCTATCCGGCGAACCGGCAGGACCTGGCGGTGCTGCGGATCGTGTGCCGCAACGGCTTCTCCTCCGACCTGGCCGCCCTGCTGGCCGCCGATCTGGACCGGCTGCTGGCCGAGTTGCGCCGCCAGCCGCACCCGCTGAACCGCCCGGAGAGCGTGGCGACCGCGTTCCACCACTGAGCCGCAGCACGAAAGGACCAGGCCATGGCCGAGCACACCTACCGCGTCACCGAGATCGTCGGCACCTCGCAGGAGGGCGTCGACGCCGCCGTGCGCAACGGCATCCGCCGCGCGTCCAGGACCCTGCGGGGCCTGGACTGGTTCGAGATCACCCAGGTCCGCGGCCACATCGTGGACGGCGAGGTCGAGCACTACCAGGTCGGCCTGAAGGTCGGATTCCGCCTGGAGGAGACCGAGTAGCGCCGGCTTCGGCCCGCGGCGTACGCCGTACGGGGGCGTTTCCCCGTACGGCGGTCCCTCGTACGGCCCCATTCGGGTGGCGAAATCCGACAATCCGTCAAAACTTCTGTCGTTAAGGCGGATTACGCCGGAGCCGTTCCAGGGAGCCCGTCATGAGCCATGAGCAGTCACCCACCGCCCCCCACTCCCCTGGGCCGCGGTCCCCGGGCCATGACAGCGGCCGCGAGTGGGCGGCCGGCGGCACCATCTTCGCCGGCCTGATGCTGCTGATCGCCGGCGTGATGGCGATCCTCGAAGGCATCGTCGGCATCTCCAGGGACTCGGTGTACGTCACCACCCGCGGCGACTACACGTACAACTTCGACGTGCCCGCGTGGGGCTGGATCCACCTGGTCCTCGGCGTCATCGCGGTCCTGGTCGGCTACGGGGTGCTGAACGGCGCCGAGTGGGCGCGCTACGCGGGCATGCTGATCGCCGGGCTGAGCATGATCGCCAACTTCATCTTCCTGCCGTACCAGCCGGTCTGGTCGATCATCATGATCGCCATCGACGCCTTCGTCATCTGGGCGCTCGCCACCTATCACCCGCGCAGCATGCGCGCCGGAGGTGCACTGCTGTGACCATGCCGGGCATCATGACGGGTCCGCTGACCCCCACCCTGGAGCACCTGCGCCGCTGCTCCATGGCGGTCGACCTCGGCGCCGCCCGCACCCGCGTCTACCTGCGCAACGGCGGTCTCGTGGTGGACGAGCCGAGCGTCGCCGCGGTGGACGTCCGCACCGGCGCGCTGATCGCGGTCGGCGCCCGCGCGGAGATGATGGCCGGGCGCACCCCCGACCACATCCGCGTGGTCCGCCCGGTGGCCAGCGGCGCGGTCGTCGACATCGCCATGGCCCAGCGGATGCTGCGGCACGTGCTCGGCGAGAAGCTCGGCCGCCGCTGGCTGCGGATGTCCGTGGTGCGCGGCATGCCGGTGATGCGGGCCGCGGTGTGCATGCCGCACGGCAGCGAGCCGATCGCCCGGCGGGCCGCGATCGAGACGATGTACGGGCTCGGGGCCCGCCGCGTCGAGCTCGTCGACACGCTGATCGCCGCCGCGGTCGGCTGCGGGCTGCCGGTCGAGCAGCCCGAGGCCACCATGATCGTCGTCTGCGGCGCAGGCACCACCCATGTCGCGGTGCTCTCGCTCGGCTCGATCGTCGCCGCGGAGACCGTGCCGGTGGGCGGCGACGCGATCGACCGCGCGGTGGTCGAGCACCTGCGCAGCCGGCACGAGCTGATGCTGCCGAGCCAGGCGGTGCGGCCGCTGCACCAGATGCTCGGCGGCCCCGGCAACGGCGGCACCGTCACCACCGAGGTGCACGGCCGCGACGTCACCAGCGGGCTCGCCCGCACGGTCCTGGTCGAGACGGAAGGGGTGCGGCAGGCGATGCGCACGCCCCTCACCGGGGTGCTCGACGCGATCACCGGGGTGCTGCGGCGCTGCCCGCCCGATCTCGTCGCCGACCTCGGCGACCGCGGGATCATGCTGGCGGGTGGCAGCGCGCATATGCCGGGGCTCGACCCCATGCTGCGGCAGGCCACCGGGATGCCCGTGCATATCGCTCCCAATCCGGACACCGTGGCCGTCCGCGGCCTCGGCTCCATGATCGAGGGCCGCATCCGCACCTCCCCCCACGACCCCCTCGCCCCCTGACCACCCCGCCGCCCCCAGCGCGCGGCCGCTTCTCGGTGCACAAGCCAGGCGCTGGACGCCAGCCCGGTTTTTCAGGGGCGCAGGGAACGGCGCGACCAGCCACCGCGAGGGCTGCACGTCGCCACCGGCCCGAAAGGGCAATTCCCGTCGCCGACGGACCACCGGCCGGTTACTTGCGCCCCTGGCGGGGCGCAACGCCCACCGCGTCCCGGGCCCAGCCCGGGGCCTTTCAGGGGCGCGAGGAACTGCGCGACCAGCCACCGCGAGGGCCGCACGTCGCCACCGGCCCGAAAGGGCAATTCCCGTCGCCGACGGACCACCGGCCGGTTACTTGCGCCCCCGGCGGGGCGCAACGCCCAGCGCGGTCCGGGCGCAGCCCGGGGGACGGGCGCACCGCCCAGCGCGGTCCGGGCGCGGACCCCGGAGGGGTCAGAGGTGGGCGTGGGTGGCGGCGGCTTCGCCGTCAGCGTGACCCTCGGGGTCACGCCCGCCGCGCAGGCGGGTCGAGGTGGTGGACGGGAAGAGCCGGGCACGGGCATCCCGCACCGCGGCGTCACGGGACGCGAGCACCGGCAGCAACCCGTACGCCGCCACCTCCTCCCGCACGGCGGCGGAGAGCCGCTCACGGATCCGCACCGCGTACGCCGTGAGGAACGACTCGCGGAAGTCCCGCGACCGGGACTTCCCCCGGTGCAGCGCCCGGTCCGCCTGGACCAGCAGCGAGGTGTAGAGGAGTTCGACCGCGTCGAGGTCCCCCTCGTGCCCCACCACCGTGGAGAAGCCGAACTCCCGCGCCCACACCGCCTCGCAGCGGTTCGCCTTGGCCACCGCGTCGAGCAGCAGCGCCTTCGCTCCGTCGTAGGGCCGGTCGACGCCGATCCGGCGGGCGCCGGGCCCGCCGCCGGATACCCCGTCCAGCAGCGCCTGGTCGACGCTGTACCGCGCCATCAGGTGCTGTGCCTTCTCGGTGAGCGCCTCGGCCTCCTGCGGGAAGCCGGTCGACTCGGCCTTGGCGAGCAGCGCCCGGATACGGCCGAGCATCTTGGGCTCGCCGTGCGCGGGCCCGGCGCCGCCGCCGGCGGGCAGCGCCGCGATCCGCGGGAGGCACCCGTACAGCCGCATCAGGTCGACGAACTCCGCCGCGGCCGAGAAGCGGTCGAGCCGCTCGTCGCGGGCGAACCCCGCCAGGTCCCCGGCGTCCCCGGCGCCCCCGGCGCCCTCCGCGCCCTCGGCGAGCAGCCCGGCGAGCCGCGCGGGCCGCGCGCCCAGTTCGCGTACCGCCATGCGGACGAGATCCGCGGGCGTCCAGCCGCGCGCGGCGCACTCGCGCCGCACCCGCTGCCAGGCGCCGGCGGCCCAGGGACCGTACTCCCCGCCCGCCGCGGCCAGCACGGACGCGGCCGCGTCGACCTCGGGCTGGCCGGCCCCGAAGCCGCCCGGCGCCGCCATCGCCCGGGAGAGCGCCGCGTCGAAGGCGGCCTGCGCCGTCATCGCGCCGCCCCGCCGGGGCCGACCGCCTCGTCGGTGGTCGCGCCGAGCAGGCTGCGCAGCAGCGCCTCGTCGTCGGGGCCCAGCTCGGAGACGAAGCGGGCCAGGACGCGGCCGCGGTCGTCCGCGTCGGACTTGTCCAGCTCGCTGCGCATCCTGCGGGCGGCGAGGCCGGGTGAGTCCTGCACCGGGAGGTAGGCGTAGCCGCGGCCGGAGCGGGTGCGGCTGACCGAGCCCTTCTCGTGCAGCCGGGCCAGGATGGTGGTGACGGTGGTGCGCGCCAGCGTGGAGCCGAGCGCGGCGTCGAGGTCACGCTGCACGTCGGCGGGGGTGAGCGCCCGGCCGGCCGCGGCCCACAGCGCGGCCAGCACGCCCGCTTCGAGTTCACCCGAAGGGCGGCGGCTGGCGTTGGCGTCCGACATTTCTTCGATCGCCCCTTCCCGCTCGTTCGTCTACAGTGCGGTAGACGACTACATGACTGTAGTCGACAAGGGTGCCCTGCCGCGCCCCCGGACCCATTATGGGAGGGCCCCACCGCCATGCCCCTGCCCGTGCTCGACCAGGCCGTGAACGTGCTGGACGCCACCTCGCTGCTCTCGTCCTTCGGGGCGCTGGGCATCGCCGTGGTGCTGTTCGCGGAGACCGGCCTGCTCATCGGCTTCTTCCTGCCCGGCGACTCGCTGCTGTTCACCGCCGGACTGCTCTGCGCGCCCGGCGCCTCCGATGTGGTGCATCTCTCGCTGTGGCAGGTGCTGCTCGCCGCGCTCGCCGGGGCGCTGCTCGGCGCCCAGACCGGCTACGCGATCGGCCGCCGCGGCGGCCCCGCGCTGCTGGCCAGGACCCGCAACCGCAGGCTCCACGAGGGTGCGGCCCGGGCCGCGGAGCTGCTCGACCGCTACGGGCACGCCAAGGCGGTCGTCCTGGCCCGCTTCGTCCCGGTGGTGCGCACGGTGCTGAACCCGCTGGCCGGGGCGCTCGGCGTGCCGGCCCGCACCTTCACGCTCTGGCAGGTCGCGGGCGGCGCGGTGTGGTCGGCCGGACTGGTGCTCGGCGGGTACGCGCTCGGCTCGTCGATCCCGCACGTGGACACCTACCTGCTGCCGATCGTCGCGGTGATCGTGATCCTCTCGCTGCTGCCGTTCGCGCTGGAGCTGCGCCGCGGCCGGGCGGCGCGGACCGCCGCCGGCCCGGCCGCCGCAGGCCCGGCCACCGTAGGCCCGGCCACCGCAGCGCCCGCCGCGGACGCGGACCAGGACGCGGCGACCGGCGGCGCGCCACCACTCAGGTGAATGGGGCGCAGCGGGGCGCCCGGATGGAAGGGTCTCGGATAGTCACATTTCCGGACTTCCATACCGATTGGAGTGACATGCGCATCCGCACCGTCCTCGCCGCCTGCGGGCTGGCCGCCGCGGTCGCCGCCGGCACCGCAGGTACCGCCTGCGCGGCCGACGGCCCGACCACCGTCAACGGCAACGGCTCCGTCCAGGCGTACGGCAACACGTACACCGGCGGTGTCCAGAGCCCGCAGATCGGCCTGATCCAGGGCTCGCTGAACAAGCCGTGCGTGGCGCTCGCCGGCAAGGTCAACGTCGGCTCACTGATCGGCCTGATCCCGATCACCGTGCAGGACGTCAACGCCCTCAGTTCGCCGCAGAACCAGCAGTGCACGGAGAACTCCAGCCAGATCCAGGGCGACGGACCGCTGTCCCACATCCTGTCCGGCCGCTGAACCGGCCGACGCGCCCGACCCCCCTTCGCACCGCCACCGCCGCGCACGCACCCGGCGGTGGCGGTGTCTGCGTCAAGGGCCGTCCGATCGAAGGACGGTCGGCCGGTCGGCCGAGGGGCGGATGGTCGAAGGGGCGGTCGGTCGAGGCCGGGTCAGAGGGCGCCCTCCCCGGGGGAACCGGTTGCCCGCGCGCCGCGTCGAAGCCGTGCCGACTCACGGACGGCCCCCGAGGGCAGGGGCGAACCGGCGGGCCGCCGCGCGCGAAGGCGGCGGACCGCTGCGCTCCGCCGCCTTCGCGCCCCCGTTGTGCGCCCCGCCGATCCATGGCAGGACAACCAGCATCGGGGGTCGCGGCAGGGGCCGGCCAGTAGTTTGCAGCACAGCGAAAACGCCCGGTCACAGCCGTGAGGGACTGGTCAGCTTGCCGTTAAGGATCCACTTCACCAGTGACGACCTCGCCCGGGTCACGGTGGCTCCCTACGCCGACATGCTGTGGGAGCTGGCGCTCAGCCTCACCGTGTTGCAGACCCCGCAGGCGCCGGCGGTCTTCCGGCCGTGGCGCACCACCGCCTCGGGCGCGCTGGCCGCTCCCCCCGTACGCGCCGCGACCCGGCTGCTCACCACCCTCGTGGCGGCGCAGGGCCCCTTCCCCGACTTCCTCACCCCGCAGCGCGGCCCGGTGCGCTCCGGCGGCTTCGCCGCCGCCGTCGACCAGGTCCGCGCCACGCCGCGGGCCGCGCTGCGCACCGACCTGCCGGCGGTGTTCCAGCACCGCAGGCCGCCCACCTGGGTACGGGAGCTGGCCGCCGGCGAGCCGAGGCGGCTGGCCGCGGTCGCGGACGCGGCGCGGGCGTACGGCGAGGCCGTCGTGCTGCCGCACCAGCGCGCCATCGACGCGGCCGTGCAGGCCGACCGGAGCCTGCGCGCCCGCGACCTGCTGGACGGCGGGGTGCACCGGCTGCTGGGCGGGCTGCCGGCGCCGCTGCGCTGGAAGCCGCCGGTGCTGGAGACGGCCTACCCGACCGACCGCGACCTGCACCTGGCGGGGCGCGGCCTGACGCTGGTGCCGTCGTACTTCTGCTGGGGCGCGCCCGTGACGCTGATCGACCCGGACCTGCCGCCGGTCCTGGTCTACCCGGCCGCCCCGGAGTGCGCGGACCAGGGCCCGGCCCGCGGACGGCTGGCCGAACTCCTCGGCCAGACCCGCGCGGAGGCGCTGCTCGCGCTGCGCGTCCCCCAGTCGACCAGCGAACTCGCCGGCCGGATCGGCACCTCCGTGGCGTCCGCCAGCCGGCACACCGGCGTGCTCCGCGAGTGCGGCCTGATCCGCAGCACCCGCCAGGCCAACACGGTCGTGCACGTCGTCACCCGGCTCGGCCAGCGCCTGCTGGACGGTGAGACCTGCGGCGGCCCGCACGGCGGGGCCGGCTCCCCTGCGGCGGCGGGCGCGCGCGTCACCGGGCGTAGCGGGCCTTGAGGTCGCTCCAGCGCGCAGCCTCGGCCGAGGTCAGCGCGCCGCGCAGCTCCGCGAGCTTGAGGAGGGCGGCCTCGGCGCCGCCCGCGAGGGTCTGCGCCTCGGCGCGGTAGTGGTCGCTGACGACGGCGTCCAGCTCCGCGTCGTCCATCGCGGCCAGCACGCGTCCGGCGATCTTCGTCATGGCGCGGTAGGAGCCCTGGAGCAGGAACGGCGGTTCGGTGCGCGCCGCGTGGCTCTGCGCGGCGGACGCGGTGTACGCGGCGTTGACCGCGAGCAGCGTCGTCCTGGCGCGCAGAAGGTGGCGCAACACGGCGAGGATCTCGCCGAGTTCGTCCTCGGCGTACGGGTGCGCCAGGTCCTGCGCGCGGGCGGCGGGGTCGGACTGGGCGAGCCTGAGCAGGAGTTCGAGGTCGGCGCGGTCGCGGCCGGCCAGCGGCGCCAGCACCGGGTTGGCGGTGAGCGCGTTCTCCAGGTAGCTGAGCGCGAAGAGGTCCTCGCGGCCGCCGAGCACCTCGGCGAGGCTCCAGACGTCCGCCCGGTCGGCGAGCATGTCCGGCACCCGGAAGAGGGCGCCCGACTCGGTGTACGGATTGCCCGCCATGCACACCGCGAACCGCTTCCCGCGCAGGTCGTACGGCCCCTCGGGGCCCTCGATCCGGCGCTGGGCGTCGCACAGCGGGATGAACTTCTGGAGCAGTTCCGGCGAAGTGTGCTGGATGTCGTCGACGTACAGCAGGGTGTTGGCGCCGAGCCGCAGCGCCAGGTCGATCTTCTCCAGCTCCCGGCGGGCTCCTGCGTCCGGGGCGGCGGCCGGGTCCAGGGAGGTGGTGGCCGCGCCCAGCGCCGGCCCGGAGACGCGGACCAGGGCCAGGCCGAGCCGGGCGGCGACGTACTCGACCAGCGAGGTCTTGCCGTAGCCGGGCGGCGACATGAGCATCAGCAGGCCGCCTTCGGGGCCGAACTGCTTGGCGAGGCTGTCGCCGACCAGCGGCAGGTACACCTCGTCCAGCAGCCGGTTGCGGACGAAGCCGGGCAGCGGGTGCGGCCGGTGGTCGTCCAGGGCGAGCCGCCGCCCCTCGGCGGCGAGGAGTTCGCCGCGGCGCCGCCGGTAGGCGCGGTACGCGGGCGCCTCCTCGGCGCGGAACCTCCGCACCCGCGCGGGCAGTTCGTCCACCCGTACGTCGAGGCCGCGGTCGGCGCCGATGCGCGGGTGCGTCCCCAGCAGCCCGGTGACGCGCACCGCGGTCGGCGCGTCCACCGGGTAGCGCGGCAGCCGCGCGCCCACCGCGAGCCCCACCGCGGCCTCCAGCAGGTGCCCGCCGCCGTCCTGCCCGCCGCCGTCCCCCTCGGCGGCGGCGAACGCTCCCAGCCAGGCCAGCGCCAGCTCGCGGCGGGCCGCCGGGTCGTCCTCCAGCGACTCCAGGTCGGCGGCGAACTCCTTGTACGCCGCGCCGTCCGGGCCGCCGAGCGCGGCGGTGAACCGGCCGCGCAGCGCCCGCGCCCCGGCGGCTTCGGCGAACCCCGGTCTCTCGTCGGCGAGTTCGGCGACCAGGTAGGCGCCGAGCAGCGCCGCGGTGGTGGCGTCCGGCGCCGCGGCGGAGGCATCGGCGAGCAGCCCGGCGGTGAACCCGACTGCCGCCGCGCCCAGTTCGGCGGCGAGCGCGTCCACCGCGGCGGCGGGCGACGGCCGTTGCGACGCCGAGGCGGAGTCGGGGGCGGGGGCAGAGGCGGGGGCGAAGGCCGAAGCGGCCCGGGTCAGGGAGCGGGCGCGGGTGGTCCAGGCGGTGCGGGCGGCCGCGTCGGGCCCGTGCGCCCAGAAGAGCTGGGCCGCGGTGCGCACCCCGGCCGGGTGGCGGAGCAGCCCCGCGCCCGCGCCGAGCCGCCGCAGCGCGTCGAGGATCAGCGCCGCGTCGTGGTCGTGCACCCCGCGCTCGTACCCCTCGTCCGGCCGCGCCGCCACAGCCGCCGCGACCACGGCGGCCGGCTCCGGGAGCGGCCCGGCGGCCGGGGTGTCCGCGTCGTCGAAGAGCGTGGCGGCGAGGTACTCCGCCCGGTACAGCGCCGGGGACTCCGACGGCAGCGGGCGGTCGAGGAAGCGGGCGGGCAGCGCGGGGTCGTGCACCGGGCGCAGGTAGTCCGTGCCGGGGACGGTGAAGGCCAGGCCGCCGCCGTGCGGGACCAGCGCGAGCGAGAAGGGGTGCGGGTCGACCGGGAAGCGGTGCCGGCCCAGCCGCAGCGTCGCGCCGCCGTCCTCGTACAGGTCGAGCCGGTCGCGCAGCGCGCGGGCGGTGTCCTGGCGGGCGGCGGCGAGCGCCGCGTCCAGCTCGGCGGCCAGGCCCGGTTCGCCGAGGTCCCGCAACCGCGCCGCGATCCTGCGGTGTTCGCGCGCCATCGGGTCGGCGGCGAAGCAGGCGTGCACCTCCTGCGCGGACGCCAGGCCCGCGGCGCGGCGGCGCACCGCGGCCCGTGCCCGCCGCGCCGAGGCGGTGAGGCCGCGGACGCGGGCGGCGCGCTCGTCGGCCAGCTGCTGCCTGCGGGCGGTGAGGGCCTGCTCGATCGCGGCCCTGCGCGCGTCCAGTGCGGCCGCCCGCTCGGGTACGTCGGCGAACCGCGCGGCGAGGTGCTCCACCCGGGCGAGCAGGCTCCCGAGCCGGTCGTCGCACGCCTCGGGGGTGCCCGCGGCGGCCAGCGCCGCGGCGGTCTCCTGGGCCAGCAGGGCGCCCTCCGCGGCGAACTCGACCGCGGACTCGGCCGCGGCCAGCTCGGTGCGGCGCGCTTCGAGCCGGGCCCGCGCCCGGTTGACCTCGCCGAGCACCGCGGCGGCCGACTCCAGGACGCGGGTGCGCACGGTGGCGTCGCCGCCGTCCAGGCCGGTCGCCGTGGCGGTGACGGTGGTCAGCGCGGCGGCCTGCTCGTCGAGCGCCGCGGCCAGCGGCGCCGCTTCCGCGGCCGCGCCGATCTCCGGTGCGGCGGCGTCGAGTTCGGCGACCCGGGCGCGGGGCGCGTCGAAGGCGTGCGGGTCGGCGAAGCACTCGGCGGCGCGGGCCGCGGCGTGCGCCGACTCCCGCGCGAGGTCGGCGTCGGCGGCGTCCAGCCGAGCCCGGTCGGCGTACCGCATGTCCCGCAGCGCCGCCAACCCGGCCTGTGCGTCGGCGAGTTCGGTGAGCCTGCGGACCCATTCGGCAGCGGTGGCGGCGGACTCGCCGCGGATCAGCCGGCGCAGTGCGGCGATCCGCGCCTCGGCCTGCGCGGCGGCCCGCGCGGCCTGGGCGGTGAGGTCGCGCACCCGCGCGTGCTCGGCCAGCGCGCGGCGCGCGGTGTCGCGGATCTCGCCGACGGGCGCGGCGAGGCCGGCCGCCGCGGGGTCGCCCCCGGGCGCGGGGGCGGCCAGCCAGGGGTGGCGGTCCAGGACCCGGTCGGCCGCGGCGGCGAGCGCCTCGTACCGCGCCGCGTACCGGGCGGGGGCGGGCGCCGGTCCGTGGGCGGCGCGGGCCAGCGCGAGGGTGTCGGACACCGCGCGGACCAGGTCGGGGTTGCCGATCCGCTGCAGCGGGCCGTCGCCCGCGGGCGGCGCCCAGGTGTCGGCGGCGAACGGCGTCCGCCACCGCTGCACGGTGTGCACGCGGCCCGGCTCGCCGCCGTCTGCGGGCCGCAGGGTGAGCAGCGTGCCGTCCTCGTACAGCGCGCAGCCCTGGACGTGCAGCGGCGCGGCGGCCTCCTGCCGGACGAGCCGGTACGGCAGCAGCAGGCGGCGGCCGTCGTCCGCGGCGTGGAAGACGTACAGCACGTCGGCGCCGCCCGGCGCGCGCACCAGGCGCTCGAACTCCAGCTGTCCGGGGGCGGCTTGCGGCCCGAGGTCGAAGGTGCGGGTGCCGCCGGCGGCGAGCGCCACACCGCCGGGGAAGACCACCCCCTGGCCCTCGGGCAGCGGCAGGTACGAGCGGGCCGGCACGTCGGTGCGCTCGATCCGCGCGGTGCGGGTGTTGACGGTGAAGTACCGGTCGGCGTCCTCCCGGTAGGGCCGTACGCGCAGCAGCACGAGCGGCCCGACCGTGGCGTAGCCGGCGTCCGCGTCGGCGAGCGACTGCAACGCGTCGTCGACCGGCTCCTCGTGGACGGTGTCGCCGGTGCGGACGCGCAGCCGGCCGCCGGTGGTGTCCACGGTGAGGACGCCGCCGTCGGCCGCCGTGACGGCCAGGTGCGGCCGCCGGCCGGGCACCTGGTGCGCGCGGCCGAGCGGCATCCAGTTCAGCGCGGGCGCGCCCACCGGGTCCGGCGGGCTCTCGCGGCCCGCGCCCTCGTAGCCGCAGCGGCCGTCCTGGGCGGTCCGCCAGGACAGCACCCGGACGTCGCCGGGCTCGGCGCCGGTGCGGAAGACGGCCTGCAGCAGGCCCTCCCGGGTGCGCAGCCGCAGCACCCGGGTCTGCCGGTAGTAGCGGTACAGCTCGCGGAAGTCGTGCAGGAAGGCGGGGTCGTCGAGCAGCCCGTCCGGCGCCGCGACCGGCTCCATCGCGGCCGCCCCGGCGTCCTGCCCGGCCGGCCGCAGCACCTGGAAGACGTCGCCGACGTCCCGGACCTCCGCCGGGTTCGCCGCGAACAGCAGGTACGGGCCGACGGCCGCGATGTCCGCGGGCGTCGCGGGCCGCTGCGTGCGCACCCGCAGCGCGCCGGTGAGCAGCGTCTCCCCGGCCCCGAACACCGCGACGCGCGCGGCGTCCAGGGCCTGCGCCCGCTCGCCGAGGACCGCCGCGGCGGCGGCGAGCCGGGTGCTGAGCACGGCGTGGGCGTCGGGCGCCGCCCCCTCGGCCGGGGCCGCCTCGGCCGGGGCGGGCTCCCGTGTGGTCGGTGCGGCGGTCACTTCTTCACGAGTCCGTTCGCCGCGACGGGCGGCACGGCGGCCTGTACGGCGGGCTGCTGTCCGGACGGCGCCTGCGCCTGCGCCTGCGGTTCCTGGACGGCGCCCCGGACCGTGCCCTGGACCGCGTCGAAGCCCGCGCCCTGCGCGGAGGCGAGGCGGCCGAGCAGCCCGGTCAGCCCCGCGGGGCCGCCGTTGGCGCCGAGGGCGGTGAGGATGCGCGTCGCGTCGTCGGTGAAGCGTCCCGAGCCGTCGAGCCAGCCCGCGCCGAGCGCCTGCGCGGTGGCGGAGGTGTCGACGAAGGCGTCGACGGTGCGGGCCGCGGAGACCGCGGACAGCAGCCGGTCGAAGAAGACGTCCTCGCCGCCGACGATGCTGATGTCGGCCTTCTCCAGGCCGGCGGCGAGCACGGTCGCCTGCGCCTCGGCGATCTGCCGCTGCGCGTCGAGTCCGGCCAGCCGGACGTCCTTCTCCGCGGCCAGCCGCAGACGGTACTCCTCGTGGCCGCGCGACGCCTCGTCGAGCGCGGCCATCGCCGCGGCCTTCTCGGTCAGCCCG
Organism: Actinacidiphila polyblastidii; assembly: GCF_036353415.1. Lineage (NCBI taxonomy): Bacteria > Bacillati > Actinomycetota > Actinomycetes > Kitasatosporales > Streptomycetaceae > Actinacidiphila > Actinacidiphila polyblastidii. The sequence goes on from NZ_JAZEWV010000026.1 coordinate 33,791, forward strand.
GCCGCCTCGGCCTTGAGCTTCTCGCCGATCATCGCCGCCTCCGCGGTGGCCTGCGCCGCGGTGCCCTCGGCGGTGGCCAGGGCGAGCAGCCGGGCGCCCTCGGCCTCGGCGCGCAGCCGCGCCGCGGTGGCCTCCGCCTCGGCCGCGCCGACCTTGCCGATCGCGGCGGCGCTGCGCTCGTGCACCTCGACCTCGGCGAGCCCGGCCGCGGCGGCCTCGGCGCGCTGCCCCTCGGCGAGCCTGATCTTCGCCTCGGCGTCCATCTCGGCGGTGCGCCTGCGGGCCTCGGCCAGGGTGAGCGCCTCGCGGGCCTTGTGCTGGGCCGCGGCCTCCGCGGCCTCGGCGGCCTTGATGTCCTTGACCAGCCGCTCCTGGGCCTGCGCCTCGGCGGTGATGACGAGCGCCTGGCGCTCCCGCTCGGCCTCCTGGACGAGCCGCAACTGCTTGATGGACTCCTCCTGTTCGGCGACCGTGCGGTCGACGGCGATCCGCTCCCGTACGACGTCGGCGACCTCGCGGCGCTCGCCCTCGACCTCCTTCTCCTTGCCGATGCGGGCGAGTTCGGTCTCGCGTTCGCGGGCGATGACCTCCAGCACGCGGTCCTTCTCGATGCGCTCGCTCTCCACCGCGATGACGCGCTCGCGGTTCTTCTGGGCGACGGCCACCTCGCGGGCCTGGTTCTCGCGCTGCACGCCGAGTTGCTCCTCGGTGCGGATGAACGCCCCCTGGGAGCTGAGCCGTTCCTCCTCCTGGACCTTCGCGGTGGCCGCCTCCTCGCGGGCCCGGAGCGTCTCGACCTCGCGGCGCTGCTTGATCTCGGCCTCGGCCTGGCGGCGTTCGAGCTCCAGGATGGTCTCCCGGGCCTCGACGTTCTGCCGGGTGATCTCCTTCTGCTCGGTGCGCTGCGACTCGTTGGTCCGCACGTGCTCGACGACGGTCAGCTCGGTGATCTTCCTGATGCCCTGCGCGTCGAGGATGTTGGCCGGGTCGAGCTGGGTGAGCGGGGTCTGCTCCAGGTAGTCGATCGCGCAGTCCTCCAGGTGGTAGCCGTTCAGGTCGGTGCCGATGACCTGGATGATGCGGTCCCGGAAGCTCTCGCGATGGGTGTAGAGGTCGACGAAGTCCAGCTGCTTGCCGACGGTCTTGAGCGCCTCGGAGAACTTCGCGCTGAACAGCGCCTGCAGCGTCTCCTGGTGGCTGGCCCGCTCGGTGCCGATGGCCTGGGCGACCTTCACCACGTCCTCGGCTGTCTTGTTGACCCGGACGAAGAAGGTCAGGTGGATGTCGGCGCGGATGTTGTCCTGGCAGATGAGGCCCTCGCGGCCGGTCCGCTGGATCTCGATGGTCTTCACGGAGATGTCCATCAACTCCGCGTTGTGCAGCACCGGCAGGACGACCGCGCCGGTGAACGTGACGTCCACCTGCCGGGTCCTGGAGATGATCAGCGCGTGGCCCTGCTCGACCTTGCGGAACAGCCGGCCGACGGTGAGCAGCACGCCGAGTGCGATGAGCGCGAGGACGGCGAACAGCACGCCGATCCCGATGGCGGTGGCATCCATGACGGATCAACCTCGATGCGGAAGTGGAGGTGCGGTGCGGAAGAGGTGCGGTGCGGGGTCAGCGCCGCGGAATCAGAGCCGCGCGGGATCGTCGAAGGGGGCGACCCAGAAGAACTCGCCGTCCGGCTCGTACGCGTAGAGCAGCGCGCTGCTGCCCGCCCGGTACGTGTCCTGGCCGGTCTGCCGGACCTGGACGACGGCGGTGGAGCCGTCGGACGCGGTGACCTCGGCCTGGCCGAACCGTCCGCTGACCGAGCCGGTGCGGATCACGCAGAGCAGTCCGACGAAGTCGGCGCGCGAGGGGGCCCGTTCGTTCGGGAAGAGGCGGCGCAGCGGCCGTACCAGCATCCAGGTCAGCGACCAGGACCCGGCGCAGGCGGCGGCGAGCACCGCGAAGGACAGCGCGGTACGGAGCGGGCCGGGCAGCGGCGCGCCGTCGAGGGCGGCGGAGCCGGCCAGGCTCAGGAACCAGGCGAGCGCGACCAGCAGGGACAGCGCGACGGTGATCGGCACGCCGTCGAGGCCGAGCCCGCGGTGTCCGGCGTGGTGTCCGGCGTGGTGTCCGCCGGAGGGACCAGGGTGGTGCGGTGCGGGCGCGACGTGGCCGTGGTGGCCCGGGCCGTGCGCGTCGGCGCCGCCGACCAGCACGAGCGTCCAGAAGCCGACCACGACCACCAGCGCCCCTCCGAACACGACGGTCGGAAAGCCGAGGACGACGTCGGTGAACTCCCCCATTCCCGTTGCGCCTCCCCCCGTACAGCTCTTCGACCGCCGCAGGAATCGTGGCAGGTCACCGCCGGGTGCGGCATTGCCGGTTCCCGGCAGTCTTGACCCCCTCCTCACGTCCTGGACCGACCGCAACCGTTCGGGCCCGGACGCGCCGCCGGCCGCCGTCCGCGGAGTGCGGGCGGCGGCCGGAAGCGGCACGCGGAGCGTCGGGTGGGACGCGCGGGTGAAGGTCAGGCAGCGGCCTGGGCGGCGGCCTCGATCTCCAGCGCGATACGGATCTTGTCGCTGACCGCCGCGCCGGCGGCGCCGCCGGTCACGCCGAACTCGCTGCGGCTGATCTCGGTGGCCGCGGAGAAGCCGGCGATGGCGTGGCCCTCGTAGTGGGTGCCGAAGCCGTTCAGCTCCAGCTGCAGGGTGACGGTCTTGGTCACGCCGTGCAGGGTCAGCTCGCCGTCGACCTCGAACAGCTCCGAGGTCTTCGCCCGGATCGTGGCGGAGGTGAAGGTCAGCTCGGGGAACTTCTCGACGTCGAGGAAGTCCTCGCCGCGCACGTGGTTGTCGCGCATCTCGTTGTTGGTGCTCACCGAGGTGGTCTTGATCACGGCGTTGACGGTGGACTCCAGCGGGTTCTCGGCGGTGACGATGGTGCCGGAGAACTCCGCGAAGTGGCCGCGGACCTTGGACACACCCAGGTGGCGGACGTAGAAGGAGACGTCGGAGTGCACGGCGTCGATCGTCCAGGTACCGGCGACGTAGCCGTCGATCACATCGGTCTGCGTGGTCATCGGGGACTCCCAAGGGAACTGTGGAGGGGACGGAGCAAGATGATTGAGCTTTCACACACTATAGACCCGATCCATTGAGAGTTCAACCACCGTATGCTGGAGCCATGAGTGATGTGCGGTGGCTGAGCGCCGAGGAGCAGGAGATCTGGCGGGCGTACATGACCGCGAACGTGGAGTTCTCGGCCTACGTCGACCGGCAGCTGCGCCGCGAGTCCGGCATGCCCATGGCCTACTACGAGATCCTGGTCCGGCTCTCCGAGGCGGACGGGCGCTGCCTGCGGATGAGCGAGCTGGCCGACGCGTCGATGTCCTCGCGCAGCCGGCTCAGCCACGCGGTCGCCGCGCTGGAGAAGAACGGCTGGGTGGTCCGCCGCCCCGCCGACGGCGACCGCCGCGGATGGGTCTGCGAGCTGACCGACACCGGGTTCGCCGCGCTCGCCGAGGCTGCCCCCGGTCACGTCACCGCGGTGCGCGAGAAGCTCTTCGACGTTCTCACGCCCGAGCAGCTGCTCACGCTGCGCGATGTCGGGCGGGCGATCAGTGCGGGGCTGCGCGAGGAGTGCGATGCGGCTCGCGCCGCAGGCGACGACGACGCGGACCCCCCGTGCTGACCCCCCTCCGAGCCGTCCCTCGCGCCCGGACGCGCGGCCGTTCCTAGCCGCGCCGCGGACGCCAGCCCGTTTTCGCCGCGCTGCGGACGCGAGCCCGTTTTTGAAGGGGCGCGGGGAACTGCGCGAACAGCCACGACGAGGGCTGTACGTCGTCACCGGCCCGGAGGGGCTGTTGCTGTCGTGTCCGGGCCACCGGCCGGTGGCCGGTTGCTCGCGCAGTTCCCCGCGCCCCTGGTGGGGCGCGCCGCCCCGGGCGCGAAGGACGGGTGGGCGGTGCGGGCCCCCTGAGAAGCGGGCGGACGCCCGCAACGTCGTCAGAGGGGGAGGGCGGGCCAGTTGAGGAGGCGGGCCCCGAGGGCAGCGGTCTCGAGGGTGTAGCGCTGGAGCGAGTCGTCCGGGTCGAACCCGGTCAGCGCGGCGATCCGCTCCAGCCGGTAGGACAGCGCCCGCACGCTGAGGTCGAGGCGGCGCGCCGCCTCCGCGTTGACGTAGCCCGCCGCCGCGTACGCGGTGATCGTCTCGACGAGCGGCTGCGCGCCGCCGCGCGCGCCGGAGAGCGGCCCGAGCACCGTACCGACCAGATCGGCCATCGCCGCGCGATCCCGCATCAGCACCGGGAAGACCATCAGGTCGGCGGAGTTGAGCACCGCCCCCGGCAGCCCCAGCCGGTCCGCGAGGTCCAGCGCGCTGAGCGCCTCCTCGTACGACCGCACGATGCCCACCGCGCCGCTGTGCGGGCGGCTCACCGCGACCCGCGCGCCCTGCGCGTCCGGGTCGCTCCGCGCGCCCGCGATGAGCTTCACGAAGGCGTCGAGGATGGCCTGCTGCGTGGTGGGGGCGACGCAGACCAGCCGCCCGTCCTTGGCGGCGATCAGCGCGTCGTGGTCGCCGAAGCGCCCGGCGAGTTCGCGTTCGACGCGCCGCAGCAGCGGGTGCCGGCCGTCGTAGCCGGGGCTGTCCCGGCCCGCCGCGGCCACCGCGACGACGTGCCGGTCGGCCAGCCGCAGCCCGAACCCCTCGGCCTGCTCCGCGATCCGGCCGGGGTCGCTGCGGCCGTAGAGCAGGTCGTCGACGAACGCCTTGCGGGACTCCTCGAGCCGGCGCACGGCGTGCCGCTGGGCGCGGTCGTGGCCCTCGGCGAGCGCCGCGACCCCCGATTCGACGGCGGCGAGGACGGCCGCGCCGGCCCTGCGCAGCTCCGCTGCGTCGCGGGCGCCGGCCACGCCGGGCAGCCTGCTCCAGGCGCGGTGCGCCGCGGCGAGGTGGAGCGCGGTCAGCTCGCGCAGCCCGTAACCGGCGTCGGCGGCCTGCTCGCCCAGCACCCTGCGGCTCTCGCGCTCCCCGCGGGTGAGCGCGCGGCAGCTGAGTGATATCTCGGCGAGTGCCTCGGGAAATCCCGTCACGAACTCCGCGGGCACGGCGCCACCCGCCGCCCCCGCAAACGACGCCGCCACCACAAGCCCCCCGCTGTCTTCCGGTCTCCGGACGTCCTGAACGTACCAAGACTGCCGGGTCCCGGAAGCGGGGGCCGTGCGGTGGCGGTTCTGCCGCCTGCTCGCCGGCCGGCGGCGGGCCGGCCGGGCGGTCGCGCGGCGCTCTACTTCGCGGTGGCGGCCGGCTGCTCGGTGGCGGTGGCCTCGTGGGCCGTCACGACGTCGCTCGGGGTGATGGCCTCCGGCGCCGGGGTGGGCGTCGGGGTCGGCGCGCTGCTCGCGGGCGTGACGTCATCCGACTTCATCGCCTTGGCCTCGGACTTCAGGATGCGCATCGACTTGCCGAGCCCGCGGGCGGCGTCCGGCAGCTTCTTCGAACCGAACATCAGGATGACGACGATCGCCACCACGATCAGGTGCCACGGCTCCAGCCCGTTTCGCAACATGGGATCCTCGTTTCCTCACAAATGGGTCCGGCCGGGGGCCGGCGGTCACAGCTTCCAACAGTCGCATTGTCGCCCCGAACCCGCCGAAGACGGCACCCGGGTACTCAAAGCATGCGCAAAAAGCTCGTGAACGCCAAGCCCCCGCCCAGTGGGCGGACGGCTCAGGCCCCCCTCGCGGGGGTCGCGCACCGCCGCGACCAGCACCGTCACGCGGCGACGGCGACCCTGCCGCGATCCAGCGGCGAAGCCGCCGGCAGGGCCGGACGGCGGGCGAAGACCACCAGGCGCAGCACCAGGAACCGTCCGGTGCCGGCCACTCCCGACGCGGCCAGGTAGACGGCCTGCGTCAACAGCGGCCCGGCGTGCGGGTGCACCGCGCCGAGCGCCAGCACCGCCACGGTGGTGAAGAGGTACGCCACCACCAGGGTGAGCGCGGACTTGGCGTGGATGCGCCAGCCCGCCAGGCCCGCCCCGCGGATGCCGCCCTCGCCGCGCGCGGCGAAGGTGAACCGGTGGTGCAGTTCGGTCGCCAGCAGCGTGGAGGCCACCGTGACCACCGCGTTCGCCAGCGCGAAGGGAACGCGTCCGGTCACCGCCAGCAGCAGCGCGCTCGACAGCACGCTGACCCCGCCGCCGCACACCACGAAGCGGACGAAGGCCGCCACGACACCGCGCTGCGCTCCGTCCTCGCCGGCCGCCCGCGCCGCCGCGCCGGTCCCGGCCGCCACCGCCCGTATGCCCTTCATGCCCGTCCCCGTCCGTCCCCGTCGTCCTCGCCGTGTCCTCACTGTGCCGGGGGCCGCTGACACGCCACCCACACGCCGCTGACACGGCCGGCACGCCTTCGCGTACCGGTGTCGGCGCCGTGTCGGCCGGCGCCTTCACTCCCTTGGACGCCTATAACGCTCGGATCGCCTGACTGCTTCCACGGTGATCCGTCGGCGGCACCGGAAGCGAGTGGTTTTCCGCACCGGGGCAGGATCGGAGAAGGACGCGCGAGGCGCCGGAGCACCGGGGCACGGGGCTCGGGGTCCGGCGCCGCGGCGTCAGGAGGCGGCGGTCTGGGACTGCATCTCGGCCGGGACGGCGGCGAGCGCCTCCTGGATGGCGGCGACGAGCGTCCGCGCGGACTGCGCGGTCAGTTCGAGGGCGATCCGGGCGGCGGGCCCCCGTGAGGGGTCGGCGAAGTCGATGTTGAGCGTGTGCTCGGCCATCGCGTGGACGGGGTGGTCGAAGTACACGGTGACGTCACTGACCCGGAACCAGGACCCGCCCGGCCCCTTCGCGCTGCCCTCGACGCGGTCCTTGACGGTGAGGTAGGTGCACACGGTCAGCTCCCCGAGGTCCGCAGCCGGGCGCCGAAGAACTCGGTGACGCGCTCCCAGCCGTCGAGCGCGGCGGCGACGTCGTAGTTCGGGCGGTTCACCGCGAAGAAGGCGTGGCCCGCGCCCTCGTAGCTGTGGAACTCGAACTCCTTGCCGTGCTCGGAGAGGATCTGCTCCAGCTCGGCGACCTGCTCGGGGCTGGGGTGGGTGTCCTCCGCGCCGAACAGGCCGAGCAGCGGCGCCCGCAGGTCCGGCAGCCGGTCGACGAGGTTGGTGACCTTCAGCGGGATGCCCTCGGGGACGGTGCCGGTCACGAAGGCGCCGTAGCAGTCGACGGCCGCGTCGACGTCGAGGGTGCAGGCGGCGAGCACGCTCTGGCGGCCGCCGGAGCAGTAGCCGATGACGCCGACCTTGCCGTTGGAGGTGGGCAGCGCCCGCAGGTAGGCGGCCGCGCCCGCCACGTCGCCGACCAGCCGCTCGTCCGGTACGCCGCCGTTCGCACGGCCGACGGCCGCGGCGTCGTCGGGGGACGCGCCGGGGGCCTCGCGGTGATAGAGGTTCGGGCAGACCGCGTCGTAGCCGAGTTCGGCGAAGCGCCGCACGATCTCCTTGGACTCCCGGTCGTAGCCGGGCATGTGGTGGATGACGACGACTCCGCCGCGGCGGGCGCCGCCCTCCGGCGTGGCGAGGTACGCCTCGATCGTGTCGTCCTGATGGCCGGTCAGGAACACGGTCGCGGCGGTCATCCCGGCCGCGGGCGGGGTGGCTGAGGTGATGGGGGATGCACTCATGCCGCCATCTCTACCATAAGGCTGGACTGATCAGTTTATACTGATGATCGTGACGGCACTCGGCAGCACCCTCCCGGCCGACGGCGATCCGGCCGACGGCGGCCCGGCCGATGGCGATCCGGCCGACGGCGGCCCGGTCAGCGCCGGTGCGGCCGACGGCAGCCCGGTCAGCGCCGATCCGGTCAGCGCCGACGGCGGGCCGGCCGACGGCAGTCCCGCCCGTGTCGCCACGGACCTGCGGATCGCGCTCGGACCGCTGGTCCGCCGGCTGCGCCGGTTCCGGCCGGACGGCGAGCTGACCCTCTCGCAGACCTCCGCGCTGGTCCGGCTGGACCGCGAGGGCCCGGCGACCTCCTCCGAGCTGGCCGCGGCCGAGGGCATCCGGCCGCAGTCGATGTGCACGATCGTCAACGCGCTGCTCGAACGCGGCCTGGTCAGCCGCGCCCAGGACCCGGCCGACGGCCGCCGCATGGTCGTCTCGCTCTCCCCGGCGGGCCGCGCCGGGCTGCACGGCGCCCGCGCCGAACGGGCCCGCCGGCTGGCCGAGGCGATCGAGGCCGAGCTGACCCCCCGCGAGCGGCGGCAGCTCGCCGAGGCCATCCCGCTGCTGGAGAGGATCACCCGACGTGTCTGAGCCGGCCGCCGCCTCCGCCGCCGCACCCGCCGCCGCCGGGCCGGCCGGCCGGGACGCGCCGCCCGACCGCTACAAGTGGCTGGCGCTGTCCAACACCAGCCTCGGGATGTTCATGGCGACCGTGGACTCCTCGATCGTCATCATCTCCATGCCGGCCATCTTCCGCGGCATCCACCTGGACCCCTTCGCGCCCGGCAACATCAGCTACCTGCTGTGGATGATCATGGGGTACCTGCTGGTCACCGCGGTACTGGTGGTGACGCTCGGGCGGCTGGGCGACATCGTCGGCCGGGTCAAGATCTACAACCTGGGCTTCGTCGTCTTCACCCTCGCCTCGCTCGCGCTCTCCTTCGACCCGGCGTACGGCGGGGCGGGCGCGATGTGGCTGATCGGCTGGCGGGTGGTGCAGGCGATCGGCGGCTCGATGCTGATGGCGAACTCCGCGGCGATCCTCACCGACGCCTTCCCGGCCAGGCAGCGCGGCATGGCGCTGGGCATCAACCAGATCTCCGCGCTGTCCGGGCAGTTCATCGGCCTGGTGCTGGGCGGGCTGCTCTCCGCCTGGGACTGGCGTGCGGTCTTCTGGGTGAACGTGCCGGTCGGGATCTTCGGCACCATCTGGGCGTACCGCTCGCTGCGTGAGATCTCGGCCCGGCAGCCCGCCAGGATCGACTGGTGGGGCAACGCGACCTTCGCGCTCGGCTGCGGGGCGCTGCTGGTGTCGATCACGTACGGCATCCAGCCCTACGGCCACCACACCATGGGCTGGACGAGCCCGAAGGTGCTGGCCGGGCTGATCGGCGGCGCCGCGCTGCTGGTGCTCTTCGCGGTGATCGAGACCCGGGTGCCGCAGCCGATGTTCCACCTCGGGCTCTTCCGCAACCGGCACTTCACGGCCGGCAACGCGGCGTCGCTGCTCGCGTCGGTGGCGCGCGGCGGCCTGCAGTTCATGCTGATCATCTGGCTGCAGGGGATCTGGCTGCCGCTGCACGGCTACGACTACGCGGACGCGCCGCTGTGGGCGGGCATCTTCCTGCTGCCGCTGACCGCGGGCTTCCTGATCGCCGGTCCGCTGTCCGGCGCGCTCTCCGACCGGTTCGGCGTCCGCTACTTCACCACCGGCGGGCTGCTGGTCTTCGGCGCGAGCTTCGTCGGGCTGCTCGCGCTGCCGATCGACTTCCCGTACTGGGCGTTCGCGCTGCTGGTGATGTGCAACGGGATCGGCTCCGGGATGTTCTCCGCGCCGAACACCTCGGCGATCATGAGCAGCGTCCCGGCGAACCACCGCGGGGCCGCCTCCGGGATGCGCTCGACCTTCCAGAACTCCGGCATGTCGCTGTCCATCGGCGTCTTCTTCTCGCTGCTCATCGTGGGCCTCGCCAACCGCCTGCCGGGCGCGCTCGACTCGGGCCTGCGGGCGCAGGGCGTCCCGGCGGGCGCCGCCGCGCACGCGGCCTCGCTGCCGCCGGTGTCGACGGTCTTCTCGGCGTTCCTCGGCATCAACCCGGTGCAGACGCTGCTCGGGCCGAGCGGGACGCTGGCCCGGCTGCCCGCGCACAACCGCGCGGTGCTGACCGGCAAGGAGTTCTTCCCGCACCTGATCTCCGGGCCGTTCCACCACGGCCTGGTCATCGTCTTCGCGACCGCCGCGGCGATGTCGCTGCTCGCCGCCACCGCCTCCGCGCTCCGCGGCAAGCCGCGCCCCTGACCGACCCGCGCCCCTGACGGCCCGGCGGGACACGCGGACGCGCACGCGGACGGCTCCCGGGGGGAACCGTCCGCGGGTGACGCGGTGTCAGCGTGCCGCGGCACCGCCTGCGGCGTTCTGCTTGCGCGCCATACGCTTGGCCAGTGGGCCGATGCCCATGGTGGCCAGTGCGAGCAGGCAGATGACGCCGCCGAGGATCGCGTTGTTCAGGATCGTCTTGTGCGTGTCGAAGTTTCCGGACACGACCCATGGCGCGATGATCGTCCACACGCCGATGGCCAGCGCGCACCAGCTCAGATTGTGCGTGCGCTCGATCGCGGACCCGAAGCCCAGACCGAGGACGGCCAGCGCGAGACCGGTGACGAGGTTGCTGACCCGCAGTCCGGTGAAGCCCTGGAAGCCCACCACCCATGGCGAGATCGCCAGGTACAGGCCGGCCATCACGCACAGGCTCTCCAGCAGCCCGGTCGCCGGACTGTCACTCACCTTCGCGTAACGGTCGCGCAGGGACACGATGTCCGGGTGGTTCTCCATGTGGTGCGCCGACGACGGCGTGGTCGCGGTCGGTGCGTTCCGCGGGGCCGTCGGCTGGGTCGAATCGGTGGCCATGCAAGCCACCCCCTTCGCAGTGCAGTCGCTGTATTGCCACCGGATGGCCTTCGGGTCTCCGCCCCGAAGCTGTCGCATCCTCATTCAGCGTAAAACTTATATAAGCGATACGGCCACTCAAATCGGTACGAACTTCATCCGATCCGGCATCAGGCCGTCGTCGGATCGTCGTCGGATCGTCGTCGGGCCGCCGTCGGCGGTGCCTCAGGAGCCGGCCGGCTCGGCGGGCAGGGCGGCGTCCAGCAGGGTCACCGCGGCGGCACGGGCGGTCGCGGCGGCCGTGGGGTCGCGGTCCATGCGGGCGGAGAGCGTCGCGCCGTCGTACAGCAGGTGCAGCCGGCGGGCGAGCGCCTCGGGGTCGGGGGCGCCCGCCTCCGCGGCCAGGTCGGTCAGGAAGCCGCGCAGCCAGTGGCGGTACTCACCCGCGGCCAGCTCGACGGACCCGCCGTGCGGGGCCTCGGCCGACGCGGCCACGAAGGCGCAGCCGTTGAAGTCCGGGGTGGTGAACAGCTCGCCCTGCGCCTCGAAGACGCCGAGCAGCCGCTCGCGGGGGGTGCGGTAGCGGGTCATCGCCCGGGTGACGCGCAGCCGGTTCCGCTCGTGCCGCAGCTCCAGATACGCCCGGACCAGCCCTTCCTTGTTGCCGAAGGCGTTGTAGAGCGACGCCTTGGCGACTCCGGCGTGCTCGATGATCCGGTCGATGCCGACGCTCTGCACGCCCTCGCGGTAGAACAGCTCGTCGGCCGCGGTGAGCAGCCGCTCGCGCGCGGAGGGACGCGCCGCGGGCCTGGCCGCGCCGGCCGCCGTACTCGTCGTCGCCGTCATCGGGTTCACCTCTCCAGACAGGTCTGTCTATGCTAGCTCGCCGCGGCCCCCGCGTCAGCTCTCCCGCACGGCCTGCGGCACCCGCCGGCCGGCCAGCAGCAGCGCCACCAGCGAGGCCGCCGCCAGCAGGATCACCGCGGCGCCGTACTCCCGCGCGGTGTCCAGCAGGCCGCCGCCGTGCACGACGAGCACCCCGCCGATCACCGCCGGCAGGCCCATGCCCAGGTACGACACCACGTAGAGCAGCGACAGCACGCCGGCCCGCTCGTGCGCCTCGACCAGCGGGACCACCATCCGGATGCCGCCCTGGAAGCCCGCGCCGAAGCCGAACCCGGCGATCGCGCTGCCCGCGAAGAAGCCGGTGGCCGGGGCCGCGCCGCCCCCTCCCGAGCCGATCGAGACCAGGGTCAGCGCGACGCCCGCGACGAGCGCGAGGACACCGGCGACCATGACCGTACGGGTCGAGGTGCGGCGCAGCAGCGGCACCGACAGGGCGGCCGCGCCGGCCAGCACGAACAGGCTCGTGCCGCCGTAGACCACCGAGTCGGAGTGCAGCAGGGTGCGGGTGATCGCCGGGCCGAGCGAACCGTAGAAGCCCGCCAGCGCCCAGACCGAGAAGAGCACCGGCGCCGCGATGGCGACCGGGCCGCGGGCGGCCCGCGGCAGCTTGATCTCCGGGGTCAGGCTGGCCAGCGCGCCCGGCTTGCGGGTCACCGACTCCGGCAGCGCCGCCACGCCGAGCGCCTGCACCGCGAAGACGCCGAGCAGCAGCAGGTAGACCAGGTGCGTGGGCGAGGGCAGGAACTGCACGACGATGCCGGACGCGAGCGCGCCGGTAGCGGTGCCGACGGGGGGCGCGAAGGAGTTGGCGACCGCGCCCTTGACCCGGTCGACGTCGATCATGCCGGCGCCTATCGCGCCGAGCGCGGCGCCGGTGGCGACGCCCTGGATCACCCGGGCGGCCAGCAGCGCGCCCACGCTGCCCGCCTCGGCGAAGACGACCATCGCCACGGCCTGTCCGGCGAGCGCCGCGAACAGCACCGGCCGGCGGCCGACGTGGTCGGAGATCTTGCCGAAGACCAGCAGCGCGGCCAGCACGGCGAGCGCGTACACGCCGAAGACCACCGTGGTGGTGATCGGCGAGAAGCCCCATTCGTGCTGGTAGACCGCGTAGAGCGGGGTGGGGGCGCTGGACGCCGCGAGCAGCGACACGATGATCGAGGCGAGCAGCGCGAGCGACGGGCCGCGGCCGAGTTTAAGGCGGTCCAGGCGGTCCAGCCGGTCCCGGCGGTCCACCTGGCCCGGGCGTTCCCGGCCCCGCTCGTCGGCGCCGCCCGGCTGCGGACCCGCCGCCGTCGCGGCCCGCGTCCTCCGGCTGATCTGCTGCGTGGTGACCGTGTCGGTCATCGGGACACTCCCTGGGTCGGACTCCGCACTGCGTCCACATCGACGGAGCGGACAGACTGAGTAGACAGGTCTGTCTAAGTTGCTTCGTCACTTTAGACAGACCTGTCTGTTCAAGTCAAGCCGGGTGGCCGCGCGCCGCGCCGCACCCCGCCTCCACCCGGCAGAACCGGCGGACGGCGGCTGAAATGGGTGACGGACCTCACGACGCGAAGGGAGCGGTTCCGGTGCCCACCGAGCGCGCGTACCAGGGGGTGCCGCAGGCCCAGCAGGCGTTGCTGCGGCCGGTCGGAGCGGACCCGGGAGCGGCGGCGGCGCGGCCGATGCTGGCGACGCTCAGCGCGCGGCGCGCGTTCGACGAGCGGTGGGTCTTCGAGCGCAAGCTCGACGGGGTGCGGGCGCTGGCGGTACGCGAGGAGGGCGGCGCGACCCGCCTGCTGTCGCGGACCGGGCGGTCGATCGGCGCCACCTATCCGGAGGTGGTCGAGGCCCTCGCGGCACGGGGCGCGGGCGGCGCCACCCTCGACGGGGAGATCGTCGCCATGAAGGACGGCAGGACCGACTTCCCGCTGCTGCAGCAGCGGCTCGGCCTGACGAACCCGGCGGCGGTGCGCGCCAGCCCGGTCGTCGTCACCTACTACGTCTTCGACCTGCTCGCGCTGGACGGCTGGGACCTCACCGCCCTCCCGCTGCGCACCCGCAAGTCCCTGCTGCGCTCGGCGCTGTCCTCCGGCGGGCCGCTGCGGTTCACCCCGCACCGCAACCACGACAGCGCCCGCGGCGCGGCCGGCCTGCTCGCCGACGCGTGCGCCCGCGGCTGGGAGGGCCTGATCGCCAAGCGCGCCGACGCCCCGTACCAGCACCGGCGCTCCGGCGACTGGCTGAAGCTGAAGTGCGAGCGGGGGCAGGAGTTCGTGATCGGCGGGTTCACCGAGCCGGGCGGCTCGCGGATCGGCTTCGGCGCGCTGCTGCTCGGCTACCACGACGCGTCCGGCGCGCTGCGCTACGCCGGCAAGGTCGGCACCGGCTGGTCGCAGCGGGACCTGCGCGCGCTGCGCGCCGGGCTCGACGCGCTGGAGCAGTCGGCGTCCCCCTTCGCCACCCGGCCGCGCGAACGCGGCGCGCACTGGGTGCGGCCGCGGCTCGTCGCCCAGGTCGGCTTCAGCGAGTGGACCCGCGACGGGCTGCTGCGCCACCCGCGCTTCCTCGGCCTGCGCGACGACAAGGCCCCTGCCGAGGTGGTGCGCGAGGACCCGGCGTGACGGCGGGAACGCCTCCCGACCCGCCCCGCGTGACGACCGTCCGCTCCCCCGGCGCGACACCCGTCCGCTCACCCGGCGTGACGGGCACCGGCGCACCGGCGTGACGCGCAGCACCCGACCCGGCGCGCGAGACCAGGGGAACGCCCTGGTCACGGCCGTACGGCGGACGCCACGACGGCTCCCGCACCGCGATGGGACGTTCGTCACTTTCCGCTGACGTTTGCCGCTCGGCGGCCTGGAAAGGCGCGGCGTTGCTGTGTTCCCGTCCCCGGCCCCGAAAGGCAGACGTGTCCAAAATCGTCGTGGAGCAAGTGTTCAAGGTCTTCGGTCGAAGGCCCTCGGAGGGTGTGCGCCGGCTTCAGGCCGACGCCGACCCCGAGGGCGTACGCGACCGTCTCCGTGAAGGAGGCACCACGGCCGCCGTGATCGACGCCTCGTTCGAGGTCGGCGAGGGCGAGATCTTCGTGGTGATGGGACTGTCCGGATCGGGCAAGTCCACGCTGCTGCGGATGCTGAACGGACTGCTGGAGCCCACCTCGGGCAGGGTGATGTTCGACGGCCAGGACCTGACGGCCCTGTCCCCGAAGGCCCTGCGCGACATGCGCTCCCGCAGGATCAGCATGGTCTTCCAGCACTTCGCGCTCTTCCCGCACCGCAGCGTGCTGGAGAACGCCGGCTACGGCCTGGAGGTCCAGGGCGTGGCCCGCGCCGAGCGCGAGCGGCGGGCCGCCGAGGCCCTGGAGCTGGTCGGGCTGGCCGGCTGGGAGAAGTCCTGGCCGGACGAGCTGTCCGGTGGCATGCAGCAGCGGGTCGGCCTGGCCCGCGCGCTGGCCACCGACGCCGACCTGCTGCTGATGGACGAGTCCTTCTCCGCCCTCGACCCGCTGATCCGCCGCGACATGCAGGACCAGCTGCTGGAGCTCCAGCGGCGGCTGCACAAGACGGTGGTCTTCATCACCCACGACCTCAACGAGGCGATGCGGCTCGGCGACCGGGTCGCCGTGATGCGCGACGGCCGGATCGTGCAGACCGGCACCGCGCAGGACATCCTCACCGCGCCCGCCGACGACTACGTGGCCGGCTTCACCCAGGACGTGGACCGCTCCCGGGTGCTCACCGCGGCCTCGATCATGCAGGACGCGGTCACGGTCACCCCGGCCTGCCACGCCGACGTCGCGATGGAGGCGCTGCGCACCGACGAGGACGCGCACGCCGCGTTCGTCGTCGCGGCCGGCGGCGAGCTGGTCGGCACGGTGACCGAGGAGCAGGTCACGCGCGCGCTGCGCAGCGACAGCGTGATGGGCGAGCTGATGGACACCGACCTCGCGCCGGTCACCACGCAGGCCGACACCCCGCTCGCCGGGCTGCTCGGCCCGGCCTCGCGCACCACGCTGCCGCTGGCCGTGGTCGACGCCGACGGCCGGCTCACCGGGGTGATCTCCACCGGCACGCTGCTCGCGGCGCTCGGCGACCACCACAGCGCCGGGGCCGACCCGTCCGTCGAACCGCACCGGTCCCTCGACCCGCGGGACCAGGTCGACCCGATCGACCACGTCCCACCGGCTCATCCGGCTCAACCAGCCCATCCGGCCCAACCGGCTCACCCGGTGATCCCCGCGGTTCCCGGCGCCCGGGGCGGGGAGGCGGGCCCCGCGGGCCCGGCGCGGCCGTCCGCACCGAAGGAGGCCACCGGTGCCTAGGATCCATCTCGGCAACTGGGCGCAGGACGCCGTCGACTGGCTGACCCGCCACCTGTCCTGGCTCTTCGACGCGATCAGCACCGTCGTCAACGGCATGTACGACGGCGTGGAGTGGGTGCTCGGCGGCCCGCCGCCGCTGCTGATGGCGGCCATCCTCGCGGTGATCGCCTTCTGGATGCGCGGCGTGGTCGCCGGTGTGCTGGCCTTCGCCGGATTCGCGCTGATCGACTCGGTCGCCCAGTGGCAGCAGGCCATGCAGTCGCTGTCGCTGGTCGTCGTCTCCGCCGCGGTCGCGCTGGTGCTCGCGGTGCCGCTGGGCATCTGGGCGGCCAGGCGGCGCACGGTCGGGCTGGTCGTGCGCCCGGTGCTGGACGTGATGCAGACGCTGCCGGCCTTCGTGTACCTGATCCCGGCGATCATCTTCTTCAGCCTCGGCACGGTCCCCGCGGTCATCGCCACCATCGTCTTCGCGATGCCCGTCGGGGTGCGGATGACCGAGCTGGGCATCCGGCAGGTCGACCCCGAACTGGTCGAGGCCGCCGAGGCGTTCGGCACCCCGCCGCTGGGCACCCTGCTGCGGGTGCAGCTGCCGCTGGCGCTGCCGACCGTCATGGCCGGCGTCAACCAGGTGATCATGCTGGCGCTGTCCATGGTCGTCATCGGCGGCATGGTCGGCGCGGAGGGCCTCGGCTCGACGGTCTTCGGCGCGATCAGCCAGGTCGACATCGGCCTCGGCTTCGAGGGCGGCGTCTCGGTGGTCGTGCTCGCCATCTACCTGGACCGGATCACCGGCGCGCTGGGCGAGCAGGTCTCGCCGCTGGGCCGCCGCGCGCTCGCCTCGATGCGCGCCTCGGTGCACGGCTTCGGCGTGCTGCGCTACCGGCCGCGCCCGGCGGTCGGCGTGGCCGGCGTGGCGATCCTGGCGCTGGTCGCCGGCGGCATGGGCGTCTTCGGCGACTCCGGCTCCGGCGCGACGACCGCCACCGGCGCGGCGAACGTCGGCAAGGGCAGGTCCGTACGGATCGGCGCCTTCAACTGGGACGAGTCCGTCGCCTCCGCCAACCTGTGGAAGCAGGTGCTGACGCAGCGCGGCTACCGTGCGCAGGTCAGCACGTACGACCCGGGCGCGGCCTTCACCGGCCTGTCGTCCGGTTCGCTGGACTACCTGACGGACGCCTGGCTGCCGACCACGCACGCCTCGTACCTGCGGCAGTACGGCAAGGACTACCGCGACCTCGGCGCCTGGTACGGCCGCACCTCGCTGGAGGTGTCCGTGCCGTCGTACGTCAAGGGCGTCCACACGATGGCCGATCTGAAGGGGAGGAGCGGGCAGTTCGGCGGGCGGATCATCGGCATCGAGCCCGGCGCGGGCGAGATGAAGCTGCTCTCCACGAAGGTGCTGCCGGGCTACGGCCTGGACAAGGAGTACAAGCTGGTGGCCAGTTCGACCGCCGGCATGCTCGCCGAGCTGAAGCGGGACTACGCGCAGAAGAAGCCGGTCGCGGTCGTGCTGTGGTCGCCGCACTGGGCGTACAGCACGTACGCGATGACCAAGCTGGCCGACCCCAAGGGGCTCTGGGGGCCGGGCGACTCCATCCACGACCTGGCCAACAAGGGCAGCGCGGCCAAGCTGCCGCAGGTCGCCTCCTGGATGCGGAACTTCACGATGACCGAGGCGCGACTCGGCTCGCTGGAAGCCGCGATCCAGAAGGCCGGCGAGGGCAACACCGAGGCCGGGGTCAAGGCGTGGATGGCCGCGAACCCCGGCACGGTGGACAGGATGGCGCCGGTCGGCGCCGGTTGACCCGTGAGGCGGCCGGGGCCTCCTGCGCCGGCCGCCGCGCCTACCAGGTGGGGATGAAGCCGCCGTCGATGAGGAAGTCGCTGCCGGTGATGTTCGCGGCGCGGTCCGAGGCCAGCCAGCGGACCAGCTCGGCGACCTCCTCGGGGCGGGAGAAGCGGCCGGTGACGGTGGCGGCCTTCGCCTGGGCCACCACGTCCTCGGCGGTGATCCCGGCGGCGGCCGACACGGTGTCGGCCACCCCGCCGCCGCCGAGCCACAGCTCGGTCTCCACCGGGCCGGGGCTCACCGTGTTCACCCGGACGCCCTGCGGCCCGACCTCCTTGGACAGCGCCTTGGAGAAGGCGACGAGCGCCGCCTTGCCCGCGCTGTAGTCGATCACCAAGGGGTCGGGCAGGGTGGCGTTCACCGACGCGACGGTGACGATCGCGCCGCGCCCGGCCGCGACCATGCCGGGCAGGGCGGCGCGGGTGGTGCGCACCGCGGAGAGCAGGTTGAGGTCGAGGGCGCGCTGCCAGTCCTCGTCGCTCACGGACAGGAACCCGCCGGTGCGGGCGGGCGCCGAGCCGACGTTGTTCACCAGCACGTCCAGCGGCCCGCCGACCGCCTCCACCAGTGCCTGCGCCCCGCCGGGCGCGCCGAGGTCGGCCCGCACCCAGCGGACCCGGCCCTCCGCCGCCAGCGCCTCCAGGCGCTCGGAGGAGGTGCGCGACCCGGCGACGACCCGCGCGCCCGCCGCCGCCAGCGCCTCCACGACGGCCAGCCCGATCCCCCGGCTCGCGCCGGTCACCAGGGCGGTCCTGCCGTCCAGTTCGGCCGGGTTCTGCTGGGTGCTCATGGGATTCGACTCCTCGCGTCCTGGCCCGCGCCGCCCGCGGACCGCTGCCTCCCACCCTGCGCCCCGACCGGCCCGCGCGCGTCGTTCCGCCGCAACGGCCCCGCGACTGAACCCATATGCGCGCAAACTTCCGGCATGACCGTCCGAACGTATGACGATCACCCATAGTCTGTGCGTCTCGCCGGGCCCGCCAGGGGGGCGCCCGGCTCCTACGCCCAGGGGGGCCCATGCTTCGATTCCGTCGCGCCGCGACCGCGTTCGTCCTGGCCGCGGCCGGTGTCGCCGCCGCCGCACTGCCCGCGCAGCAGGCCGGCGCCGCGTCCGGCTCGGTGTTCCTGTACAAGATCTACTACAACAGTCCGGGCAGCGACACGGGCTCCCAGACGAGCCTCGACGCGGAGTACGTGCAGATCGCCAACACCACGTCGTCGAACGTCAGCCTCAAGGGCTGGACCCTCACCGACGCGTCGCGTCACGTCTACACCTTCGGCACGTACTCGCTGGGCGCGCACAGGTCCGTGGTCGTCCACACCGGCAAGGGCGGCAACACCGCGGCCCACCGCTACCAGGGCCGCGCCTGGTACGTCTGGAACAACGACAAGGACACGGCGACGCTCCGGCGGTCGACCGGCGCCACGGTCGACACCTGCTCCTACAACTCGGCGCGGGTCGCCTACAAGCTCTGCTGAGCGGCCTCCGGCCGCGGCTCTCCCCCGGACCCGATCCCCGCGCGCGGCCGTTCTCGCGGCGCTGACGACGGCTGCACGTCGCCACCGGCCCGGCGGGGCCATTGCTGTCGCTCCCGGGCCGCCGGCCGGCGGTCGGCGGCCCGCGCCCCTGATCGGGCGCACCCGTCGTCAGGAGGCGTGCCCGAGCGGGTCGATCTGCTCGGGCGTCGCGTCGTCCGCGGCCGTCGACACGCTCAGGTCGCGCCACTTCTCGTCCTCCGCGAGCAGCGCCCGCCCGGCCGCGGTGGCGTACGCGTACGCGTCCGGCCCGACGAGCAGCCGCAGCGGCGGCTGCGGCAGCCCCACGACCTCCAGCAGCAGGCGCGCGACCTTCGCCGGGTCGCTCGCCGCCGTCGACTCGGGGCTGTGCATGGCGGCCATCGCGCCGACCGTCTCCTGGTACTCGGCGCGGATCGGGCCGACCCGCATGGACGAGCCCGCCCAGTCCGTGCGCATGCCGCCCGGCTCCAGGACGGTGACCTTGATGCCCAGCGGCGCGACCTCGCCGGCCAGCACCGAGGAGAAGCCGCCGACGGCCCACTTGGCGGACTGGTAGGCGGACAGGCCGGGCACGGCCAGCCGGCCGCCGACCGAGGAGACCTGCACGATGTGGCCTGAGCGCTGCTCGCGCATCACCGGCAGGGCCGCCTGGGTGAGCCGCACGACGCCGAAGAGGTTGGTGTCCACCTGGGTGCGGAAGTCGTCGAAGCCGACGTCCTCGACCGGGTCCACGTTGGCGTATCCGGCGTTGTTGACCAGCACGTCGAGGCGTCCGAAGCGGTCGACGGCGGTGGCCACGGCGGCCCGCGCGGCGTCGGCGTCGGTGACGTCGAGGGGGACGACGGCCAGCTGCCCGTCGCCGTGCTTCGCGGCCAGGTCGTCCAGCGCGGAGGGGCTGCGCACGCCGGCCACCACGCGGTGCCCCGCCTCCAGCGCGGCCGCGACGATCTCCCGGCCCAGCCCGCGTGAGGCGCCGCTGACCAGGAACACGGATGTTGCGGACATGACTACTCCCGGATGTCGTCGAGCTTCGTCGGGCTCGGTCGAGCTTGCTTACTAACCGGTTGATTAGCACCACCTTCATGGAACCTCTTCGGGAAGCCCCTGTCAACTGTCCGGTTAGTTGATATTGTGGCCGCCATGACCAGGGATGCCGAAGCCACCCGCCGCCGACTGCTCGACGCGGCGACGCAGGAGTTCGCCGCCTACGGCATCGCCGGCAGCCGGGTCGACCGGATCGCGGCGGCCGCCCAGAGCAACAAGGCGCAGATCTACCACTACTTCGGCAGCAAGGACGGCCTGTTCGACGCCGTCTTCGACGCCATGTGCCGGGAGACGGTCGACGCCGTGCCGATCGACCCGGCCGACCTCCCCGAGTACGCCGGCCGGCTCTTCGACTCGTACCGGCAGCGCCCCCACGTGCAGCGGCTGGCCACCTGGTACCGGCTGGAGCGGGCCGGCGCCGGCGCGCTGCTGCCGGTGGTCGTGCGGAGCAACGCCGCCAAGGTCCGCGCGATCGCCGACGCGCAGGCCGCGGGCGTCCTGACGGACCGTTTCTCCGCGGTCGACCTGCTCGGTCTGGTGCTGCACATATCCGGCTTCTGGAGCTCCAGCGTCCCGGAGTTCGACGCGCTGCTCGACGACGGGCACTCCGCCGCGCACCGCCGCCGGGTCGTGGTCGACGCCGTCACGGCGCTGCTCGGCTGAGCGCCCGCCTTCCGCTTCCGCCCCGCGCCGGCCCCCGCGGTGCCTCCGACCGGGACCTGGGCGATGGCAATACAGAAGGTGCCCGGCTCCGCCGCCGCGCCGATGATGAACGGGGCGGCGGCCGCCGGGTCCGCGCCGCCACCGGGGGAGGCGGACAACTGCGTACGGCATTCCGTGCGCATCCGACCCGACACATACCATGGAGGTAAAAATGTCTGGGGTCCAGGTCGGCGTCGCTCTGCCCACGCGCGAGGTGGCCATCCTCGGCGCGGCCGAGGCGAGCCCACTGCTCAAGATCGCCCGCCAGATCGAGGATTTCGGCTACGACGCGGTGTACGCGGGCGACGCCTATGTCGCCCGGCACCGGTTGGAGCCGATGACGCTGCTGGCAGCGGTCGCCACGATGACCGAGCGCGTGACCATCGGCACCGGCGCCCTCATCGCTCCGCCCCGCAATCCGGTCGCACTGGCGCACATCATCGTCACCCTCGACCAACTCAGCGGCGGACGCCTGCGGATGGGGCTGGGCGCCGGCTTCCCGCTGCCGGTGAAGGCCGAACTGGACGCCGAGGTGATGACGTTCGGCGAGCGCCTGGAGCGGATGGACGAGATGGTCGCCGGCTGGCTCACCGCCTGGAACGGCGAGGACGGCGACCTGGTCGGCAAGTACTACGACATGCGGGCGCTGCGTGACCAGCCGCTGCCGCTGCAGAAGGGCGGCCCGTCGCTGTGGCTGGCCGCCAACGGCAAGAAGAAGGCGGTCCAGCGGATCGCCCGGCACTACGCCGGCTGGATGCCGATCCGGGTCACCCCGGAGGAGTACGCGGAGAACGGTGCGAACATCTCGGCGGCCCTGACCGAGGCGGGCCGTGACCCGGCCTCCCTCACCCGCTGCCTCTACACCACCGTCCACATCAACGACGACGTCGACCAGGCGCGCGCCGGCCTGGAGGACTACACCAACCGCTACAACAACCTGCCGGTGGACGTGATGTCCGGCTTCCAGCTGTACTTCGGCGGCTCCGCGTCGGCGTTCGTGGACTGGCTCAAGCAGTACGTCGACGCCGGCGCCCGCCAGATCGTGCTGCGGCTCGGGTCGTTCGACAACTACGAGCGGCACCTGCGGATCATCGCGGACGAGGTGGTGCCCGCGCTGCACGCGCTGGACGTCGACTGACGGTCGGCCGGCTCGTCGGCGCACCCGTCCGGCACGGGCGGCGCCCCTTGCCCGGCGCGTACGGCGATGCCGCCGGTCCCGACGGGGGGACCGGCGGCATCGCCTTGCCTGCGGCCGCCGGTGCGGGCGGCCGCGGGCGTCAGCGTGCGATCTTGAAGTTGAACATCGGGGTGCCGATGCTGGTCATCGTCAGCAGCCGCACCTGCACCATCATCTCGGTGGCCCGCGCGGTGGCGATGCCGCCCAGGTCGATGACGTCGTTCCAGCCGAAGGACGCGAGCAGCTCGGTGACGATCCGCTTGGCGTCCGCGTCGTCGCCGGAGACGAAGACGGTGCTGTCGCCGTCGGCGACCGCCTTGGGCGTCACGAAGAGGTTGCCGACCATGGTGTTCAGCGACTTCACGACCCGCGCCTCGGGGAACTCGCGCTGGATCTGCTCGCCGAGCGAGTCGGTGTCCTTGACGAAGAGGTTCGGCGGGAAGCCGTTCTTGAAGTCCAGCGGGTTGGAGATGTCCAGCAGGACCTTGCCCGCCAGGTTCTCGGCGCCGGTGGCGGTGAGCGCGGCGATCGACGCCGCGCCCGAGGCGGCGTTGACGAAGAAGTCGGCCCCGGCGCCGGCCTCCGCGAACGGCGCGAGCCCGATGTGCGGGTGGGTCTCGGCCCAGACGGGGTACGCCACGTTCCCCATCACGTCCGCCTTGGTCCTGGCCAGGGTCTCGGCCACGTCGCGCGTCCCGATGGTCACCTGGTGGCCCAGCTCCGCGAGCCCCCCGGCGAGGGTCCGGCCGGCGAACCCGGTGCCCACAACTGCGATCTTCATGATGGTCCTCTGCTCCCAGTGGAGTGAAAGGCCGACCCCGGAGCGGCCGCTACAGTGACGAAAGTAACAGAATGTTCTGTCTACTTTCAAGGGCGGCCGGAACGACGTCACCTTGTTCACCAGGCAACTTTGCGCGAGGATGGCTGGTGGGGCAGACAGAACGAGCTGTCTGCCATGGCTGGGTCACCTGGAGGAGCCGATGGCCGCCGACGGCACGCGGACCGCACGCGGAACGGCACGCGACCGCATCCTCGACACCGCGCTGACGCTCTTCTACGCCCACGGTGTCCGGGCGGTCGGGGTGGACCGGATCATCGAGGAGTCCGGCGTCGCCAAGGCCACCTTCTACAAGCACTTCCCGGCCAAGGACAAGCTCGCGCTGGCGTACGTCGAGAAGATCGACGACGTCTGCAGCGGCCAGCTGCACGGCGCCGCGGAGGCCGCGGGCCCCGATCCGGCGGCGCAGCTCGTCGGCGTCTTCGACGCGCTCACCGGCATGTGCCACGCCGAGGGCTTCCGCGGCTGCGCCTTCGTCAACGCCGCCGCCGAGGCCGAGCCCGGCAGCCCCGTGCACGCCCTGGCGGTGCGGCACAAGCGCGACGTGCGGGCCTGGATGCGGCGGCTCGCCGAGCGGGCCGGCGCGGCCGACCCCGACCAGCTGGCGAGGACGCTGACACTGCTGATGGACGGCGTGCTGGCGGGCGGCGCGCTGGCGCCGGACCCGCTGGCCGCGCAGGCCGCCAAGACGGCGGCCCGGCTGCTCGTGCAGGCGTCCGTCGCCGCGGCCGCCGAGGCCGGCGCCCCCACCGAGGCGGCCCCCGCCGTCGCCTCCGAGGCCGGCGCTGAAGCCGCCGCCGACGCCGCCGCCCGGCTGGTCCGCACCCGCTGACAGCCCGGGCTCCGCGCACCCTGCGCGACCGCACCAACCCCGGCAATCAGGAAGAGGCTGGACTCCTGCACCCCCCACCACACTGGCGCCATGACTCAGAGCAGGGACCGCGCCATCGTGCTGGGTGGAAGCATCGCGGGGACGCTTGCGGCCCGCGTGCTCGCCGATTCGTATCGGGAAGTCCTTGTCGTCGACCGTGACAGGCTGCTGGGAGTGCGCGAGCCCCGCCGCGGCGCACCGCACAACGTGCATGCCCACGGTCTGCTGGCCCGCGGCCACCAGGTCATGGAGGAGCTCTTCCCGGGCATCACACAGGAACTGAGCGACACCGGTGTCCCCACGTACGACATCGGTGAGATCCACTGGTACTTCCACAACCGCCGCGTGCAGCTGGCCGACACCGGGCTGCTCAGCGTCGCCGCCCGGCGGCCGGTGCTCGAGGCGCACCTGCGGGCGCGGGTGGCCGCGCTGCCGAACGTCACCTTCCTCGAGCAGCACGACATCCTGCAGCCGCAGGCCACGGAGGACGGCTCGCGGATCACCGGCGTGCAGGTGCGGCGGCAGGCCGACGGCGCGGACTCCGAGCCGCTGACGCTCACCGCGGACCTGGTGGTGGACGCCACCGGGCGCGGCTCGCGCACCTCGGCGTGGCTGGAGCAGCTGGGATACCAGCGCCCCGACGAGGAGCGCATACGCATCGGCCTGGCCTACGCCACCCGGCACTACCGGATGCCGCGCAAGGCCCCCGCGATCAACGTCATCCCCTTCACCGAGCACCACCGCGGCGCGTTCTTCGCCCCGGTCGGGCCCGACACGTACATCCTCACCCTCAACGGGATGCTCGGCGACCACCCGCCGACCGACCCCGAGGGGTTCGAGGCGTTCCTGCACTCGCTGACGGTGCCGGACATCGCCGAGGCGCTGCGCGGGGCCGAGCCGGTGGACGAGCCGGTCCGGTTCAGCTTCCCGGCGAGCGTGCGGCGCCGTTTCGAGCGGCTGACCGCCTTCCCCGACGGCCTGCTGGTGATGGGCGACGCGGTGTGCAGCTTCAACCCGGTCTACGGCCAGGGCATGAGCGTCGCCTCGCTGGAGGCGCTGACGCTGCGCGCGCACCTGGCGCGGCCGGGCCGGCCCTCCTCGACCGCCTTCCTCAAGGACATCGCGGCCGTCGTGGACGTGCCGTGGGAGATGGCCGCCGGCAGCGACCTGGCCTACCCCGAGGTGGAGGGCGAGCGGCCGCCGAAGGTGCGCTTCCTCAACGCCTACATGGCCCGCCTGCAGCGCGCCGCGTCCAGGGACTCCAAGGTCACCGCCGCACTGATGCGGGTGGCCGGTCTGCTGGACCCCCCGCAGGCCCTGCTGCTGCCGAAGACCCTGATCCGCGTGCTGATCAGCGGTTTCCTCCGGCCCGCCGTGCGGCAGCCGGCGGCCCGGCAGGCCACGGGCGTCCCGGCGCCCCGCACGCACGAGCCGACCCCCGCCGTCCCACCGCAGCCGTAACCGACCAAGGGAGCACCCGTCATGCAACCGTTCCGCGTGGACATCCCGCAGGCCGACCTGGACGACCTCAACCGCCGGCTGGCCGACACCCGGTGGCCCGAGCTGGTCGACGTCGGCTGGGAGCGCGGCGTGCCGACCGCGTACCTGAAGGAGCTCGCCGAGTACTGGCGCACCGGCTTCGACTGGCGGGCGGCGGAGGCCCGGCTCAACCAGTACCCGCAGTTCACCACCGAGATCGACGGCGAGCAGATCCACTTCATCCACGTGCGCTCGCCCGAGCCGAACGCCATACCGATGATCATCACGCACGGCTGGCCGGGCTCGATCGTGGAGTTCCTCGACATCATCGGCCCGCTGACCGACCCGCGCGCGCACGGCGGCAACCCGGAGGTCGCCTACGACCTGGTGATCCCGTCGATGCCCGGCTACGGGTTCTCCGGTCCGCTGAAGTCGACCGGCTGGGACCTGGTCAAGGTGGCGCAGGCGTGGGCGCAGCTGATGAGCGGCCTCGGCTACGACAAGTACGTCGCCCAGGGCGCGGACTTCGGCGCGGTCGCCTCGATCCTGCTCGGCGTGGTCGACGCGCAGCACCTGCTGGGCATCCACCTGAACCTGCTGCTGACGCTGCCGGCCGGCGAGCCGGGCGAGCTGGACGACCTCAGCGACGAGGACCGGCGGCGGCTGGGGATGACCGACCGGTTCCTGTCGATCCTGGCCGGGTCGATGAAGCAGCAGGCCACCCGGCCGCACACGGTCGCGTACGCGCTGACCGACTCGCCGGTCGGGCAGCTGGCGTGGATCGCGGAGAAGTTCAAGGACTGGGCGCAGGCCGAGACCGCCCCCGAGGACGCGGTCGACCGCGACCTGATGCTGACGCTGATCTCGATCTACTGGCTGACGAAGACGGCCGGGTCCTCGGCGCAGACCTACGTGGAGAACTTCCCGCAGCTGCCGATCAACTCCATCGTCGGCCGGCTGCCCACCGTCGAGGTGCCGGTCGGCGTCGCCCAGTACACGCACTCGCTCTTCCTGCCGGTGAAGAAGTTCGCCGAGCGCGACCTGACGAACATCGTGTACTGGTCGGAGTACGACCGCGGCGGCCACTTCGCCGCCATGGAGGAGCCCGACCTCTTCGCGGCGGACCTCCAGGCGTTCGGACAGGTGCTGCGCAAGCTCTGAGACCGCCCCCGGAGCTGCTCCGGGCCGATTTTCCGGAAAACCCGGCGGACCGCGATTCCTTTGCGCGGTCCGCCGGGTCTACACACCGACGGCAGGCACAGCAAGCAGCATCGTGAAAGGACACGGACCGCTATGGCGATCAAGTACAGTCTCGGACTCCCCCAGGGCTTCGTATGGGAGCTCGTGGGCCGACGCGACCCCGTGGAGGCGTTCGACACGCTGCTGCGGTGGACGAAGGCCGTCGAGCAGTCCGGCTACGACACCATCTGGGTGGCCGACCACCTGATGACGGTCCCGCCGTCGCAGGAGATGCTCTTCGAGTGCTGGACCACGGTGGCCGCGCTGCTGCGCGAGACCGAGACCATCAGGATCGGCCAGCTCGCCACCTGTAACAGCTACCACAACCCGGCCCTGCAGGCGAAGATGGCCTCCACCACCGACGTCATCGGCGGCGGCCGCTTCACCTTCGGCATCGGCGCCGGCTGGTACGAGCCCGACTACCAGGCCTACGGCTTCGACTTCCCGAGCGCCGGCGAGCGCCTGCGCCAGCTGGACGAGGCCGTCCAGATCATCAAGCGGATGTGGACCGAGGACGAGGTCACCTTCGAGGGCAAGTACTACCAGGTCCGCGGCGCGGTGAACCAGCCCAAGGGCATCCAGCAGCCGCACATCCCGATGATGATCGCGGGCGGCGGCGAGAAGGTCACCCTGAAGCTGGTCGCCAAGTACGGCGACTACGCCAACGTGACCGGCTCCCCGGAGGAGGTCGAGCGCAAGTTCGCCATCCTCAAGAAGCACTGCGAGGACGCCGGCCGCGACTACGACAGCATCAAGCGCACCGTGCTGATGCACTCCGTGCTCGACGAGACGGACGAGAAGGCGGCCGCGCGGGTCCCGCAGTGGGCGCCGGCCGTGTACCCCGGTGACATCAGCACCTACGGCCTGATCGGCACCGTCGACACGGTCCGCGAGCGCATCGCGGCCTACGAGGCGGTCGGCGTGGACGAGTTCGTGCTGAGCTTCCCCGACACCGTGCAGACCGACCTGCTCACGCAGTTCGCCGAGGCGTTCATCGCCTGACGCCCCTCCAGCTCCCGCCGGGCGCGCGCACCCCGGACAGGTGCGTGCCCGGCGGGTACCCCACGACCCGCCGTGTACGGATGCGCACGGCGCGCTCCCCCGCGTAAGCTGGCCGGGCCCGATGGAACTGATCCGGCCCGCGATTGTGTGAGGGAGCGGGATGCCGCAGACTCTGGACTCCCGGCCCGATACCGAGGAGTTCGTCCGCACCACCGAGCGGTTCCGGCACGAGCTGCTGGCGCACTGCTACCGCATGCTGGGCTCGATCGACGAGGTCGAGGACCTCGTGCAGGAGACCTACCTGCGGGCCTGGCGCTCGTACGGCACGTTCGAGGGCCGGTCCTCGGTGCGCGTATGGCTCTACCGGATCGCCACCAACGCCTGCCTGACCGCGTTGCAGCGGCGCGGCCGGCGGCCGCTGCCGTCCGGCATCGGCGCGCCGAGCGACGACCCGGACGCGCCGCTGGCGATGGCCGGCTCCGACGTCAGCTGGCTGCAGCCGGTCCCCGACGCCCTGGTCATGCAGAAGGTCGACGACCCCGCGGCCGTGGTCACCATGCGGGAGACGCTGCGGCTCGCGGTGATCGCCAGCCTGCAGTACCTGCCGCCGCGGCAGCGCGCCGTGCTGATCCTGCGGGACGTGCTGGACATGCCGTCCGCCCAGGTCGCGCAGGTCCTGGAGATGTCGAACGCGGCGGTCAAGAGCGCGCTGCAGCGGGCCCGCGGCCGGATCGCGGAGGTGTCGCCGTCGGCCGAGGAGGTCAGCGAGCCCACCGAGCCCGAGCTGCGGGCGCTGCTCGACCGGTACGTCGCCGCCTTCGAGCAGGCCGACGTCGCGGGCCTGGAGAAGGTGCTGCGGCAGGACGCGGTGCTGGAGATGACGCCGTCGCGCACCTGGTTCTCCGGTCTGGTCACCTGTACGGCCTACCTGGCCCGGGTGCTCGGCTCCCCCGGTGACTGGCTCATGGTCCCGACCGCCGCCAACGGCCAGCCCGCCGCCGCCGCGTACTACCGCGCCGCGGACGGCTCGTACCAGGCGTACGGGATCGCGGTGCTCACCGTCGCGGACCGCGCGATCTCCCGGATCACCGTCTTCGGCGACTCCTCGCTGTTCGAGGTGTTCGGCCTGCCGCAGGTGCAGCCCGCCCGGGAGGCGTGAACCTCCCGGGGCGGGCGCCGGCTCGGCGGCCGGCCGCACTCAGCCGTTGAGCTTGGGCAGCACCTCGCGCCCGAAGACCTCCAGGAACTCGTCCTGGTTGCGGCCCACGTTGTGCACGTAGATCCGGTTGAAGCCGGCGTCGATGTACTTCTGCAGCGACGCCCGGTGCACGTCGGGGTCGGAGCTGACGACCATCCGTCCCTCGAAGTCCTCGCGCCGCACCAGCTTCGCCATCTGCTCGAAGTCGAACGGCGAACGGACGTCCGCCTTCGGGAACTTCATGCCGCCGTTGGGCCACTGCACCATCGCGTTGGTCCACGCCTCCTCGTCGGTCGGCGCCCACGACAGGTGCACCTGGAGGAGCTTGGGCATGGTGTCGGGGTCCTTGCCGGCCTTGCGGGCGCCGACACCGAAGTTCTCCAGCACCGAGGCGAGCTTCTCCAGCGAGGCGCCCGGGGTGATGAGGCCGTCGGCGAGCTCACCCGTCTTGCGCGAGGTGTAGGGCGCGGCGGAGGCGATGTAGATCGGCGGCGGCGCGTCCGGCAGCGTCCACAGGCGGCTGGTGTGCAGCTTGAAGAACTCGCCGTTGTGCTTGACGTCCTTGCCGCTGAACAGCTTCCTGATGATCTCCAGCGCCTCGAACATCCGGCGGACCCGTTCGGCGGCTTCCGGCCAGTATCCGGCGATGAAGTGCTCGTTGAGCGACTCGCCCGAGCCGATACCCAGCCAGGTGCGGCCGGGGTAGGTCGCTTCCAGGGTCGCGGCGGCCTGCGCCACCAGCGCCGGGTGCAGCCGGAAGGACGGGCAGGTCACGCCGGGCCCGAGGTCGCCGGTGGAGTGCTCGGCGAGGGACGCCAGCACGCTCCACACGAACGACGCCTCTCCCTGGGCGGGCACCCAGGGCTGAAAGTGGTCGGCGGCCATCTGGCCCCGGAAACCGTGCTGTTCGGCCAGTTCCGCGAGCCTGATCGACTCACGCGGCGAGAACTGCTCCAGTGCGGCGGCGATACCGATCTGAACACTACTCATGGGTGGGATGAGCCTCTCCTGTTGGTCCGCTTTACGAATACAGACTCCTCCGGGGCCCGAGAGGAATCGCGCAGCGGCGGTGACGTCCGAGGTCAGCGTACCGGCAGGCGGCCCGGCGGCGGGGGCGCGGCAGGTGTGGCGAAGGCAATATGGGAGAGGCGTCGCACACCCCTTGAGCACAGGATGTATTTGCTACCCCTGCCTGATTCCGTTCGTCGACCTCAGCGCGCATTGAAGCCTGCGGAGGAATAGAGGAGATATCGATGACCACAAGTGCTCTCACGTCGAGCGTGGGTGATCTGGCTGCGGATCCCGAGAAGGCTGCCGCGTGCAGCGTCGTCTCCCGGGTGAACGCCGCTTGGGACAAGAACGACGCGGAGGAGTTCGCGGCGGTCTACGCCGAGGACGCCACGCTCATCCTGTCCGGCGACCGCTTCTTCGAGGGCCGTCAGCACATCGCCGAGGAACTGGCTCTGTCCTTCAAGGGCCCGCACAAGGGAACCCGCCTGCTGGCGGACGTGGTGAGCTTCCACTGGATCGCCCCGGGGCTCGCCGCGATCGTCACCGAGGGCGGCGTCATCGCCCCCGGTGAGGACACCTTCATCTGGGACCGCGCGCTGCGCGCCACGTGGGTGGCCGCCAAGCAGGAGAACGGTGAGTACCTCGTCACCGCCTACCAGAACGGCCGCCGTGCCGACGGCGCGCTGAAGGGTGAGGGTGAGCACTGACTCATGACGGGGCCGGCCCCGGATCCGAGGATCCGGGGCCGGCCCTTTCGCGCGTTCAGGAGTGCAGGAGTTCAGGAGGGGAGTTCGACCGACTGGCGGTGCTGGAAGAAATTCCGCGGGTCGTACTTCTTCTTGATCTGCTGCAGCCGCGGATAGGCGTCCTTGTAATACAGCGTCGACCACCGGACCGACGACTGGTTGTACGTCGGGTCGCTCAGGTCGGCGTCGGGGTAGTTGACGTAGCAGCCGTCGGTGACGGCGTTCGGCACCGGCACCCCGCCGGTCGACGCCCACACCTCGGAGTAGCTCTGCCGGGTCCAGCTGATGTACGTGTCGTCGTCGGCCGGGTCGGTCCACTGCACGAACCACAGCATCTTGAACGCGGCGCCGCGGTGCTGCGCGGCCGTCGCGGCCGCGTCCACGCCGCTGGCCACGCCGCCGTACGAGGTCAGCTGGATGCTGATGTCGGGGTTGTTGATGTCGGTCCTGGTCAGGTGCTTGTACAGGGCCAGCGCCTGGTCCTGCGTGAAGGCGGTCTTCACGTACGCCGACTTGTACTCGGCGCGCAGCGTCGGGTCGTTGAGCTGCGCGTTGGTGGTGCTGGTCTTGCGGGTGGCCTCCAGCCAGGGCAGCTGGATGCCGTTCACCGCCTCCGGCATGGCCACGAAGTCACCCGACTTGGTGGTGGCCGTGGTCGCCGGCGTCGTGACGCCCGCGTTCATGTAGGCGATGTAGTCGTCGAGGATCTGCTGCGCGTTGGGCGCGCCCGCGTCGACCTGGGTGAGCATGACGATCACCCCGTTGGAGGCGTGGTTCATCACCAGGAAGCTGGCGAGGTACCGGTTGGGGCTGGTCGGTGAGATGTTGTCGGCGTGCCACTGCGAGTAGTTGTGCACCAGCCGCACGAACTCGTCCTGGGTGAGCTGGCTCCAGGGCCAGGCGATCACCTGGAACAGCACCGAGGCCGGCGGCTTCGGCAGCAGCTTGCGCGGGTCGGTCGCGGTGACGCCGGGCGAGCGGAACAGGTAGCGGGTGACGACGCCGAAGTTGCCGCCGCCGCCGCCGGTGTGGGCCCACCACAGGTCGCGGTTGGGGTCGTTGGCCTCCCGGGTGGCGACGACCGTGCGGACCGCGCCGGTCGCGTCGACGAGCACGACCTCCACGCCGTACAGGTGGTCCACGACCAGGCCGTTGCGCCGGGTCAGCCAGCCCCAGCCGCCGCCGGCGACGTGGCCGCCCATGCCGACCGAGTAGCAGATGCCGCCGGGGACGGTGACGCCCCAGGTCTGGTAGAGCTTGGTGTAGACGTCCAGCAGGGTCGCGCCGGACTCGATGGCGATCGCGTTGTACGTGGCGTCGTAGTAGACCCGGTTCATGTTGGTCAGGTCGACGACGACCTTCACGTCCGGGTTGTAGACGAAGTCCTCCAGGCAGTGCCCGCCGCTGCGTATCGACAGGCGCTTGCCGGCCTTCACCGCGGCCGCGACGATGGCCGGTATCTGGCCAGGATTGTCGACGACCTCGACGCAGTCGGGAGCCCCGACGTACCGCGCGTTCATCCCGCGGACCAGGTCGGGGTACTGCTGGTCGGACGGGGTGATGGCGGGCGCCGCCCCCGTGGACGGCGTCGGCGTGGTGTCCTTTCCCCCCACCACTCCCGGCGTCGTGCTGCCCGCTGCCGGGTCGGCGGCGGCGACACCGGCGCTGACACCGCCCAGCGCGGCGGCTCCGCCCACGCTCGCGGCGGCTCCGGCGAGGAACCGGCGACGGTTCACCCCGCTCTTGTCGTGCGTCATGCTGTGTTCCTTCCTCTTGCTCGCTGAGCTGAGCCCTTGGCCTTGCTCTTGGCCTTGCCCTTGAGTGCGATGCCGGCCCCCCGGCGGACGGTGTGGGGTTACCCGGCCCCCAGCACCGGACGGACGCGGTTCGCCATGAGCAGCAGGGAGAGGAAGTGGCCCTGCTCAGGCGGGCGCTGCGTGAAATGCAGCGGCGTCCCCGATGTCTTCGCTCGTAACTCGCGCCGAATTTTGCAGCCCGGTGACGAGCCGCCGGCCACGTACTCCTGCGGGGCATCACCGAGCAACTCTCGAAGCCGCAACGCAGGTCCCCCTGTTCCGCTCCGGCGTCGCCGAAAAAAAGCACATTCGGCAACTGTGGTCGTGCTCCGGAAATTACCATCCCGGCGGACTGCCGTGTCAAGGATTTCAGAGTCGTACCGGGACCGTGACGATCCGCGGAAGTTCCCGAACATCCGCCACGGCAGGCCCTGTTGAGAAGGCAGCCCTTCCCACCTCGGCATTTGCCGCCGCGAGGCCCCCCGGAGCCCCCGTGAAGCGGCGGTCCAAAAACTCGGTAAACGTTTCGGTACCGGGCGGGAAGCGCCGTTCGTACGGCGCGTCGCCGCCGCCCGCGATCTCTACTACGCGCGATGCCCCGGTAACACACGGCTAATGTCGCCACAGGGGTACGGGCGCGTAACAAGCGAGTACGTGCGCGGATAGCGCTGTGTGAATGCGTAATCGCTCGCCGGATAAAGGCGGGACGGAAGTCAACCCTGTTGTGGAAGTGACTGGAGAAATTCCAGAGTGCTCACGTCGGGCCGGGACGGCTCGAACGTGCCCTTGGGAGCGACAACTCCCAGGGAGAGCAAGCCGGAAGAAACACTCGGGCGCTCGCCGCCCTACGTTGTTCGGCATATGACCGCTGCCCGGGTGCGGCATGCCCGGGAGCGACCGGGGCCACCCGGAATGGGCAAGGCGCGTCGTCCGCTCCGCTTCGATGACTTGGGGGAAGCTCATGCACGACATGCCTGGGATGCCGGCGATGCCGGCGTCGCACGCGGCCGCAGCCTCGGGCTGGGACAAACTGGGCGCGATCCTGCTGCTGCTCTGGGCGGTGGCGATGTGGGCCGCCGTCTTCGGGCTGTGGTACGCCAACCGCGGCCCG
The DNA here is from genome assembly GCF_036353415.1 of Actinacidiphila polyblastidii. Taxonomy (NCBI): domain Bacteria; kingdom Bacillati; phylum Actinomycetota; class Actinomycetes; order Kitasatosporales; family Streptomycetaceae; genus Actinacidiphila; species Actinacidiphila polyblastidii. Next base: position 67,193 of record NZ_JAZEWV010000026.1, read on the forward strand.
GTGCGCCGGCCGTGGATCTACCGGGCCAGCGCCACGACCATCGTGGTCGGCGTGATCGGCCAGATCGGCCACCTGCAGGAGCACGTGGCGCAGGCCGGATACTGGCTCGGCCACCCCAACAGCCCTGCCTGGATGACTCCGTGGGGCATGGGACTGGCCAAGGGCTACAACACGGTCGACACCTCCAAGCCCACCCTGGGCATGGAGATCCTGCACCTGACCGGCAACTTCATCTTCCTCGCCGGAATGGCCGCGGTGATGGTCATCTCCACCCGCGCCCGGGCCACCCAGACCCGGCGCTGGGGACGGATGGGCGTGTGGATGCAGGGCATCCACGGCCTGGAGCACCTGTCACTGACGCTGTCGGTGTGGTTCGGCGCGGACCGCGCGATCGGCCTGTCCACCTGGTTCGGGCAGATCCAGCCGGGCGTGGGCCTGACCACCTACCGCATCTGGTGGCACTTCATCGCCAACGTCCTGGGCTCCTTCATCTTCGGCATGGCGCTGTTCAACCTCTGGCGTGAACGCACGGTCATCGCCGCCTCGTTCGACGCGCAGAGCGCCAAGGCCCCCGAGCCGCGGACCGCGCCGAAGCGCCGCCCCGGTGCGGCCGAGCCCGGTACCGCCTGATCCACCGCCCGATCCACCGCGGGCGGTTCGCCCGTAGGCGTCCCGTCGCACCCGGCCCTCCGGCCGGGCGCGACGGGACGTGGTGCGTGGTGCGTCGTGCTCAGTGGCCGAGCGCCTGCGCGGCCAGCTCGGTCCCGCGCAGCCGGGCCTCGATCTTGGCGAAGGCCGTCTCGCGGGACGTCGAGGTGTCGTCGGCGAACGGCGAGAAGCCGCAGTCGTCGCAGGTGCCCAGCTGCTCCACCGGAATGTGCCGGGCCGCCTCCAGCACCCGGTCCCGTACCTGCTCCGCGGTCTCCACCGCGGGGTCGTTCGGGTCGGTGACGCCCACGAACACCCGCACGCCGGGCGGCAGATGCTCGGCGATGACGCGCAGCACCCGCTCACGGTCCGGCTCGCCCGACAGCTGGACGTAGAAGGCGCCCGCCTTCAGCCGGAAGAAGTCGGGCAGCAGGCCGGCGTAGTCCACGTCGGCGCTGTGCGTGGCGTCGTGGTCGGCGCCCGGGCAGGTGTGCACGCCGATCCGGGCCCGCTCCTCGTCGCTGAAGCGCTCCAGCACCAGGTTGTTGAGCGCGATGAAGTCGTTCAGCAGCCCGCCGCTCGGGTCGAGCTTGAGCGACAGCCGGCCCTCGGTGAAGTCGAGTTGCACCGCGTGCGCGCCGGCGTCCAGCGCGCCGCGGATGTCGGCCTCCGCCTCGTCGGCGAGGTCGGCGAGGAACTGCTCGCGCGAGTAGCCCTCGATGGGCTCCGGCGGGTAGAGCAGGCTGAGCGCGGACGGCGCGATCACCGCCTGCTTCACCGGGAGTCCGGTGTGCCGCTGGGCCTCGCGCAGATAGCTCTCGGCGTGCACCTGGTAGCGGAAGGGGCCGGCCGTCAGGAGCGGCAACTGCCGGGTGTGGCCGTCGGCGAAGGGAATGACCGCGCCGTTCGGGTCGAGCGTGGTGAGCCCGGCGATCGGATACGTGGCGAAACTCGGCTTCGCCTGCTCGCCGTCGACGAGGACCGGGGAGCCCAGCTCGGCCAGCTTGCTCAACGTCTCTGCGGTCGCCTGGAGTTGATACGCCGTCAGTTCAGCGTCCGATAAGGCGCCTTCGGCGTGCTTGGCGAGCGCGCTCTGCAGAGCGGCGGGCCTCGGGATGCTCCCGATGGGTTCGGTGGGGATGCTCATGTCCGGACTTTAGGGAATCACGCCAGCCCCTCACAAGCACCCCTTGACAAAGTCCGTGCGAACGTTTTCCCGCTCCTCGAACGGGTGATCGGAGCGTCGGGCCGCACCCGGCCCGGCGGTGCCCGCGGGCCCGCGGAACAGGCAGCTCCACCTGTACAGCCCAGGCTGTGCAGACCCGCGCGCACGCGTGCACAGCCGGGAATGCACAGGTGGAACTGCGCAGGCCGATATGCACAGGTGAATTTGCACAGTCTGGCCTGTCGACTTATCGTGGGGGCATGGAAGAGACCCCGTCCATCCCGTCCGCCGAGGCGGTCCGCGCCGCGCAGGACATCCGCGTCGTCTTCAGCCGCCTGCGCCGCCGGCTCCGCGAGGAGTACCGCATCGAGGACCTGACCCCGTCGCAGACGTCCGTCCTCAGCCGCCTGGACCGGGAGGGCCCGGCCTCCACCAGCGCCCTCGCCGCCGCCGAGCGGGTCAGGCCGCAGTCGATGGCCGCCACCGTCGCCGTCCTGGAGGAGCGCGGCCTGATCGGCCGCCGCGCCGACCCCGACGACGGCCGCAAGCAGCTGGTGTCCGTGAACGCGCACGGCCGCGAGTTCCTCGCCGACCGCCGCCGGGCCGGCGAGGAGTGGATGGCGAGGGCGCTGCGCGACCACTTCACCGAGCAGGAGCTGCGGACCGTGCTCGACGCGCTGCCGCTGCTCGAACGGCTCGCCCGCGTATGACCTCGCGCCTGACGTCGCACATGGCCCCGCACCTCACCCGCCTCGCCCACCGCACGGGAGCCGGAGCGGGCAACAAGGGCTCGTTCGACCGCAGACTGCTGCCGCCGATGATGCTCGGCTCGGTGCTGAACCCGGTCAACTCCTCGATCATCTCGGTGTCGCTGGTCCCGATCGGCGCCGCCTTCGGCGCGCCGCCGGCGCAGACCGCGTGGCTGATCTCCGCGCTCTACCTGGCCACCGCGATAGGCCAGCCCGTCGTCGGCCGCCTCATCGACCTGCACGGCCCGCGCCGCCTCTTCCTGGCCGGGACCGCGCTGACCGGCGTCGCGGGCCTCGTCGGCGTGCTCGCCCCGAACCTCGGCGTCCTCATCGCCGCCCGCGTACTGCTCGGCTTCGGCACCTGCGCCGGCTATCCGGCGGCCATGAACCTGATCCGCAGCGAGGCCGCCCGCACCGGCCGGGACAGCCCGGCCGGGGTCCTCACCGCGCTCGCCGTCACCAACCAGACCGTCGCCGTCATCGGCCCCTCGCTGGGCGGCCTGCTCATCGGCCTCGGCGGCTGGCGCGCCACCCTGGCCGTCAACATCCCGCTGGCCCTGGCCGGCCTGCTGCTCGGCGCGCTGCGGCTGCCGAGGACGCCGCCGGCGCGCGAGGGCGGCCGCGGCGCCGCCGCCCTCGACCTGCCGGGCATGGCGCTGTTCTCCGCGACGCTCGTCTCGCTGCTGCTCTTCCTGATGGACCCGCGGCTCGCGCACTGGTGGCTGCCGGTGCTCACCGCGGTCCTCGCCGCGGCCTTCGCACGGCGCGAACTGCGCCTGCCCGAGGACCCCTTCATCGACCTGCGGGTGCTCGCGGGCAACGGCCCGCTGCTCGCCACCTACGGCCGCGCCCTGCTCGGCTACGTGGTCTCGTACGCCTTCCTCTACGGCTACACCCAGTGGCTGGAGGAGGGCCGCGGGCTGTCCGCGTCGCAGACCGGCCTCGCCCAGCTCCCGCTGTTCGCCACCGCGATCGCGGTCTCCGCGGCCTTCGGGCGGCGCGCCGAGATCCGCCGCAAGCTGCTGGTCGGCGGCGTCTTCCAGGTCGCCGCGTGCGCGCTGCTGCTGTTCCTCGGCGCGGGCGGCACCGTGTGGCTGCTCGTGGCCGTGGCGGTGGTGTTCGGCGTCCCGCAGGGCCTGAACAGCCTCGCGCTGCAGAACGCGGTCTACCACCAGGCGCAGCCGGAGCGCATCGGCTCCTCCGCGGGGCTGCTGCGCACCTTCGGCTACCTCGGCGCGATCGTCGCCTCCGCGGCGAACGGCGTGTTCTTCCCGCACCGCGCCGACACCGCGGGGATGCACCACCTGGCGTGGTTCCTGGTCGCGGTGTCCGTCGCGTTCCTCGTGGTGACGGTGGCCGACCGCTCACTCGCCCGCATCGGCGTACCGTCGGCGCCCCCCGGCCCGCCCGCTCCCGCCGCCTCCGCTCCCGACTCCGCCTCAGCGGCGTCCGCGTCGGACGCCGACGCCGATGCCGACGCCGACCCCCCGAAAGGCGCCACGCCGTGACCACCACCGCCCTGCTCGTGATGGACGTCCAGAACGGCATCGTCGCACGCGTCCCCGACCCCGGCTACGTGCCGCGGGTGGCCGCCGCCGTGCGTGCGGCGCGCGCCGCGGGCGTCCCGGTGCTGTACGTGGTGATCGGCTTCCGGGCCGGCCACCCCGAGATCAGCCCGCGCAACAAGACCTTCGGCGCCCTGCCGGACGGCGCGTACACCCCCGGCGACCCGGGCGCGGCGATCCACCCCGACCTCGCCCCGCGGCCTGGCGAGCCGGTGGTGACCAAGCGGCGGGTCAGCGCCTTCACCGGCAGCGACCTGGAGGTGCTGCTGCGGTCGCGCGGCGTCGGCCACCTGGTGCTGGCGGGCCTCGCGACCAGCGGTGTGGTGCTGTCCACGCTCCGCCAGGCCGCCGACCTCGACTTCCGGCTCACCGTGCTCGCCGACGGCTGCGGCGACGCCGATCCCGAGCTGCACCGGGTGCTGCTGGAGAAGGTCTTCCCGCGCCAGGCCGAGGTCACCACCATCGAGGCGTGGACGGCGTCGCTCGGCTGACCGGATCTGGCCGGTGCGCGGCCGGCCGGGCACGGGCGGTATGGACGGCCGCGCGGGGCTGTCCTACCGTCGGGCGCCCGTGCCACGCCCCGCGGGAATCCGAGGAGGACGTACCGTGACCGTCGTCCCGCAGCCCCCCGACATCCTCTCGCCGCAGTTCGCCGCGGACCCGTACCCGTCCTACCGGGTGCTGCGGGAGCACTACCCGCTGCACTACCACGAGGCCACCGGCAGCTGGCTGATCTCGCGGTACGAGGACGTCGAACGGGCCTTTCGGGACCCGGTGTTCACCACCGACAACTACGCCTGGCAGCTGGAGCCGGTGCACGGCGGCCGGACCATCGTGCAGATGAGCGGCCACGAACACGCCGTCAAGCGGGCGCTGGTGGCGCCGGCCTTCCGCGGCCGGGAGCTGCGGACGCGCTTCATGCCGGTCATCGAGCGCAACGCGCGCGAGCTGATCGACGCCTTCCGCGACCACGAACAGGCCGAACTCGTCGACCAGTTCGCCACCCGCTTCCCGGTCAACGTGATCGTCGACATGCTCGGCCTCGACCACTCGGAACACGACCGCTTCCACGCCTGGTACGAGGCGGTGGTCGGGTTCTTCGCCAACCTCGGCCAGGACCCGGAGGTGGCCGCCGCCGGACTGCGCGCCGGCGCGGAACTGCGCGCGTACCTGCTGCCGGTGATCGAGCGGCGGCGCGCAGATCCGGGCGACGACCTGCTCTCCAGCCTGTGCACCGCGGAGATCGACGGCACCCGGATGACCGACCAGGACATCACGTCCTTCGTCAGCCTGCTGCTCTCCGCGGGCGGCGAGACGACGGACAAGGCGATCGCCGGCATGTTCCGCAACCTGCTGGCCCACCCCGACCAGCTGGCGGCGGTACGGGCCGACCGCGGCCTGGTCCCCGCGGCGTTCGCCGAGTCCCTGCGGCACAGCCCGCCACTTCAGATGATCATGCGGCAGACCGCCGCAGAGGTGACCCTCAGCGGCGGGACCGTGCCGGCCGGCGCCACCGTCACCTGCCTGATCGGCGCGGCCAACCGCGACGAGAGCCGGTACGCGGACCCGGACCGGTACGACGTCTTCAGGACCGACCTGACCACTGCCAACGCCTTCAGCGCGGCGGCCGACCACCTCGCCTTCGCGCTCGGCCGGCACTTCTGCGTCGGCGCACTGCTGGCCAAGGCGGAGGTCGAGGTGGGCGCCAACCAACTCCTCGACGCCTTCCCGGACATGGACTTCGCAACGGGGGAACCGCCGCCCGAGACCGGCGTCTTCGTCCGCGGCCCGCACACGCTGCCGCTGCGGTTCGGCTGACCCGTCCCGGCGGCCGGGCGCCCGGGAGGCACGGGCGTACGGCCGGCACGGCACGGCACGGCGCGCCCGGCGGGTCCGCCGCCGGGCGCGGCCGCGTTTGCCCCGCCGGGCCGGGGCGCGCACGCTGGACAGCGGGGAGCATCGACTCATCCCGGATCGGACAGTAGGGCCGACATGCCTGATTTCGAGCAGACGTCCGGTCGCTCCGGTCGTTCCGGCCGGCCGGCCGAGGCCGCGGCCACCGCCACCCTCGGCCCCACCGGTGTGCTCACCGGATGGAGCGAGGGCGCCCGGCGGCTGCTCGGCTACCCGGCCGCCGAGGTCGTCGGCCGTGCGGCGGTCTGCCTGCTCGCCGCGAGGAATCCGCCCGCCGTGGCCGCGCTCTCGCTGATCGACACGCACGAGTGGAGCGGTTCCGCGGCGCTGCGCCACCGGGACGGGCACCCCCTCGACGTCGTCCTGCGCGCCAGTCCGCTGCTGGGCGCCGACGGCACGACCCGCGGCTTCGTCGTCACCGCCGCCCCGGACGTCCGCGCCGCCCCCGCCGGCCGGACCGGCCAGGACGCCGCGCAGGGCGCCGCGCCCGAGTCCGCCGCCCGCGAGTCCCGCGCCCGCGCGACCGCGGAGCGGTCCTTCGCGCAGTCCTCGATCGCCATGTCCACGTACACCACCGCCTCCGGCGCCTGGCGGCTGAACACCTTCGCGTCCGGCGAGGACCGGCCGCGGCCGCCGGACGGGAACCAGCCGCCCGGTTCGCCGTACCCGGAGCTGCTGACCGGCGGCCAGGCCGACCGGGGGTTCCTGTGGCACGTCCGGCGGGTCGCCGAGGAGGGCAGGCCGCTGCGGTACGAGCACCGCACACCTGACCCCTTCCCGTTCCGCCGCAGCGCCTGGATCGTCGAGATGTGGCCGGTCAGGGACCCGGACACCGGGCAGGTGTGCGGGGTCGGCACCGCGGCCTTCGACGGCAGCGAGGAGTACCGGGCGCGGCAGCGGCTCGCGCTGCTGAACGAGGCGGGGCGCAGCATCGGCACCACCCTGGACGTGACGCGCACCGCCCAGGAACTCGCCGACCTGGCCGCGCCGCGCCTCGCCGACTTCGTCAGCGTGGACCTGCTCGACTCCGTCATGCGCGGCGAGGAGCCGCTCGCCGGCCCGGTCCCCGCCACCGTGCTGCTGCGGCGGATCGCCCACGGGTCGGGCAGCGCCGGGGTGCCGGAGGCGGCCGTCGGCGTCGGGGAGGTCGACGTCTATCCCCGCTACGCGCCCCCGGCCCGCGCGCTGGCCTCCGGCCGGCCGGTGCTCAGCGGCGACGCCGACCCCGACTTCACCCGCTGGGTCACCGCCGACGAGCTGCGGCACTCCAGCGTCACGACGTTCGGGTTCCACTCGCTGATGGCGGTGCCGCTGCGGGCCCGCGGGACCACCCTCGGCGTGGCGGTCTTCGCCCGCGCCCGGTCCACCCCGCTGCCCTTCGCACACGACGACCTGGTCCTCGCCGAGGAGCTCGCCGGCCGGGCCGCGGTCGGCATGGACAACGCCCGCCGCTACACCCGCGAGCGCACCAACGCGCTGGCCCTGCAACGCAGTCTGCTGCCCCGGGAGATCCCCGCGCAGGCCGCCGTGGAGGTCGCGTACCGCTATCTGCCGGCCCGCAGCGGGCTCGGCGTGGGCGGCGACTGGTTCGACGTGGTGTCGCTGTCCGGCACCCGCGTCGCCCTCGTCGTCGGCGACGTGGTCGGCCACGGCATCCACGCCTCGGCCACCATGGGGCGGCTGCGCACCGCGGTGCGCACCCTCGCCGACGTGGACCTGCCGCCGGACGAACTCCTCACCCACCTCGACGACCTCGTCGCCCACTTCGACTCCGACCGGGACGACGGCGGGTACGCCGCAGCCGCCGGCGCCGACGGCAGGGACGGCGTCCCCGGTGAGATCGGCGCGACCTGCCTGTACGCGGTCTACGACCCGATCTCCCGGATCTGCACCCTCGCCAGCGCCGGCCACACCCCGCCCGCGCTGGTGCTCCCCGACGGCAGGGTCAGCCTGGTGCGGCTCAGTCCCGGGCCGCTGCTGGGCGTCGGCGGCCTGCCCTTCGAGTCCACCGAGCTGAAGCTGCCCGAGGGCAGCCTGCTCGTCGTCCACACCGACGGCCTGGTCGCGGCCCGCGACCACGACGTCGGCCGCGGCCAGGACCGCCTCTGCGCGGTGCTGGCCGAGCCGTGGCCGACGCTGGAGGCGGCCTGCGACGGCATCCTGCGGACCATGCTGCCGGACAGCCCCGCCGACGACGTGGCGCTGGTGCTGGCCCGCACCCGCGCGCTGCCCGCCGACCAGGTCGCCGACTGGGCGCTGCCCTCCGACCCGGCGATCGTCGCCGACGCCCGCGCCCAGGCCGTGCGCCAGCTGGACGACTGGGGCCTGGAGGAGGTCGCGCCGGTCACCGAGCTGGTGGTGAGCGAACTGGTGACCAACGCGATCCGGTACGGCGACCTGCCCATCGGCCTGCGGCTGATCCGCGACGAGACGCTGATCTGCGAGGTCTCCGACGCCAGCAGCACCGCCCCGCACATGCGCCGGGCGCGCGTGGGCGACGAGGGCGGCCGCGGCCTGCACCTGGTCGCACAGCTCACCCAGGGCTGGGGGGCGCGGCAGACGCCGACGGGCAAGACGATCTGGGCGGAGCAGGCGCTCCCCGCGGACCGGCGGGCCGCCTGAGCGCACCGCAGCGCCCGCGAGCCGCACCCGCGGGCGTACGACTGCGCCGGCGTACGGGCGTACGGCTCCGCGGGCGCGCGGCGGCCGGGCCGTCCGGGTGGTGAAGGACCGGGGGAGGCGTCGCCCTCCCGCGGCGGTGGGACGTATCCGGCCCCCGACACCCCTGCCCGCCCCTGCCGATGGGAGTCCCCCCGCATGCCCCGCTTCCCCAGAGCCCTCGGCGCGTCACTCGCCGGGGTCCTCACCGCCGCCGCCGTGGCGCTCCCCGGCGTCGCGCTGGCCCCCGGCGCGCACGCGACCGCGTACGTCCTCCAGCAGGTCACCGCGAACGACCTGGGGCCGTCCCGCTCCTGGCTGCGCCTCCAGGACGACCCCGCCAACGCCCGCCGGGCGGCGGGCGTGGAGGAGATCTCGCCGTTCGCGGACGGCGCCCGGTTCAACGGCAGCCTGCACCTGGCCGTCGCCGCCGGGCCGTCCGCCCAGCAGTCCGAGGTCACGCACTGGTTCAACCGCAAGATCCCGCTGAGCGGCATCGCCGCCGCCACCCCCTCGTACGACATGTACGTCAGGAGCTGGACCTCCTCGGCCGCGGCCGTGCCGTACGGCGCCGCGCTGCAACTCCCGGTGCTGTGCCAGGGCGCTCCCACCACGCTCAGCTTCCAGCCGCAGCTGGCCAAGGACAGCCTGGGCCGCAGCGGCGCGGTGGCCGACACCTGGCGGCACTTCGTCGCCGGCGCCGACTCGCCGTGGTCGACCTCCCGCGCCGTCGCCGGCCTCGGCGCCGGCAGCGTCCACACGCTGGGCGACTACGCCACCGCGTGCGCCGCGGCGGGCGACGGCGCGATCGGCGTGATGGCGGGCGTCAGCCGGCCGGCCGCCCCCGGCCAGGGCCTCGACACCTACGTCGACAACCTCGCGGTGAACAGCACCGTGTACGAGTTCAGCGTCGGCAGCACCAGCGCGGCGAAGGTCGCGATGGCCGCCGCGGCCCCCGGCAAGACCGGCGAGACCCCGCTCAGCGGCTCGGTCACCTTCAGCAGCCCGGCGGACGGCGCCGCGTACACCTCCGTCGGCACGAAGCTGCAGTTCGCCCGGGAGGGCGGGCTCACGGCGGGCGACCTGACGGTGACCGCCGACGGCCGGCCGCTCGCCCTGACCGCCGACCCGGCCGGCACGCTGAGCGGGGTCGCGGTGCCGCCCACCGGCGCCGACCTCGGCCCCGGCGGCTCCTTCCGCACGGCGTTCACCGTCGCCTTCGCCGGCGCGCACCCCGCGCCCGTCACGCTGACCGCGACCCTGCTCGCCCAGGGCCTCCAGCCGCTCCAGTCCACCGGCACGCAGACGCGGGTGACGCTCCAGCCGTAGCGGCTCCACCCGCAGCGGCTCGGGCCGGTCCCCTGCCAGGCCCGTCCCGTGCCCTCCCCGGCCTGCGGCCCCCGCGCACCTCGCGCGGGGGCCGCCGGCGGGTCAGCCCGGGTCCGGCGCGTCCCGCGTCGCGCGCAGCGCCGCGATGCCGGCGTCGAGCGCGGCCTTGAGGTGGGTGGAGTCGCCCGTGGACATCATGATCGCCACGCCGCCCTGGATGCCGGCCAGCAGCGCGGCGGACGCCTGGCCGACGTCGAGGGAGGCGGCGACCAGACCGCGCGCCTGGAGCGCCCGCATGCCGTCGGCGAGCTGCTGCTGCCACTGGCGCATCAGCTCCGTCACGATCGCCCGCGAGCCCGGCCGGGAGCGGCCGACCTGGAGGAACAGCGAGCCCAACGGGCACTGGTCGCCCTGGCGTTCGTAGCGCTCCACCACCAGATCGCGCCACTGGGCCCAGGACTCCCAGGAGTCCAGGCGGCCCAGCTGCGGCTGCTGGTCCTCCAGGACCCGGTCCGCCTCGAACCGCGCGACGGACAGCAGCAGTTCGTCCTTGCCGTCGGGGAAGTAGTGGAACAGCTGGCTCTTGCTCGTGCCGGTGCGGTCGCGGATGTCGTCGAGCGTGGTGAAGGCGACGCCACGCTCCCGCAGCACCTCGGCCGCGCCTTCGACGATGCGGGCCCGCGTGGCCCGCCCCTTCGCGGTGGCCGCCTGCGTCATGTCGCCCTCGCTTCCACTGGACCGATGGGTCCATTCTATCCGCTCCCGGGGTGGACTTGCCGGTCCATTTTCTGCGACGCACAGTGGCGGGGAGCGGCGGCGCAACCGGCGCGGGCAAGGCCCGGAGCACGAGCGCGCGCCCTGCCGGGAACACGACCGAGAGCACGACCGAGGGCACGACAGAGAGCGAGGAATCCGCACCATGGGTGAGCGACTGGAGAGCAAGACCGCACTGGTCACGGGATCGACGAGCAACATCGGGCAGGCGATCGCCGAGGCGTTCGCCGCCGAGGGCGCCCACGTGGTGGTGTCGGGGCGCAGCGCCGAGCGGGGCGCGCGCGTCGTCGAGGGCATCCGCGCGGCCGGCGGGCTGGCCGACTTCGTGCCGGCCGACCTCGACGGCAGCGCCCGGGCCTCCCGCGACCTGGCCGAGCGGGCCCGAGCGATCCTCGGCAGGCCGATCGACATCCTCGTCAACAACGCCGGGATCTTCCCCGGCGACGTCACCGCCGCCACCGACGAGGAGACCTTCGACCGGGTCTACGCGGTGAACGTGAAGGCGCCGTTCTTCCTCACCGCCTCGATCGCCGCGGACATGGTGCGAAACGGCGGCGGAAGCATCATCAACCTCGGCTCCTGGGTCGCCCGCCTCGGCGTCCCGGTCGGCGCGCTCTACGCCTCGACCAAGGGCGCGGTGGAGACGCTCACCCGGGCGTGGGCGGCGGAGTTCGGCCCGTCCGGCGTACGGGTCAACGCCGTCTCGCCCGGCGTGATCGTCCCGCGCGGCGAAGACGGCGGCGACCCCCACCCCGGCGAGATCATGATGAAGGGCACCCCGGCCGGCGGGATCGGCACCCCCGACGCCGTCGCCCACGCCGCCGTCTGGCTGGCGAGCGACGAGGCGGCGTTCGTCCACGGCACGGTGGTGGACGTCGACGGCGGCCGCATGGGCGCGGCGGTCATCGCCGCGTAGCCCCGCGGCGGCCGCCGCGGGGCCCCGTCGCCCGGCGCGGCTCCGCCGCCGGGCGCGGACGGCGAGCGTGCGCGGGTGGGCCGCCCGCCCGCGTCGGCGGGCTGCCCGGCCCGGCTCGCCACAAGTCGAGTGATTTTGTGCGATCGTAGCGATTTCCACCGTCACGTCGCCCGGTTGCGCTATCAATGGGACACGGAGCGCGGCAACCGGGGGGTGCGGTGGGGTCATTCGAGGAGATGCACCGGCTGGTCGAGCACTTCCTGTGCGGTTCCAACGCCTTACTCGACCACCGCTACAAGCCCCCCGCCGGCAGCGCGATCGCGGAGAGCGGCTCCGAGCTGATCCCGGGCGCCCTGTACCGCTACGACCTGGTCAACCTCCAGGGCTACCCGGTCACCGTGCAGATCTACCGCGGCCTGTCCGACATGGCCGGGCAGTTGTGGGAGCAGGAGGTGCGCGTACTGCTGCGGGCGGCCGCGCTGCGGCACCCCGCCCTGCCCGACATCGAGACCGGCGGCTACCGGGACAGCGAGGACACCGCCTCGGCCGGCATCGACGTCGACGGGTTCGCCTACGTGGCGACCAGGGGCGCCGTCCACAGCCTGCTCAACGAGCCCGAGCTGCTCCCCGAGTTGCGCGACAACCCGACGCTGGCCGTGCGGCAGTTCTTCTTCCTCGCCGACGCCCTGTCGGTCCTGCACCGGCAGAAGATCGTGCACCGCAACCTGTGGCCCGGCACCATCGACGTGCACCAGGACGCCCGGCTCCCCGCCGGTCCCGAGCGGCTCCAACTCCAGCTGTCCCGTTTCGAGATGAGCGCGCTGGTCGGCAACCTGCTGCGGTCCGCCGAGGGCGACTCCGAGGAGAACGCGAAGCAGGCGGTCAGCATCCTGCTCGGCCAGGACTCCCGCGCGCTGGCCTACTGCGCGCCGGAGCGGCTGGCGTTCCTCTTCCCCGAGGCCGGCGCCGAGGCCGCCGACCAGGCGGTGTCCGACGTCTTCAGCCTCGGCGCGACGGTCGCCGAGTGGTTCCTGCCCGACGAGCTCACCCGGCCCGAGCCGCCGGCCGGGCAGACGGGCGCGGCGCTGCGCGCCTGGGCGCTGGAGCGGCAGTCCACCCGGCGCGCCGCGCTGCTCGACAGCACCGCGCTGCCCGACGCGTTAAAGTCGCTGCTCAGCGACATGCTGGCGCCCAGCCACGGCAGCCGGCCCACCGCGGACAGGGTGGTCAGCCGGATCAGCGAGAACTACGAGCGCATCCTCGACCACTGGGCCGACCACAAGACCAACGACATGCCCTACCTGGTGGCCTTCCCGCCCGTCGAGTTCCGCCGCCACATGTACGCGTGGGGCTGGCTCGACCTGGACCCGGAGACCGACGAGGGCCGCGAGGAGCTCGCCCAGTTCATCAAGGAGGACCTCACCGGCGCCCTGCTCGTGCACGCCGTGCACGGCGCCGACCCGTACGTGGTGGCCGGCACGACCGCGACCAAGCGGTCCGCCCAGCAGTTGCTGATCGGCGCCCGTGCCGCGTGGTTCTGCGAGCGCTACCGCCCGTACAACGCCATGGGCACCGTGCTCGGGCCGCCCGAGGACAGCACGCTGATCATCAAGTACACCGTGCCCCTGGACCGGCAGTTGGGGGAGAACGCCCGGCAGGAGGCGACGCGGGCCGCGTTCAGCCGCAAGATCCCCTCGGTGGACGTCATCCCGTCCGACATCCACCCGGCCGAGTTCGCGGCGCAGCAACGGGGCAGGCCCAGTTGGACGGTGCTGATCGACGCCATCGCCCGCGGCTCGGACGCCTCCCCCGAGGACCTGCTCTACCAGCAGGCGTTCGACTGGCTGTTGCGGTACCAGAGCATCGAACTGCAGGCCCGCGAGTACGCCTACCAGGTCGTGCCCGAGGAGAGCAGCGGCCGGCTGGTCACGCTGCGGCTCGACCGCGACCGGGACGACGCGCGCAAGTACGGCGACGCCATGGCCACCAGCTACTACTCGGACACCCAGTCGCGGCCCTCCCTCGGCGACTTCTTCGCCGCGTTCGGGTCGTCGACCGACGGCGGCGACATCGAGGTGCTGCCGGACCGCAAGGGGCGGCCGTACTACCCCCGCGACAACCGGGTCCTGGTGAGCCTCGTCGAGCAGGTGGGCGAGGAGTCGATCAAGGTCCTCGTGGGCGGTCCCCGCGACCTGAAGGCGATGAGCGCCAGCGGCTGGATACGGCCCGGCGGCGACCTCGGCAGCGCGGTCGCGCTGCGCCGCCAGATCCAGGCCCGCTGGCGGATGCTGGAGAACCAGGTCCTGGTCAGCCAGCTGCAACGCCCGCGCACCATCAAGGGACTGCCGGCCCGCTGGGAGAAGTACGTCTCCGACCTGGGCCGCGAGACCGTGATCGACATGCTGGTGTCGCAGCCCCTCTACGCCCTCCAGGGCCCGCCCGGCACCGGCAAGACCGAGATGACCGCACGGGCCGTGTCCGCCTACATACGGGCCGAGCGCGGCTCACGCGTGCTGGTCTCCGCGCAGTCCAACTGGGCGCTGGACAACCTCGCGGTGCGGGTGCTGGAACGGCTCGTGCCGGAGGACGGCGGGCCCGATCCGGTGGCCAAGGGCGACATCATCCCCATGCGGGTCACCACCCGTTCCACCGCGGACCGGATCGACGACCGGCTCAAGCGCTTCCGGCCGGCGACGCTGGCCGAGGAGCGCGCCAGGCTGCTGACGGAGCACGCGCGCAGGACCCGCGAGAACGCCGTCGCGCCGCTGCGGGACCTGCTGGAGGAGTGGGAGCACGTCGCCGCCGACGCGGTGCCCGAGCTGGCGGACCGCATCCGGCGCTGCGCGAACCTGGTCTTCGCCACCTGCTCCTCGGCCGCGCCGGAGTTCATGACGGGCGACCGCAAGGACGAGCCCTTCGACTGGGTGGTCATCGAGGAGGCCGCCAAGGCGTGGCCGACCGAGATCGCGATCCCGCTGTCGCAGGGGCTGCGCTGGACGCTGGTCGGCGACCACCACCAACTGCCCGCCCACCGGCGCCGGGACGTCGAGCGGTTCCTCCTGTCCTCCGCCGACCACGGGGACGCCGACCTGGCCCTGGCCGGCACCCAGAGCAAGGCGTACATGCGGGTCTTCGATCTCTTCGGCAGCCTCTTCGAACCCTCGGGGAAGGACGGCGACCCCGTCCCCGCGGCCGCCTCACCGGCGCCGGCCGCCTCACCGGCGCCGGCGGACACCGCGTCGCAGCCGGAGCCCGGGGCGCAGCCGGACACCGTGCCGCGGGAGGAGTCGGCCGCGCAGGAGAAGGCCGCGGAACAGGCCGAGGCGGCCCGCAAGAACTCCCCGATCCGCACGCTCAGCAAGCAGTTCCGGATGAACGAGGACATCGGCAACCTGGTGAGCCGGATCTTCTATCCCGCGCCGGGCGGAGCCGAGTCCGGCGCCCTCCAGATCACCACCGCCAAGGCCGACGAGCCGCACGGCTTCGACAAGCCGGACTGGCTGGGCGACGCCTCCCTCCTGTGGCTCGACACCGGCGCCCTGCCGTCCTGCGCCGACGAGCCGGCGTGGAAGAACCGCGGCGAGGTCGAGGTCATCGACGAGTTCGTCTCCCAGCTGCACCCCGTCCCGCAGCTCACCGACGACGACTCCGGGCGGGTCTCCCTCGCGGTGCTCACCCCGTACCGCCACCAGACCGACCTGCTGCGCGGTCGCGGCAGCCTGCGCCCGTTCGTCCACACCGTGCACGCCTTCCAGGGGCGGGAGGCGGAGACCGTGGTGGTCTCCCTGGTCCGCGACAAGACCCGGGGAAGCACCACGGCGCCCTGGCGGAACATGGGCCACCTGGTCCAGCCGGACCTGATCAACGTGATGTGCTCCCGCGCGCGCCGGCTCCTCGTCCTCGTCGGCGACTTCGCCCACTTCGCCGACAGCGGGGTGGCCTTCTGGGAGCAGTTGTGCGGGGTCTTCGCCGAACACCAGGCGGTCCGGCCGGCCGGCCGCGTCTTCAGGGGCTAGAGGAGTCTCATGGGCGCCATCACCATCGGGGTGCGCTGCACCGTGATCCAGGTCCGGGCGACGCTCGGCTACGGCCGGTACGTCTCACCGATCGAGCTGATCGTCCTCAAGGCGCTGACGCTCAACGAGAAGAAGGGCCTGCGCGAGGCCACCCCCTACGGCACCGACGAACTGGCCGGCATGCTCGGCCTCGGGCGCCAGCTCACCCTGGACGTCATCTCCGACCTGTGGCACAAGGGCTACGTCACGGTCGACCTGGCGCACGGCCAGGTGCGCGCCGCCGCGGCGGTCCGCGAGCACGCGCTCGCGGGGACCCTGCAGCAGATGGAGGGCGCGGAGGAGTACCCGGCGGACTACCAGCTCATGGTGGACGGCCTCTCCGGGACCCTGCTGCCGTTCGGCGGGACCACCCGGCCCCCCTCCGGGACGCTCCAGGTCCCCCTGCCCGCCGCCGACTTCGCCGCCACCGACTTCACCCAGGACGAGGTCGTCGACGCCCTCCACGAGACGCTGCGACACGAGCGGCGCGGCCACTTCGACCGGCAGCGGGGGCGGGCGGAACCGCCGCCGGACGAGGCGCTGGGCCGGGAGAAGCGGGTGCTCACCGCCCACGTGGTGCCTCCCCTGATGCGGGGCCCCGCGGGCCACCAGTGGCTGACGCTCAGCCTCACGGTGAGCCGCGACCGCGACAACGACCGCCTGCAGATGTCGATCACCGACTCCGCCCTCCCGGTCGAGCTCCGCGCCCGGATGGTCGAGCACATCGAGGCGCTGGTCGACGCGGCGCCCGGCCAGGACCCGTTCGCCAAGGCGGTACGGGGCGCGGCCGAGTCCAGCTTCCGCAAGTCGCTGTCGCTGGAGTCCGAACTCGACCGCTTCGAGCGCACCCTCACCGATGTCGCCCTCGCGCGACCCGGCACCCACGGCGACCGGCAGAACGACCTCGCCGACCAGGCGCGCCGCCTCGGCGACCTGCTGTCGCAGCGCGTCGCCGCCGAGGTGGACGCCGAGGTGGTGTCCAGCCCGGCGGAACACGAGGCCGCCCTGACCGACCTGATCCGCCTGGCCACCCGCCAACTGGTCATCTCCTGCCCGGTGCTGGGCTACGAGCCGCTGCACGACCTGCTCGAAGCGCTGCGCGGCGCCCTCGACAAGGAGGTCGAGGTGGTGCTCCTGTGGGGCGACCACCAGCGCAGCACCCTGCCGCCCCCGGTGGCCAACATGCTCGACGAGCTGGCCGCCTTCGCCAAGGGACGGCTGATCTGGTCGCGCCGCCCGCACCGGGTCAACGGCTGCGTGGTCGTCGCCGACGACCGGCACGCCCTGGTGACCGGCTTCCCCTTCCTCGCGCCCGAGCCCTCCCGGCGCGGGCGCACCGGTCGCGATCCGCGCCACCGGGCCCTGCAGATGGGGCTGCGGATCGACGCGCCGGGGCCGGGGGCGTGCGAGCCCATCGAGGCGCTGCTGCGCTGGGCGCGCCGCGCGGTACCCGACTACCGCATGTCCCGGAAGGTCCGCACCCGCCGCAGCGAGTTCCAGCCGCCCGCGTGGGCCGACCGCGGTCCCGACCCGGACCTCCCGCCGCAGGACGCGTCCCCGTGGCGGCCCCACCTGCCGGACGTGCCGGTCGCCCCGCAGGGTGCGGACGGCGGGCCCGCGACGGACGCGGACGTGGACCTGTGGCGCGAGGCGTGGGAGCAGTACGCGGCCGCGCTGCGCCGCGAACTGCGGGGCCGCGAGCGGCCGTGGGCCGCGGCGCTCCTTGACGGCGCCCACCAGGACGCGCTCTGGGAGGCGCTGCGGAAGACCTCGACGCGGCTGATCGTGTCCTCGGCGCTGATCGGGCCTGACGCCTTCGACTCCCGGTTCGTCCGGGAGCTGGAGCAGCGGCTGGACCGCAACGTGTCGGTCACCCTGGCGCACGGCCGCCAGACCGAGACCACCGGCACCGCGACCGTCTCCCGCAAACTGCTGTCGGAGCTGCGCGAGTCCTACCGCGACCGCGGGCTGACGCTGCTCAGCCAGGCGACGAACGCGCGCGTGCTGGTCGCCGACCTGGAGGTGGTGGTGGGCAGCTTCGACCTGCTGTCCATGGGCTGGCCGTCGGCCGGCTCGGTCAACCGCCGGCCGAGCGAGGTCGGTCTGCGCCTGGTCGACCTCGCCCCCCGGCAGCCGACCCTCCAGCGTGTCGTGCAGCACGTGCTCGGCGCGGAGCCCGACGGGCCCGGCCCCGAGCCGGAGGCGGCGCGGGACGACGCCCCTGCGCTCGTCGAGGCGCCCACCGCCACCGCGGCGCAGCGGCTGCTGGGCCGGCTCGCGGCGCTCCCCGGGCCCGCCGGCTCCCCCGCCGGCGCCGCGGTGGTCCGGGAGACGGTGGACCTGCTCACCACCGAGCCCGGCGCCGTCGTCTCGCTGCTCGACACGCTCCGCGGCCACCCCGACCGCGCCGACGTGCTGCGCGTCGCGGCCGCGCACGCGCTGCGCCGGCACGACCTGGGCGACGACGCGCCGCGCTGGCACCGGTGGCTCCTGCAGGACCGGTGGCAGTGCGGCGCGTATCTGGAGGCCTACGTTCTGCGCGCCGCGCTGGACCGCGCGGAGACCCGGCCGCGGCTCTCGCTGTGCCTGGCGGCGCTCAAGCGCGGCGGCGAGGGCTTCGACAGCGCCATCGCCACGGCCGCGCTGGAGACGGACGAACTGCTCGCCGGGGAGCGGCCGGGAGCGGTCGCCGAGGCGGCCGCGCTGACCTGCCTGTGCGCCGACGAGGTGCTGCTCGGCGAGCGCAGGGCCGCCGCGCGCGAAGCCCTCGGCCTGCTGGAACCCGCCCTGGCCGGCCCCTGGCGCGAGCTGGCCGTGCTCACCCGCGGGCACTACGACGCCGGGCTCGGCGCCGTACCGGTCCTCCAGCTGAGCGCGGAACTCGACGACGCCCGGTACCTCGACGCGCTCCGGGCGTCGTGGGAGCTGCTGGAGCGGCGGCTGTCCCGGGCCGAGGCGGTCACCTTCCGCTTCGTCTCCGGCATCCGCACCCACGCCGCCCTCTTCCACGCCGACGGCGTCTACGGACGCCTGCGCGCCCACCTCGACGACCGGAACACCTCCGCCCTGCGGGAGTGGTCGGCCGCCCACCCCGTGGAGAACGTCGACAGGGAACTCGACGACACGACGCTCTCGCTCAACTCCGTGCAGCCGCTGCCGGTCATGATGGCCGGGCAGCGCCGCAACTTCGTCGCCCGCCTGGTCGAAGTGCACACCGCGGCGGTCGAGTTGGTGGGCCTGCTCAACGCGGCGCGGCCGACCGCCGGCGGCGAGCTGGCCCGGCAGTTCCCCACCGCCCAGGCGCTCGGCGCGCTGCTGCCCGAGCTGAGGGAGGCCGCCACCCGGCTCGACGGCCGCTCCGAGAGGGCGCTCGTCGACCGCGCGCTGGACGAGCTGTCCGACTTCGCCGCGTGGGGAGAGGGCCGATGACGGAACCCGCCGACGACGCCGACCTGGACGGCGTCCTGCGCGAGGTGCTCCCCGACTGGCCCGAGCGCTGGCGCTACCCGGGGCTGATGGCGCTCGCCCTCGGTCCTGGCACGGTCGCCGCGGACGACTGCCTGGCCGCGGTGCTCGACGGGCTGGCGGAGCCGCCGGCCGACCCCGAGGCCGCCGCCCAGGCCCTCGTCGAGGCGGGCGACTTCCACGCCGCACGGCGGGTGCCGGGCGGCGAGGCGGTGGACGTGGACGCCGCCGTCGTCCAGGCGGGCGTCCGCATCGAACGGGCCAGGCAGCAACTGCTGCGCCAGGCCGCGCGGGCGGGGCTGCCCGCGCAGGCGATCGCCGACGCGCCGCCGGGCCTGGTCGACGAACGGCTGGCGGACGCCGAGGCGGCCCTGGCGGCATGGACCGACCACGTCAAGGCGCTGACCGACGACAAGCGCGGCTCCCTGCACCAGCGGCTGCTCGACGTCCTGGACGAACTGCCCGGAGCCGGCGCCGAGGACGACCCGGCGGACTCCACCGCGAGCTGGGCGCGGTCCGTACGGGACTGCCTGGGCCACGGCGAACTCGCCGCGGCGGAACGGCTGATCACCGCCGGGCCGTCACCCAGCCCGCTGGCCGAACCCCGCACCGTGTCCCCCTGGCCGATGTTCCCCTGGGCGGACCACGGCCTGGACGAGGTGCTGAGCTGGTACGCCGGCGGCCCGGCCAGCACCGGACCCGAGTTCGACGCGCTGTGGCGGCCGCGCAGCGAGGAGGGCGCCGAGCTCGTCGACGCCCTCCACTCCCTCCACCAGGGCCTGAACGAGGCCGCGGTCGGCCGGTTCGCCCGCGCCCTGGACACCTTCCTGGGCGAGGCGGACGTACGCCACCGGGTCCGCGCCGCGGACGGCGGCTTCGTCACCTGGGTGTCCGGCGTCGCCGACCACCGGCGCATCCCGCGACTCGGCCTGCCCCTGCAACTCCCCCTCTACATCGGCCCGCCCGGCTGGACCCCCGGCCAGGACGGGCCGGCGGTCTGGCTGGTCCTGCGCACCCAGCTCCAGGAGGCGCACCTGCGGGCGGCCCAGCGCGGCATCGCCCCGCTGGAGGCGACGGCCGTCCTCCAGCTGGCCGCCCCGCCGCGCTCCGGGAGCGGTTCGACCGCCGGCTCGCGGATCAACGTCCTGCGCGCCGTCTGCCGCCGGCTCAGGGTGCGGGACGTGGTCGGCGCGCTTCCGGCCCCCGACGAGGACGCCGGGCCCGGCCACCCGTACGAGTCGCACGAGGACCTGGAGTGGTGGCTCGACATGCTCGGCGTCCACGCCACCGCGGCCGTCGCGGACGCCCTCCTGTACGACACCGGCGGCCACCCCCTGGTGCTGCGCGAGGCGCTGTGCGCTCTGCTGGCGGCCGACGCGCCGTCCGGCGCGGGGCGCTCGGGCCAGAAGCTGACCCTGGAGGTGCTGGACGGCTGGCGGGCCGACGCCGCCGCCCAGGAGAGGTTCCACGACCAGGTCGTCGACGCGCTCTTCGCCTCCGATCTCGAAGCGGCGCTGGTGCTGCGGGCCGTGCTGTACATCCGCTGCGTGGAGCCGTCCCGCACGCTGGACGCCTGGGCGCTGGCCGACCTGCTGCTGCCGCCGGACGCCGATCCGTCCGTCCTGCCCGTCGCCGCCGACGCCGCGCTGTCCCGGGTGGCCGCGGCGGGCCTGCTCACCGGTCCGGGCGCCGGCGCCCCGGCCACGTACGCCTGGCCGAACGGCGGACTGGCCGCGCTGCTCGCCGGGGCGGGCCAGGACGTGCTGCGCAGCCGGCTGCACAGCGGCCTGTCCGACCTCACCGAGCTGCGCGACCGCAGCGACTACAGCGCGCCGGTCGGCCTGTACACGGTCATCAGCTCGTACGGCCACAAGATGACGAGCGACCTGCGCGGGGTGCAGGGCGCGCTGGAGCGCGGCGATCAGGCGAGCGTCCGCGAGGGGCTCAGCGGACTGTCCGACACCATCGAACGGTTCGGCGCCCCCAACGCACTGCAGGAACAGCTCAACGCCCAGTCCGAGATCGACCTGCGGACCGAGCTGGAGCGGCGCTGCCGGGAGTCGTGGAGCAACGGCTCTGGTCTGAGCGAGATCGCGTTGGCGCCGGGCGGCGAGGCCGCGCCGATCCTCGTCTGGGGAATCCGGCAGCTGCTGAACCTGGCCTTCAACAGCCTGCTGGAGAACGCCCGCCGGGCGGCCGACGAACGCGACGGCGGTGGCGGCAGGGTCACGGTCGAGCTGACCGTCCGCCGCCGCGACCCGGTCGGCATCGGCCCCACCGTGGCCCGGATCGACATCTGCGACAACGGGGCCGGGGTCAGACCCGGCTGGCTGCCGGTCCTCAACAACGAGCAGCAGCGCGTGGAGGGCGACGGGCTGCTTCCCATCGGGTCCGGCAACGGGGTGCGCTACGCGCGCGACCACATCAGGCGGCACGGCGGGACGCTGCGGTTCCTCCCCGCCGACGGCGGAGGGACCGTCGCCCGGATCGAGCTGCCGGTCACCCGGAGCGGGCCGGCCGGAGCGTAGGTCCTGGCGGCGGACGGCCCCGGTCAGCCCGCCGCGGCCAGCTGCGCGGTCAGCTGACCACCGGTCAGCTGCGCCCAGGTCAGCGGCCTGGTGAACCGGCGCGGTCAGCCGCGCATCATGCCCTGCACGGCCTTCACCGCGTCGGGCAGGAACCCGTCGCCCTTGGTGCAGACCCCGGCCAGCCCGAACTTGTCCTCCAGCATCCGCGCCTTCTCCCGCGGATCGCCGCCGGGCAGGAAGGCCGTCAGCAGGGTGCTCGGCACTCCGAGTTCCTGGAGCCTCTGCAACACGACGTAGCCGTCGTTGTCGTCGTTGTCCCGGGTGAGATGGCGGTCGACCAGGGCGGCGTCGAACCGCTCGCGCTCCAGCTCCGCCAGCGCCTCCCCGCGGGCGGGCGCGAGCGTCGTTTCGTACCCCATCTCGGTGAAGAGCTGGGCCAGTTCGCGCCCCAGCGGAGCCGAGTCCTCGACGATGAGCAGCCGGCGCCGGCGCAGCGGAAGGCGAGCGGGGTCGAGGAGGTCGACGCGGCGCACCGCCTCGTCGACGCCGCTGAACTGCTCGGCGAAGTCGAGCCACCCGTCGACCTGGGTGCCGGCGCGGAACAGCGCCGCGACCCGCTCCACCAGGTCGAGGCGGGCGCGCAGCGCCGGCCGCCAGTGGCGTTCGTCGACGCCCGGATGGATCGTGATCGGATCGCCACGCCACCAGGCGAGGAGCCCCGTCAGTTCGGCGGCGGAGGCGTCGGGCGGCAGACGTCCCACCTCGGCGGCGAACTCCGACGCGTCCAGCCACACCGCGCCCGCGGGCAGCCGGTAGGCACCGTTGCGCTGGGCGTCCAACGCCACGCCGTGGCCCTTCAACGCGCGCCGCACGGTGCTGACCGCCGCATGCACGGCGTCCGCGCCGTCCGCGCGCGGCAGCAGACCCCGCATGCTGTCCGCGGCGACCGTCCTGCCCTTGGCGAAGAGCAGCCGCAGCAGAACGGCCGCGGGCGCGGCCGTCAGCGGTTCCTCGCCCCCGGTTTCACTCGTGATGATCAATTCGCCTAACGCGGCGACCCGGCACACCCCGACCCGCGTCTTCGATGCCCCCACCATCACGTCAGGATAGCCCGGCTCCTGCCTCCGGCGAATCGCCACCGCACTATCGCCGAAATCGACGCGCCGGCGCTCCCGACGCAATTCGGCGGAGGACCGCTAAACGGTCTCAGCGGCCGGCGGGAGGCTGTCGGCACGGGGACGAGAACCCCGCCGGAGGGCCGCCGAACGGCCACACGACCTGGAAGGGGGGAGCGCTCCATGTCCACGATCGGAGAACTCTCATGGCACGGAGCCGAGGCATCGGTGGCGCTCAGCGTACTGAACATGCTGTTCAAGCTGCTGCTGCTCGAGTGGTTTTCCCGCAAGGAGCCGAAGACCCGGGCCGACGTGGAGAAATTCGCCGCACTTCTCTATCCGAAGTCCGCCGCGCGAAGGTCGAAGTCGATCGAAGGGACGCCCCCGGATTCCGACGAGGACCTCTCGGGTAGCGGCTGACCGACCCGGCACATCGCGCCACTTTCCCCCTCCGATAACGCCACACGCCCCCCACCGCTTTATCCCCGCCCCGATTCACCGCCGCCGACGCGGCATACGCGAGACGCGGCACGCCGCCCCGCCACATGCTGCCTCGCCGCACGCCGCACGCCATCCGCCTGTGCTCAGCGCAGGCGGCCACCACGCCGCCGTGCGACACCCACACCTCCGGCGGCGCCCCGTGCGTCGCCGCGCACAGCACCACGCGCGCGCCGTTCGCCTCGTACGACGCCCGCCACTGCACGAACGACAGCCGCCGCGCACCCCTGAGGCTGATCGAATCTGTCCGATCGAGTCCACTTGGTTAGATGTATTGACACTCGATCGAACACTAGGGCTCAATACGGAACAGTCTGAACCCCCGGCGTGAAGTGAATCGACTCGAAGGAGAGTCATGTCCAAGCGCGCACTCGTCGCGACGGTCGCCCTGGCGGCCTCGCTGCTCCTCTCCCCCCTGACGGGCTCGACGCCCGCGCAAGCCCAGGACAACGGTGCGTCGCGGACGCCGCCGATGGGGTGGAGCAGCTGGAGCTCCGTCAGAAACAACCCCACCGAGGCCAAGATCAAGGCCCAGGCTCAGGCGATGCACGACTCGGGCCTGATGTCAGTGGGTTACCAGTACATCAACCTGGACGACTACTACATCAAGAACCCCGGCACCACCGTCGATCAGTACGGTCGCTGGGTCGTCGACACCGGCAAGTTCCCGGACGGCATGAAGAACCTGGGCGACTTCATCCACGGCCTGGGGGAGAAGTTCGGCATGTACGTGACGCCGGGCATCCCGAAGGCGGCGTACGACCAGAACACCCCGATCGAGGGCACGTCCTACCACGCACGGGACATCGTCTCGAGCACGTCGACCTTCGAGTCGAACTACGGCGGGTTCGGCAATGTCATGTACTTCATCGACTACAACAAGAACCCCACCGCGGCGCAGGCGTTCGTGAACTCGTGGGCCAACCAGTTCGCCTCCTACGGGGTCGACTACATCAAGATCGACGGCGTGCACACCAGCGACCAGAACGACGTCATCGCCTGGTCGAAGGCGCTGAACCAGACCGGCCGCACCATCCACCTCGGCCTGTCGAACACCCTGGACATCAACAACATCAAGACCTGGCAGCAGTACTCCAACAGCTGGCGGACGGGCGGTGACATCGAGTGCTACTGCTCGACCCTCACCACCTGGAGCAACGTCGGGCCGCGGTGGGCGAACCTGGCGCAGTGGGGGCCGTACGCCGGTCCGGGCGGCTGGAACGACCCGGACTCGATCGAGGTCGGCAACGGTGACCACAACGGCCTGACCGTGAACGAGCGGCAGAGCGTGATCACTCTGTGGGCGATCACGCGGTCGGTGATGATGCTGGGGAGCGACCTGACCAACCTCGACGCCGGCGACCTCAACATGCTGAAGAACGCCGAGGTCACCAACGTCAACCAGACCGACTCCGTGGTGGCCAGCCAGATCTCGAACAACAACGATCTGCAGGTGTGGGCCACGAAGCAGAAGAACCCCGACGGCAGCTACACGGTGGCGCTGTTCAACCGCTCCGACCGGACCGGCAACGAGACGGTGACGGCCAACTTCTCCGACCTCGGGTTCAGCGGTTCCGCCACGGTGCGCAACCTCTGGGGCAAGTCGAACGAGACGCTCACCAACTCCGTCAGCCGGAGCCTGGCCCCGCACGAGTCCGCGCTGTTCAAGGTCACCCCCTCCGCCTCCTCGACCCCGGTCGGCGGCACCCTGACCAGCAGCCTCTCCGGCCGCTGCGCCGACGACCCGAACAGCACCCTGGTGAACGGCACGCAGCTGGCCGTGTGGGACTGCAACGGCGGCACCAACCAGAAGATCACCTACAGCTCCTCGGCCAAGACGCTGAAGGTGCTGGGCAAGTGCTTCGACGCCCACGGCGGCGCGACCACCGCCGGCACCCACGTCGAGATCTACGACTGCAACGGCAACACCAACCAGCAGTGGAACGTCAACTCCAACGGCACGATCACCGGCGTCCAGTCCGGCCTCTGCCTCGACGTCACCGGGGCCACCAACCCCAACGGGTCCGGCCTGGAGCTGTGGACCTGCAACGGCGGCGCCAACCAGACATGGACCCTCGGCTCCGGCGTCAGGGTGTCCTGACGAACCGAGTCGCCTCGTCCCAGCGGCGCGGTGAGCCAGGGCGCCGCCCTGGCCGCATGGGCCACTGACTGCAAGGCAACCGAAACGAAAACCCCAGGTCAGATGTCTGACCTGGGGTTCTTCGTGGAGCCGCCTCCGGGATTCGCGAACCGGGGCTGCCCGTCACGCCGCGGCGGGCCCACCGGAACGGTTCATGGCGCGTCAAGTGTGCGCTGTAGGCGGTACCGGACCTGTCCCAACTGATCTGCGTCGATGGGAAGCGTTCCTGCCAGGTCTTCCAGATCCTTCATCGCTTCCCTGACACGATTCTCTGCTGGTGCGAAAGCCAAAAAATACTCCAGCTGTTCCGAAGCTGCCCGCCAATCACCCATGGCACAAAATACGATCAAAAGGTTTCCATGGGCGTGCACGGCATCAGGCCCGTTCTGAGCATCCCTGTTGAGGAGTTCCACCGCCCGTCCCCACGGCTCGTCCTCGCCCCCCAAGCCTTTCCCCCTCAAGACCAATCCGAGTAAGTAATGCATCCAAGCGTTGGTGGGGTCTTGTTGGAGGGCGGCGGTGTAGTCGGCGATGGCCTCGTCGAACTGGTCTGCCTGACGATGAGCTTCCCCACGCTCGACAAGAAGCCAGGTGAGGGAGGGGTCGATCTCCAGGGCGGCGGTGTAGTCGGCGACGGCCTCGCCGAACCGGCCTGCGTGACGATGAGCCTGTCCGCGCTGAACAAGGGCCCAGGTGAGGGACGGGTCGACCTCCAGGGCGGCGGTGTAGTCGGCGACGGCCTCGCCGAACTGGTCTGCCTGCCGATGAGCTTCCCCACGCTCGACAAGAAGCCAGGTGAGGGAGGGGTCGACCTCCAGGGCGGCGGTGTAGTCGGCGACGGCCTCGCCGAACCGCCCCGCCTGACGA